>JBBISM010000196.1:0-4581 GCA_037441245.1 Ignavibacteria bacterium | reverse complement strand
ACCATTTCAACGATGCCTTTAATTAAACCACCGATAAATATAGCAAAAGTTGTTTCGAGCGGTAAATACATACCCACAGATACAAGCATAGGACTTTTCACTTGCATCAGAATAAAACCGATTCCCATAATCATACCAACAATAATAAGGGGCCATGCCATCTCTCCACCGACAATACCTTGCGAAAGCATTGCCATTAAGCTTGCTTGAGGAGCTGACAATGTTCTACTGCCAAAACCACCCTCATAACCATGGACTTGTCCAATTCTAATATCTGCTTCGTTCAACACTCCTAAAACATAAAACATAACAACACCAGAAAGAACAACAGCAATGATATCTCCAACTTGCATTTTCCACGGTGTTCCACCAAGAATATGTCCAGCTTTTAAGTCTTGGAGCATTTCGCCAGCCACAGCAGCCGAAACACATACAATTGCAGCGACTCCCAAGACCGCAGCTACACCACCCGATTCTGCGGTTACTCCAAGGGCAACAAGTATAAGAGCCGTAATAACTAAGGCAGTTAATGTCAATCCAGAAATTGGGTTATTCGACGAGCCCATTATTCCAACTAGATAACCCGAAACTGCCGCAAAGAAAAATGCTAAAATTATCATTATTGTAGAGGCGACAAATGCAATTAAAAATGAAGTTTCAAATATCATAAATGTTATTAGGAAAGTAGCAATAGCAACAATAATAATTCCCACAACAACCCATAAAAATGGAATGTCTCTATCAATTCTTTCAGATTGTATTGAAGCACCGCTTGCAGCTTTTTTCAAATCACCTACAGAACGAGCTATACCTGCTATCAAGCTTTTCCTCATTCTAAAGAGAGTATAAGAAGCTCCAACTAACATTCCACCGATAGCGATCGGTCTCACAATATATTTCCATATTTCAATGATTTGGAACTGAGGATTTTGCACTCTTCCCATAGCTTCATCGAATGACATACCACGATGTGCCACTAAGAATTGTGCCCACGCTTCAAAATCTAAATTTGGTGATAAAAAATAAAGAATCATCGGAGCGAGCAGACCCCAAGCTATAACACCGCCAGAAAAATTCAAAGCAGCTAGTTTAGGACCAATAATATAGCCAACGCCCATATATGCTGGACTTATTCCAGGAGAACTGAGAAATAAGCCTCCTTGACCAGAAAATGTTGTTCCAGTAATAGTTTGTTTGGCAAAAGTTGTAAATTTTTCCCAAATATGAGGTATAATGTGCAGTTGTGTCAATAATTTTACAAAACCACCAAAAAGCATAGCAGAGAATAAATAGACCGAACCACTACCTCCTTTTCTTCCGGTTTTATGAATTTCTGATGCAGCAACAGATTCGGGATAAGGCAATTCCCTATCTTCTACCATAATTCGTCGCAACAAAGCAACGAACATAATACCTAAAATACCGCCGAAGACTAGAATCAGAGTAGCAGTAATATAAGTTTCAGTTGTAACAAATGGAACCCAGATACCAGCAATATAAAAAGCTGGAATGGTAAAAATAGCACCAGCAGCAACAGATTCACCAATTGAGCCAATCGTACGTGCAAAATTTTCTTCGAGAAGTGAACCTCGGAATATCCTCAAAAAAGCCATAGCAATAACCGCTGCTGGATAGGTTGCGGCTATTGTCATACCAGCTTTTAATCCCAGATAGGCATTAGCGGCTCCGAGAATTACAGCCATAGGTAATCCAATTATCAGTGCTTTGACTGTAAATTCAGCAATATTTGAATCTGATGAAACAAATGGAACAAATTTTTTTTCATCTGCCATAATCGCTCCTAATTAGTTTTTCAATCAATTTATTTCGTAATCTATTTTTATTGATAATTGTAATGAAAATTGATATACAAAAAAAAAATAATTCAGCAAAGATAATCAATAGTAGTCATACTCAAAAGGTAAAATTTCTATTTTCAAATCAACTTCTTGAAAATTCTTTCATAAAATAAGCTGAGGCCTTGATTCCACCAATGAAATTATTAATATCAAAATTTTCATTCGGCGAATGAATATTGTCGTTTGGCAAACCCAAGCCCAATAAAACAACCGGTTTCTTTAAATAATCAACAAATTGCTCAACAATAGGAATCGAGCCTCCTTCTCGAATAAATACTGGTTCTTTACTAAAAGAATTTTTGAAAGCCGAAATTGCTGCTTGAATTGCCGAACTGTTTCTGTTAATTAATATAGGATTCGCTCCTTCATAAAATTTAATATCAATATTTACAGTTGGAGGAACTAAATTTTTTATGAAATTCACCGTTTTATTTATAATATCTTTTGCATTTTGATTAGGCACCAAGCGTATACTGATTTTAGCAGTAGCTTTCGAGGGTATGATTGTCTTGGAGCCTTCTCCTGTATATCCGCCGTAAATGCCATTTACATCGAGTGACGGACGAGCCCAAATTCTTTCGAGTACAGAAAATCCAATTTCTCCATTTCCAATTTTAAGACCAATATCACTGAAAAACTTTTCTTCATCTAATGGCAATGAAGAAAAAACGCTTCTCTCAATTTCATCTAATTCAACTACATCATCATAAAATCCTGGAACTGTAATTCTACCATAATTATCTTTCAATCGAGCAATAATTTGGGATAATACAATAACAGGATTATCTACTGCTCCACCAAAACTACCAGAATGCAAATCCCTATTAGGTCCATAAACGGTAACTTCCATAAATCCAATACCTCGCAAGCTATAGCATATTGATGGTAAATCGTCACTGAACCATTCAGTATCAGAAATAAGTACTGCATCGCATTGCAATAATTCAGAATTACTTTTTATGAATCCATCGAGATTGTTCATTGCTGCTTCTTCTTCTCCCTCGATTATTAACTTCGCATTTACAGGTAATTCCCCAAATTGCCTCAATGATTCAATCGCTTTCAAATGCACGAATAATTGCCCTTTATCATCAGAACTACCTCGAGCAAAGATTTTCCCGTTGCGGATTTCTGGCTCAAAAGGTGGACTTCGCCATTCATCCAATGGGTCAACTGGTTGAACATCGTAATGTCCATAAATCAAAAAAGTTTTTTTATTTGTATCTATCTTGTCAAAATTTGCGAATATAATAGGATGCCCCTCGGTTTGAATAATTCTTGTATCTTTGAATCCAATTGTTTCTATATGTTTGGCTAACCATTTAGCACATTTTTCGACATCTGACTTATGAATTGGATCGCTGCTAATGCTGGGGATCATTAGGAATTCGAATAATTCGCTAAGATATTTATCCTTGAATTTGTCAATTGTTCTAAAATTTTCATCCATAATAACCTCCTCTTTTTTAAAAATAAATTAAGCTCGCTTAAGTAAAGAGCGAGCTTATAAATAATTAAATGAGATATTTTGAAGTAATTCTATTGAAGATTATCACTTATTTGATCTCCAGAACGTGTAATTCCTACAATACCACTACTAATAACCCATTTACCTTTTTCTTTCTTGAATGTTCTAGCAACTCTTAAAAAATGATTTTCAATTTGATTACCTCTACGCAAAGTAATGGGAACTCCAAAAATTGCTGATGCAAATGTGACTTGTTTGTCCATCTGGATATGGACATCATAAAGTTCGCCATACTTCATCTCGTCGTAATAATCCCACTGCTTGAGCATTTGTTTTTTGTAATCGCTAAATGTTGTTATTACTTCAGCAGAGTCCGTACCGAAGAATGTAACTTCACCTGCTAAAGTCTCGACCATAGCTGAAAAGTTTTTGGCGTCAGCTGCCTTATTATATGCTTTTATTACATTAATCACAGCTTCCTTTTCTAATTTAAGCTGTTCTGCGGTTAAGTCCTTTTGTTCAGGACAGCAAGAGAATATGAGCAATAGTGTTGGAATTAGTAGTAAAATAGTCTTCATAGGCTCCCCTGCATTTGCTTGTAAAACTTCAATTATATGTAAAATTCCTTTTTTTTTATCTATAATTTAACAATAATTCTCAAAATTCAAAGAAAAAAAATTGGTATAAATATTGAAAACCTAGTTTTACATATAATTAATAACAGGTCATTATTATGAAAGTTACAGAAATCAAGTCATCAGAATTGATAACAACTGAAATACAAGCAAAATCAAAGAAAGACATTGCGGTCGAAACACGTAATATTCAAAAAGATAAGTTAGAAATCAAATCTCCAACGCAATCTCAATCTACTGAAATATTATTAAAGAGCATAGAAAAGTTGGAGAATACTAAACATTTGGATAATATCCACCCATTAGACCGAATGGAAAACACGCCAATCGAAACTTTTCAAGAAGCATTAGCTGAAGTACAAATATTGAAATCAAGGTCATCGAGCGATTTGCTATTTAAAACTCAAGCTAATCTACTCAATAAAAATGTTTTATCTTTATTTATAAGCGAATCTTAGAACTTTTCTGGTTACCAAGGTTGATGATTTAATTGTCTCAGCTGTGGTTTGCTTTGATTTTATTCAATATCATAATTGTTGTAAATTGTAACATTGAATAAGATGATTTTTTATTTATTCTGGAGTGAATTATGAAATTATTAGTTCTTAATTTGTTTATA
>JBBISM010000195.1:2061-4591 GCA_037441245.1 Ignavibacteria bacterium | reverse complement strand
GATATTCGAGCATTCAATGATGAATCTGCCTTTTTCCAAAACGCCAATATGTTTATCGAATATTTAATTGCAAATATTATCATCTAATAAAAATAAATGGCTTCGTAATTATTTCTTTATGTGTGTTGATTTTAGCAAAATAAATTCCATTTACTAAATTCAATTTATTGAGATGTATTGCGGTAATACTCGGATTATTCGTTACTGAAAAGTTGTAAACAATCATTCCGTTCGAATCATAAATTTCTATTGATAAAATAAAATCATTGCTATTATTTTTAATGTAAAGAAATTCCGAAGCAGGATTTGGATAAACTTCTATCCCATAAGCATTATATTCTTCCACCGAAGAGGTAATATTGAGGAAGAAATAAACAACATTTGATGGATTATAGTAGTCATCAAAAGCTGAAAGAGCAACTAAGCTGGAGCCAATGAATCCCAGGCTTTCTATTTTATAATCTACTTCAACTAATTCAACAATTTCATTATTCAAAAGAGAAAATAATTTATTATCATAAGTCGAGATAACAAAATCCCCAAATGCATTTTTTCTATTATCATTATCGCCTGAGAAGACTATTTCTCTTGGACCATTCCAATCGCTTGTTGGAATTTGATAAGTTTTGCTAATTTCTAAATTATCTAAATCGAGAAAATGGACTTCGCTTGAGCCATTCATAACGATAGCCAATCTGTCATCATAAATAGCCATAAAATTACCAGTATCTCCTAAGTCAATAACTTTAATTTCGCTTAATCTATAGTTTGCATATTTAAATACCTGTAATTGGCTATCGTTTGCGCCAAATGCGCCTTCGTTTAGAACGAACAAATAAAATTGGCCTTTCCAAAATACAGGTAAAGTTTGCTGAACGTTTGTTTTGGCTTCTAATGTGTCTATTGCTATATTATTGGCTAAGTTATAAACAATGACAATATTTTCATCGGGGAAGAAATCGCCGTCTAAATCAATTCTTTGAGTGATAAAGAGAAAATTATCAAAAATTGAAAGAGCAGAAGCAGAAATTTCAAGGAAATTATCATTAATAATAGTGTTGTTTTCTAAATCACATATAATGATTTTATTTTGAAATGGTATATAGAGTAAATTATCTTTTTGAGCTGGTCGGAAAGGGAATTGCAAAAAGCCATCATCGAATTCCATTATATGTTTAATATCTAAAAAAGTTGGGGGAACATATTCAATACGTACCCAAAAAGCTGGTTCTTCGTTCAACTCAGGGTCATATATTCCATCGAAGTTTGAGTCATAGCCAGCAAAAAATAGATGTGCTGTGTTTTCATTAGTATTATAAAATCCGACCCCAGTTTTATATAGTTCATGTTTAAATGTAAGAAACTCTGATTGAACTGTTTTTAATGGTAAGAAAAATAGTATAGTTAAAAGAATTATTCTTCTATTCATAACGTCCTCGCTAAATTGATAAAAAAAAGGAATGCCAAAAGTGGATTGCAAAAGCAGTCTATTGTAAATATAATCATAAGTTCTCATTTATCTGTTGACGCAGACATAATTAATAATGAGCATTACAGGTAGGTCTTCTGACTTCGGGGTCATCCTTGCTTACTTCCTTCCCATTTCGTTAGAAACAGTGGGTACCATATCGGTGCAGTAAGCTCGTCGCCCGTAACAGCGGCGTAACCGTTCCCGATTTTCACGGGATTCCCTATTAAATTGTCACTGCAATACCTGCAATGGTATGCAAATTTATAAAAAATTCTTTACTCGAGCAAAATAATGATGCTTATTTTTCTCGTACTATTAAACCAAGTATCCATCCAGCCAGTGTGAATTCAATAACACTAGCTAAGAACCAACCCAGAGCAAGCATATAGGGTATTGGCATAAAGCTATATGTTCCATAGCCCATACCAAGGCCATACATTATACCAATTATTAGACCATAATATAGACCATTTAGGGGCGTTTTATCCTTCACTAATCTGTAATATAAATAATTAAAAAAGACAATTGATAGAAAACCAACAATGTAACCCAAAACAAACTTCATTTCTTCCATCGGTCTCCAAAGGTTTGGTGTTTCTTCGTATAAACTCATTAGTATGAATGAATGTATTAGCCAATCGAGTATTGCAATTAAAACAAATACTACAATTACGGAAATCAAGTATTTTTTAAACATAACCACCCCATATTTAATAAGTATATGATTGAATTACGAAATGAAACTTAATGAAAAATTTATAAAAATCAAAATATTTTTTTGAAAGTTAAAATTTAAATTTCGTGAAAGATAATCTCCGATTTTTTTTGATTATCTTAAAAATAATAGGGCAACGCCAATGACTGCAATAATAGCACCGATTATTGATTTCAAATTTAATTTTTCTTTGTAGAAATAGCGTGCCATTGGTAGCATAATAATTGGGGTTGTGGACATAATAGTAGAAGCAATCCCGACTTCGGCGTTTGTAACAGCAATAAAACTAAGCGTGATGCCAAGATATGGACCAATAAATGAGCCAGAAAAGAGTAACTTCAGTG
>JBBISM010000195.1:0-1987 GCA_037441245.1 Ignavibacteria bacterium | reverse complement strand
GAAATTAATCGAATATATGTTGCAATAAATGGATTGATATCGCTTTCTATAAATGCTAATTTTGCAAAAATTAATCCTACCGCTTGACCGCTTGCAGCCATAAAAGCATAAAAAATGCCAATCAAATTTATATTATCTTTTGAATTGTTGTTTTTTCTTTGCAAAACAACGATTGAAATACCGAGCAGTGTTGTTATTATACCAATTATTCCGATTATTGATAATGATTCTGATAGGGAAAAGTATGCAATAATAGCAGCTATACCTGGATTGAGCGACATAATAAGCATTCCAATTCTTGCTCCAAGAATTGAAAATGATTTAAATAGAAAAGTATCGCCAATCAATAGCCCTATTATTCCACTCAAGCATAGATAGAACAATTGATTATCTGAAAATTCCCATCTGATTCCAAGCAATAATGTGGTTAAATATATAAAGATTGCGGCAATGAGCATCCTATAAATATTCAATTGAATTGAGCCGATACGTTTAGATAAATCAGTAAAAATATACGATGATATAGACCATAAAACAGCAGTAACAAGAGCAGTTATTTCGCCAACCAATTTCTAACTTAATAATTTATATGAAACAAAAGATTATTGACTAATCAAGAAAAATATTAGTATTTTTCGTATTATTTTTTTGATGAAATTAATTTGTTCACTATGATAACCGATAAATAGATTAACATAGATTTTGATTGAATCTATTTATACGTTATAATTGATTATTGTAATTATTGAAATTTAGATATGGTTAAAACAGTAAAATTTTATGTTTTTGATTCCGACGAATCAATGATACAGATTTTGACCCATCTAATTAGAATGATATATCCTGATGCAATTATCGAATCAACAACAGATGGAGAAAATGCATGGATTATGCTAACTACCAATAATCAGCAAGCAATTGTCATAACTGGAATATTTTTAAGCAAGTTGAACGGTTTACAATTGCTACAAAATATTAAATCTAAGGACAATCTAAAAGATTCTTATGTTGTTATTACTTTTGATAATCAAGATAAAGAAGAATTGCTCAAAGCGTTGAAATTAGGTGCAGATGCTCTTCTTTCGAAACCTGTTTCAATTGAAGGTTTGATTTCAGTATTAAAGACTGCTTCAAAACTGTTCAATTTGCAACAAAAAGTTAAACTCTTTGAAGAAAAAATTGAGGAATCGAGTAAATTACTCGATGAAGATGTTGATAAAATGAGCAATATTCTATCAAAGTTTCAGGAATTACGAATCCCAAGAATACAAAAGAATTTAACTTTCATATCGGAAGCGACTGTCTGGATTGCAAAAAAATTCGGCGATACTGAGTCGAGTGAAATCAACAATATTGAAAGAGCTGCGAAGCTTTGTTTCATCGGAAAAGTTGGATTGCCTGATAAAATTATTGATAAACCAGTTACAAGAAGTGGTATGATTAGCGGCGAAAATATGTCTGTTGTTCCAATTTTAGCTCGTGATTTAGCTAATATGGTGAGAAACTATGAGGATGTAGCCAATATCTTATATCACGTATTTGAAAATTTCGACGGAAGTGGTTATCCCAAAAAATTAATGGGCTGGCAAATTCCATTTGGTTCACGCATTATTAGGGTGGTGTTTGATTATATGGAATATCTTGAAGAGTCAAGGAATAATAATACAATAGCCCTTGAAAGTCTTTATCACGAAAGCAAAAGATTGTATGATTATAAAATAGTAGCTTATTTTGACCAATTCCTTGGTTTTAAAAGCATAAATAACAGTCGTATGAGAGAAAAAGCGATAAAGTTGAAGGATTTAACAGGTGGAATGATTCTATCCCGAAATATTAATTTAGAATCTGGTATTGTATTATTGGGCGAAGGAACATACGTTAAATCTGAACAAATTGATAAAATATTGCAGATAAGCAAAACAGACCCTTATATTGGTGATATTTACGTGTACATAAGATAGCTAATTCATTTCTTTTCTTCTTTTTA
>JBBISM010000194.1:2128-4618 GCA_037441245.1 Ignavibacteria bacterium | reverse complement strand
AATCAAAAACGCTGACGAAAGGGAACAGATTTTCCTCGAGCATTGCAAGAAAGTTAAACAAGATGACCTTTTGACACTTATTTATACGAGCGGGACTACTGGTACACCAAAAGGAGTGATGCTAACACACAAAAATGTTTGCTCGAATGTAATGAATTCTGTTAAAACTGTTGAATTCACAGAAAATGATACAGTTTTATCATTTTTGCCCCTATGTCATTCCTACGAAAGAACAACTGGTTATTATTCAGCTTTGTCTGTCGGTGCAACAATTTATTTGGCTGAATCTGTTGATACTGTTGCAACAAATCTTTTAGAAGCAAAACCCACATTACTAACGACTGTCCCAAGATTACTTGAAACTGTCAAAAAGAGAATTTTTAGTAATGTGGAAAAAGAAAAATCTTCTAAAAAGAAAGTTTTTTTGTGGGCTGTTAAAATTGGTAGGGAATATATTAGAAGAAAACTCGAAAATAAGAGTATATTTCAAATTGCATTATTTTATTCAATAGCAGACAAACTGGTTTTCTCGAAAATCCGTGAAAGGTTTGGAGGAAGAATTCAAAAAATTGTATCTGGTGGTGCTGCCCTTTCAGATGAGGTCCATGAGTTTTTCTTATCTGCGGGATTAAATGTTTTGCAAGGTTATGGATTAACAGAAGCATCTCCAGTTGTTGCTGTTGGACAAACTTGGGATATTGAAATTGGAACAATAGGGAAACCCTTGATTAATGTTGAAGTGAAATTAGCCGATGACGGCGAAATTTTAGTACGAGGCGATAATGTAATGAAAGGATATTGGAAGGATCCGATTGCTACTGAAGAAGTCATTGATAGCGATGGCTGGCTTCATACAGGCGATATCGGTTTATGGACTGAAAAAGGAAATCTAAGAATTACAGATAGAAAGAAAAATATCTTTGTTAATTCTGGCGGTAAAAATATTGCTCCTCAATTGATTGAAAATTTACTTTGCCAGAGCAAGTATATCGAACACGTAGTTATAATTGGCGATAGTCGAGAATATTGCACTGCGTTGATTTCGCCAGATTTCAATCGCTTAGCTGAACTAGCTGACGATTTTGGCATTAAATACATTACTCCTGAGGAATTGATTATTAATGATAAGATCATCAACCACATCAAAAAAGATATTGATTATTTACAACAAGATTTATCAAAATTCGAGAAAGTTAGAAAATTTCGTATGTTATCACAACCATTCACAATCGAAAATGGTGAGTTGAGCTTAAAAATGAGCATTAAGCGACACGTTGTTGAACAAAAGTACTCAGAATTAATAGAGGCAATGTATGGTTCTTCTTAAAAATTTTATCGTTAAAACTAGTATAAATGTACTTCTCGTAGTCATTATCATGAGTAGTTTCAAATATCCGGCGTTTTCGCAAATCAATGCAGAAGTTGAGATTCAAGTAGATCAACCAATTAATTGTTATCGGAATATCATAGTATAAGCAATAATAAAATTCTAAATCACTTGATATTATCCAAAGCCCACTTGAATACTTTAAGGTATTCTAAGGCAGTTTTTGATGAAGAAAAATCCTCGAGCATTGCATTTTTGCGTATAATATCCCAATGCGGTTGCGAATTATAAGTTCTTAATGCTCTATGGACTGCATAGTCGAAATCCCCAGCATCATAATTTAAGAAAACAAAACCATTGCCTTTACCAGTTTGGAGTATGTATTCTTTAACTGTATCATTCAATCCACCAGTTGCACGAACTATTGGTATTGTTCCATATTTAAGTGCATACATTTGAGTTAATCCGCAGGGTTCAAACCGTGATGGCATAAGAATGAAATCGCTCGAAGCTATTATTTTATGAGCAAGGGCATTATTATAACCGATATTAATTATGGAATTCTTGGGATGCCGCCAACCCAATCCACGAAAGAAATCTTCATAATGAGATTCTCCTGAACCTAATAATACGAATCTAATTAGATTGCTACCAAGATAATCATCGAGCTTAGCCATCAAAATATCTATCCCCTTTTGCTCTGTTAATCGAGAGACCATACCAAAAAGGGGTAATTCGGGGTTATCAAAATTGTTGAATCCAAGTAATTTTAAAAGATTGATTTTATTTTTCTTCTTTTTACTAATATCATCAACTGAATATTTTTCAAAAATGTGCTTATCAGTTTCTGGATTCCATATATTATAATCAACACCATTCAAAATACCGAATAGGTCAGCTCCTCTAAGATTCAAAACACCTTGCAATCCTTCGCTGTAGTAAGGCATTCTTATTTCTTTTGCATAAGTTGGGCTTACAGTTGATGTTTTATCAGCGAACATAATTCCAGTTTTCATTGCATTAACTTTTCCATAATGCTCAAACCAGCATCCAGGATAAAACTCCTTCATCCCAAACCCAGCAAGATTCATAGCTCGTTCAGGTTCGAACCAGCCCTGATAGGCAAGGTTATGTATTGTATAAACTCCAGCACACTTAGAGAA
>JBBISM010000194.1:0-2082 GCA_037441245.1 Ignavibacteria bacterium | reverse complement strand
CGTGGAAGTCGTGAGAATGTATAATATGTGGTGGAAAGTTTAAAGTTTTAGCTGTTTCGAAAATGGCACGGCTATAAAATATGAATCGGCGGTCATTATCTGGATATTCTGATGGCTCGCCATAAATTCCGTATCTATCGTAATAATCTTTATTTTCTAATAAATAGACTGGTACATTAGAATTGGGTAGGGTGCCTTCCCATAAATGTGCATATTCGAGCCACCAACCCATCGGTACATAGATTACTTTATAAGTTGGCTTAAAGTTATAATAGTCAGTATCTATAGTTTTGTATTTTGGTAGAATAATAATCGGATTTTGACCATATTTAGCCCACTCATAAGATAGCGAACTCGTAATATCTGCCAATCCGCCTGTCTTGGCGAATGGTGTTGCTTCTGCTGATGCTACAATGATATTCATTTGATAATCAATTTAACATTCTGTTTTAAAAAATGTGCAATTTATGAATTCTTTTAAAAATTATACCTTGCTAGTAACATTCTGCATAGTAAATGATTGGGTTTATTTTATTTAGTGTTTCTTTGCATTTATTTATATCGTCATAAAAAGCAAACAATGAACTACCTTTATTATTCAATGATGAGAAAACAGCTAAGTCATTCAGAGAATTTTTCAGAAATTTTAATTCATTGTATTTCCCGATTATGTGATTCTCTACATTGTTCGGCAAAAACATATCCTGACTGAGAATGAGTTCCTGATTGAATACGTCAAATTTATTAATTTCAATATTAGCTGTTTCTGATTTTTCATCAAGCAATTCATTGATTAATTCGAACTCATAGTTCACTTTTGGAAAAATGACAAGTGTATAATAGGGATTGTTTATATTTAGATAATTCAAAACTTCACCATTAAGAATTAAGGTAGCATTCAATTCGCTATTAAAGTATTCCAATTCTGGGTGTATAATGTTAGAAATATCGTTCAAATCACCATATCCAATCTCCAATTGTAGAAAATCTCCCAATCCTTTAATTAAGCTTACTGCAATTGACGCTCTAGTCCCAAGTCCATAGTTTATTGGAATTCGTTTATTTATTGTTATTTTTGCAAGAATTTTGTTAAGAATGTAATAATTTTTTAACACTTTAATACATTTTTGAATTAATTTGTCTAAAAAAGTGCTATGAATATTATGATAAATTATCTCCAATTGATTACCTGGTTCGATGATAATTTCATCATATAGCATAGATTTAAGGTGAATACTTGAGAAATTACGGTAATCGTCTTGCCGTTTCTTCTGTAAAGAATAACCGAGATTGATTTTTGAATATGCTTTAATTTGTAACATAGCAGGTCAAATAAAATAAATGTCAAAAAGTGATATAAGTTTCAAGCAAGAATTATACCGAAAAGGAATTCATTTGATTTCAATGTTGATTCCTGCCGGATATATTTTTGTTGATAAGGGGAATGCATTATTGATAATAATACCTTTAACTGTTATTGCTGTTGTTATTGATGTTATGTCCAAAAGTAATATCGTCATTCATCATTTGTTATATGGATATTTCGGAAAAATTCTTCGTCCACACGAGCGAAAAAAATTTGTACTCAATGGAGCATCTTGGGTATTAATCTCTGCAACACTATGTATATTGTTTTTCCCGAAAATTGTTATGGTTACAGCGTTCACAATTCTCATTATTTCAGACATTTCAGCTGCACTTATCGGGAAAAAATATGGGAGAATCCCTTTTTTAGATAAGTCACTTATTGGTACATCGGCATTCATCATTTCGGCTTTGATTGTCTGTACTATTATCGGTATGTTCACAAATGCACCAACAACATACTACATTGCATCATATATCGGTTCAATCGTCGGTGGAATTGTTGAAGCTGCCTCAAGAAGATTAAATGTTGATGATAATTTGTCTATACCGGTTAGTGTCGGTTTAGTTTTGCTTATTGCCTCCTGGATATTTCATATTAATAACACTTCATCGTTTTTGAATATATTATAAATTGATAATTAAATATAAGGAACTTCATATTAAATGATTGATTTACGAAGTGATACACTGACTGTGCCGACTCAAGAGATGCGT
>JBBISM010000193.1:0-4664 GCA_037441245.1 Ignavibacteria bacterium | reverse complement strand
ATTGCGTTGTCATTATTTGCTTTGTTTCTTTCATTCGGAAAGAATTTTTCTGTACTTATGATATATTCTATTATAATATCCCATCTTTTAACAAATTTAGGGCGCCGAGTATGGCTTTAGCCCTATTGCAATTCGCTATACCGATAATGGCTGGCTATGGTCTAACGGGCGTTTTTAAATGGCAGAAAAAGCTTCCTGCTAATCAGAAAAAGCTCCTTTTATTCTCTGTCTTTGCCCCGATAGGATTATTAATCTTAGGGTTTATTTTCACTACAGTATTTAAAAATGCTTATTTGGATGCAGTGTCTGGCTCTCAATTTATAGCAAGTATTTCTTCGAATTACGGTGATAATACTGCTCAAGAATTCATAAAAATCATTTTTTCCGAGATGAGTTCAGATTGGTATATGACGGGTTTTTTAGCTTCAGTTGCTGGGATTTTAATTTACTTGTTTGTTAAAGGTAAAATCAAGAATTTTACTTTGTTCGGATTATTATTGTTCCTGGTAATGATTATTGATTTTTGGCGAGTAGCTTATAGACCGATGGACTATGCAGACAAGAAATCAGATTGGAAAAAAGTATATTTTCAAAAGACCGATGTCATTAGTTTTATCCAGCAAGATACAACGATTTTCCGTATAGCCGATTTTGCTTCCCCCACTCCAAATTTACCGGCTTACTTTTTATTGGAGAATGTTGGGGGGTATCATTCTGCAAAATTGAGAGTATATCAGGATATTCTTGATGTTGTTGAAGATGGTTCGACTTCGAATGTGTCAAGTCCATTTTTGTGGAATTTGATGAATGTTAAATATATAATAACAAGGAGAGCTTTAGGGGAAGAAATTCAGCCAATTTATCAATCCCAGCATACGGGTCAATTCGTTTATTATAATCCGACTATGCTCGAGCGTGCGTTTTTTGTTGATTCTGCCATTATTGTTGATAATCCTGTGGATATTTTATATAAAATGAAGAATCGAGAGTTTGACCCATCTACAACAGCTTTAGTAGAGAAACCAATGCCAGTGCAAATCAATAAACCAGAGGAGAGCGACTATGTTAATATTGTTCGAAAAGAAAACGAATATATCAAACTTGAAGCGAAATCTTCGGGCAACAATTTAATGTTTATTAGTGAAGTTTACTATCCACCTGGTTGGAAAGCTTATATAGATGGAAATGAGACCGAGATTTACAAAACTAACTATGCCTTTCGCTCGGTAGTAGTCCCAACTGGAAAGCATATTGTAGAATTTAAATTTCATTCCGAACAATTTGAAAAGGGGAAAAATATTAGCTTAGCTTCTAATATTGCCACTCTATTATTACTACTGGTAGGGATATTTTTTGATATTAGAAGAAAAAAACAAATTACTTCAAAGAATGATTGACTTCAAAGATGACAGACCAAGAATTAATAAATTGTTTTATAGAAGAATTGCAGAAGGCAGATTATATAATCATTCCCGAAGCAATTTTCGATGAGATCACCCCAGAGCAAGGAATAATGATTAGTCAGAGGTTTGCTGATAGCACTTTAATTCGTCTTCCTGAAAAGGAAATTAAATTTTTTGAATGGCTCAAAGTAGTAGATGAAGAAGTCTGGAATGATTTGTGGGGTGGCACTGATGTTGAACCTTATACCGTGGGCATTTCTTTCTTATTACTACTAATAAAGAAGAACGGTCGCGGTTTTCCTATATGTGATTTGCTAACAACAGATAATTACTATTTTACTCCTGCTCACATGATTGAACAAGAGTCAAAAGATTTTATCCAATCTTCACGCGAACGGCTTTTAAATAATGAGAAATTGACTATTCCCCAGTTGCTTGCACTTGAGATTTATAGCGATGCAATTGATATTTGGCATTTTGCTTATTTGCATAAGCTCAGTTTAGATGTTGCTAAGGAAGCCGCTTGGGAATTAGTTGAAGATAATGTATTAATTCATTTAAAATCAGCGGAACTGCTTACCAATTTTATCAAATAGATTATGATAGTTGCAAAATTAGGTGGTACATCAATTGCGGATGCTAATTCAATGAGATTAGCGGGCGATATAATTCTGAAGAAAACAATTAGACCAACACTCGTTGTTTTATCCGCTTGTGCTGGTATAACGGATAAACTACAACAACTTGTTAAATTCTCAGCCGAAAGAGATTATGAGTGTGCCTATAAAATAATCAATATTATCGAAACTCATCATTTTGAAATGGTTCCGAAACTGCTCAGGGGTAGCTCACTTGAAAGTCAAGCATTAGATACAATCAAATCTTTACTAAATAATCTTAGGAAATTGGCTGAAGGCGTTTCCTTACTGGGCGAATATACACTGCAAACCATAGATTCAATGTCATCATTTGGAGAATTGCTCTCATCAAGGATTTTTTATTACTACCTTTTGTCTCAATATGATAATGTTGAATTTTTCGATATACGAGAAGTTTTAAAAACTGATGAAAATTATACCAATGCAAATGTTTTAGAGGATAGAAGTAAGCATTATGTTTTACAATTATTAAAACCAGTATTCGATACAAACGATATTGTTGTAACTCAAGGATTCATAGCATCGAGCGAATCAGGCAAATTTACAACAATTGGGCGGGGTGGTTCAGATTATTCTGCTTCATTACTTGGTGGATATCTCAATGCAAGCGAAATACAGATTTGGACTGATGCTGATGGTATAATGACTGCAGATCCCAAAATTGTTGAAAATGCTAAAACAATAGATTTAATAACTTATTCAGCGATTAAGGAGTTGTCTTATTTTGGTGCTAAAATTCTACATCCATCTTCTATTAAGCCAGCTATTTTAGGCAAGATACCTGTGAAAGTATTGAATACATTTAATTCAAGTCATAATGGGACATTAATATTTAAGGACATTCCTAATGATGCTGATAGATATTTTAGCTTGGTTATAAAAGAAAAATGCTGGTATTACAAATTTGAATTTAATGGTGATAGTAGCTTTATTTTTGTAATATTGTCAAATCTGATAAAAAATGATATAAAACCGTTGTTTATAATTGGAAATGTAAATCAATTACATATAATTTTTGACCGGATTTTACCCGAAGAGAACGAAGAAATTATCTCAAAAAAAAGTGGAGCAACAATCACCAGATTGAATAGAGATATAATTTTGATTACTAATAATAATTCCAACCGAAGATTTGATATTAATATTGATACTTTGATTAAATCTCGAACATTTGATTTTGATGGGATTTATTATTTCGTACATTATTCCTCAGCAATTATATTAACACCAATTTCCAAAGGGCAAGACGTATTAATAAGCTTGCACAATGAGCTTATTCAATGATTTTATCTCTAATGACCGAAGGTTTTGATAATCTTTCAGAATTATAACTAATTCTACTTTTATTTTTACCATTATTGATAGTATCAAAAAATATGATTTTAACCTTAGTAAACATAGTATATGTTATCCAAAGCACAATTAAGCATAGCAGGAATATTAGTAATTCAAAATTTTTTATGATAAGAATAATTCCCAATGCAAATAGATATAATACAGTGTAATTAATCCTGATGAAATCTATCTTAATAAAGAACTTTGCATCCTCAAAGTAAAGTCCAGATTTATGAATTCTGATTTTAAATATATTTTTCATAACACCCCATAAAACAAAAATTATTGGAATTAAAAGAATTAATAGATTTATTACGACTGTTTTTTCTGCAATGTAAATACTTTGAGAATTATTTAAACTCAGTGACATAGTAATAATGCAAAATCCACCAAATATTAGTGAAGTTGATGTGCCCGGTAGCAATTTTGAAGGGAAAATATTATATCGCTTGAATGCTAAGACACTACCAATCATTGAAATTGCCACGATGGATTCCTCAAACTGAGAATTTTCGAGAAATAAAAAATAAAAAGAAAGTTGTATTAGAATGAGTAATGAACTGCTGAATCCTTCTAAAATCCTCATTTCATCGAAAGCATAGATTATCAATGTGGCAAGAAATGATAAACAAAATATCCCCCAATAACTATTGATTAACGGGAATGAGGGAATAATATAAAAGAAATTGATGATTAGTAAGAAAATAATATAAAATTTACTTTTGATTTTAAAAAAATCAATCATAAAGCCAATAAGAGCAAGTGCATAGAGATAAAGTAAAATCTTAAGGTTAAATATTGCAAAAGGAAATAATATATAGAAGATAGTAAAGTTAATGAGTATTCCAATCACTCCAATACTCGGGTACTTTTCGTAATAAAGATATAAAAGATTAGATTGGCAATTTATATTTCTATTTTTGAATACTCTATAAAGAAAAGCTATAAATATGCTCGTTAAAGCAAACGAAAGGCTGAAAATTATAAGTTCTGCCATAAAACTTGCCCTATGAAATTACTATTCATCGGGTATTAATAATTCATTATCAACTCCAAAAACTGAATAATACTATACTGAGTTGAAAGAACTGATAATTGTCCTTGATTTACTGAATAATGCTATGTAGTAGAAGAAATTCTCGATAATTATTGAACTTGTTTAACAAAATTTGTGAAATAATTTGAAAACTTTTTTCTAATTTGTCAATGTCTCTATATTAATTGACACAGAAAAGAGAAAAAGGTCTCAAAAATTTTAAAATTATTT
>JBBISM010000192.1:0-4668 GCA_037441245.1 Ignavibacteria bacterium | reverse complement strand
ATTCATAGGGTTAATATCATTTTCCGAAGGAATTGCCTTGATGCTTCTAACATATTCACCTTCCTTAATGTATTTTCCATAAGCTGAATAAAAAACAGATTCTCCCTTGCCGAGTTGAGGAATAGTGGCGATGATGGTACTATCGGCTAATACAATAACCCCTTTTGATATTGTCATTTCTTTGATTTCGATATTTCTTAATGTATCTCTAACAGATACAGTAGTTGCGATTTCATTACCGAGATTTGTAATTTTTGCAACAACTTTGGCAATTCCATCCTTATCAATATATGTTTCTGAGGTATCAATTTTTACTTCAATATCAAGATATTGTTGAGGATTTTGTATGATTGAAAATGGTGAACTACCTTCAATTTCAAGGACTGACATAGTAACAACGGGATAATCTTTCGAAAATTGGTTTATTACTCCGCTTGACCATGATGTATCAATTTGAACGGAGCCTTTATCATTAGTTTTTACTTCGAACATATCTAAATATATGGTCCCTTGTGT
Organism: Ignavibacteria bacterium; assembly: GCA_037441245.1. Lineage (GTDB taxonomy): Bacteria > Bacteroidota > Ignavibacteria > Kapaibacteriales > UBA2268 > CALHGZ01. The sequence continues at coordinate 4,152 of JBBISM010000192.1, read as the reverse complement.
TTTGATTTTAAGACTATCATCGTATTTCTTGCTTAAGTAAGTAAATATCTTATAAACAGTATTCGGAACACCCTCTAATTTCCCCGAAATAGCTATTGATGCATTTTTCGCTTCTGCAGTACTTGTATTAACAGTGTTTTGAAGACCATTACTACCTGTATCTTCATCGAATTTGTCATCAAAATGACCATTGGTAAAATATAAATTTAAATCATCGAGCGAAATACCACCGCGTTCATTTTCAAGCATTGAATTAATATAATAATTGACTAACATTGCTGAATCAACAACGGACAAGCCATATCCTTTGCAATATCGGATTACATTAGAATCCAATGGAGAGAAGAAATCACCAATAACTACATCCTTTGCTCCGCTAACTCTGATGCCGTCTCCCGAAATTAGCATTTCTTTTATTTCTTTATTTGTAGGGCCGATTTTATTCCGTTTTAATCGAATATATCGAGTTGAATCATTAGCAATATCAATCCCACAGCTATCGGTTCCTGTGATATAATTATCCTCAACATATATCCAATCGGCATTGAATATAGACACTCCGGAACCGCCGTGTTTACCCATTGTTGCAATTTTTTCAGGACATCCAATCCGATTTTTTTTGATATAAATATTAAAAGGTTTTTGATACAATTTCGGACGAGTTGTATCAAGAAATATCACAACATTTCTTTCTATTCTTACACCATTATAATCATTTGCAGCAATTAGATTTTCCTTAACAGTAATATCCGAGCAATCATATTTAATAAATACTCCCGCCCCTTTATTCGGAAATACTAAAGAGGTGTCTTTATTCGTTCCAATAATATTACGTGCAACAATTACATTTTTAATTTTTGATGCTGATATACTAATTCCATCACCCAAATTACTGGCTATGATGTTTGAATTATAACCTATTGTATCACCTATAACAAGAATACCATCGGTATAGTTTGAGCAATAAATTCCGCTTCCATTTGGTATTGACTTTTTTTGTTCTGCGTCTAAGCCTATTATATTAGATTGTATTACCATATCAGTACCTGCGACACTTATGCCTGTGTATTTATTTCCAGAGACTATATTATTTCGAACAATATGATATTGGTTAGCTACTGAAATTCCAGAACCGTTTGGAATTGCTTCTTTCACAAATCTATCTGTACCAATTCTATTATTTTCTACTACTGCACCAGTTGATAAACCTATTTGTATTCCGGCCCATTCATTACCAGATATGAGGTTATTTACAATCGTATCTGCAGAGGACTGTTCAATATAAATACCGTGCATCATATTTGGTATAGCTGAATTTCCCAAATAATCCGTGCCAATTCTATTATTTGCGATGAGAGTAAACGATGTTTTATTACTAACTTGAATTCCATGCCATTCATTTCCACTAATTAGATTGTTTTGAATTTTGTTTCGCAAACTTTCATCAATAATCTTTATTCCACTTCTTTCATTACCGACGGGATTACCCAAAGAATCAAGACCAAACCAGCAATTATAAACTATATTATCATTACACCATAGCATTTGCAAACCATCGCCAGCAGTTCCTTTGTTGCCATAGAATAAGATTGAATAATAGCCTAGTGCGTCATCTCCAATTTTATTTCTATTAGCATAATTCATTAGCATACCAGGACCCTCATTATAACGGAATACACAATTTGTTATAACTCCATCGCTACCACGCCAAAATAATCCAGAACCCTTAAATCCCTGTATTTTGATATTTTTTAAAATGGAATTATTTGAGGTAATCGCTAAACCCCCGTTCGCAGTTGAATTAGCTGCTGGCTCGAGTACGATTCCTTTCCCATCAAACTCGACAGTTACGTTTATCGCTGGTAAACCCGAATGCAGTTGTATTGTTTGATATTCAATCTCAGCACAGTTAATTTTGGCTGTAACTCCATTTTTATTCATATTTTCTATTGCTGACCGTAAAGTATAGGGATACCAAACACCATCCTCTAAATCTTCATCAGGCAAATCTAAAGTTGAAGTAATTATATATTCTACTGAAAAAATTTCAACGGGGATTGTTATGAAAAATGAAATGATTGACAATAAAAGAATGTAATGATATTTATTCATAATGCTTCCTTTCGTTTTGAGAATGTTAATAATCTACTATTTAATCGGTAGTGAACTTAAGACTACTTGAATTAAGGATTGTATTGTCTTATTTATGCCACTAAATACAAAATAATATATAATTTATTAATTTCAAAATAAATTTTTAGTTAATCATAATAATCTGGAATAGTATTACTAAACAAGTTTTAAGTGATGATTCATCTAATTAAATAGATAAAAGGATTGAAAAATCGGGGAAGAAGAAATGGGTTTAAGCTAAATTCTGCCGATAAAGTGGAAATTATGGGAATTTTATTAAGGCTCGTTTATGAATTTAAGTACCGGAGGAGGGATTTGAACCCCCGACACACGGATTATGATTCCGTTGCTCTAACCGACTGAGCTACTCCGGCGGTTAATAAATGAATACAAAATTAATAAAAAATTAGGAACTTTCTGTAATTTTTCTAATTTCGTCGCGAATTTTTGCTGCCCGCTCGTAATCTTCGTCGTTTATGGCCTTGTCGAGTTGTATTTGTAGTTTTTCGAGTATAGATTTTGGTTTGGGTTGGGACTCTTTTTCCGGTTTATTCTTAATAAACTGCAGATCCTCTTCTTCTTGATTAAATGCGTCATCTGATTCTTGAGGGATTAGCCCTGTTTCTTCGAGTATTTCTTCATCAACATAAATAGGTGCTGAAAATCTAACAGCGAGGGCAATGGCGTCGCTTGGTCGTGCATCAACGTCAATTTTTGGATTATCGAATTTAATTCTGGCATAAAATGTACCATCTCTTAATTCATTGATGAATACTTCATCTAAAGTTGCTCCAATAGCTTCGACAACATTCTTAATTAAGTCGTGTGTCATCGGTCTGGGTGGGATAACTCCTTCCATTTCGAGGGCTATAGCTTGAGCTTCGAACGCTCCAATAATAATTGGTAGTCTTCTGGAGCCTTCCGCTTCTTTTAAGATTAAAGCATATGCATTTGTATTTGCGGGATTCGCTGACAATCCGAGTACAACAACCTGAATTTTTTCCATTATGATTCTGTAATTATTTCCTGAATTAATTATGCCATAATTTGTTTAATTCTACTATATTGACTTAACTTTTTAATAATTATTGCATCTTGATAATCTCTATAATTTGTCAATTTTCCTTGATAGCTTTCATTTTTTCTGTTAATTTGGGTAGAATAGTGAAAATATCACCAACCAAACCATAATCAGCGATTTTGAATACTGGAGCATCTTTATCTTTGTTGATTGCAACAATGATTTTTGATGTTGACATACCTGCTAAGTGCTGAACAGCTCCAGAAATACCGCAAGCTATATACATAGTAGGCGAAACGGTTTTACCTGTTTGCCCTACTTGTTCGCTGTGGGGTCGCCAGCCAGCATCAACAACTGCTCGGGAGGCACCAACAGCAGCTCCGATTGCATTTGCTAAGTCCTCGATTAAATGATAATTCTCAGGTCCTTTGATACCTCTTCCGCCGGAAACTATTATATCTGCTTCGAGAACATCGAGTTTACCCTCATTTTTAATTTTGGAGGTAACTTTTGTTTTAAAGTCATTTTCGCTTAATGTAGGTGTGAATTCAATTATCTCAACATTTTCTGGATTCGAAGATTGCTGTGCAGTAAAGACATTGGGTCGTAATGAAAACACTTTTCTGGGTGAATTAAGCTTAGCTTTAATTTGAGATTTACCAGCATAAACGGGTTTACGGATATGAGTATTTTCTCCATCATTTTCGAAAGCCACACAATCAGCAATATAACCAGCATCATATTTAACCGCAAAAAGTGGGGCAAGTTCTAAGCCTGTAGCATTTCCAGAGAATAGAATTACATCGGGCGATTCATTGCTTGCGATTTGTAAGAGTGTGTGTGCAGTTGCAATTGAGGAATAGCTTGTAAACAATTCATGTGTTGCGTTAATAACTTTTTTAAGTCCATAATTTCCTGCGGTTTGAATTTGTGTTTCATTACCATTAAGTATTACGCCGAAAACACTTTCTGCATTTGGAAATAGATTTTTTCCTGCT
>JBBISM010000191.1:0-4722 GCA_037441245.1 Ignavibacteria bacterium | reverse complement strand
TTCTAATCGAACAAGGGTTTCTGAATAGCATTTTAATTCAGCAATTAGTGAATCAAAGACTACTTTGGGAGTTTCAGGAAGTGCTGTAGCACAAACTGTTATCATTATTGATTCGCCGGGTTTGAGTGTTTTGGGTAAAACATTGCTTTCGATAGAAAATTCAGGTTTATTGAATTTTTGTTTTAAGCTTTTAAATTCTAAAAGAACATTTCCTTTGCTAACGTTAGTGAATTTAATATCTTTACAAACTTTCTCGCCAATTTTCAATCTTCCGAAATGTATAAACTCTGGTTCGGCTTTTATTTCTTCTGGATAATATTCATAGGTTCTTGTAACTGATTTTCCTGAGCGAGTCATACTTGTTATGACTGCTTTAGCGTATTTTTTGATATCAATTATTTTCAACCAATAATTAGCAACCTTTGCTTTTTCTCTATCGAATTCTTGGACATCGAAATCATAATTTTCGATTTGACTGGAACTGCTTTTGATTGAGAATAACAAAGCACAAGAAGAGTCGGCAGGCACTACATAAGCTGTACCTGTTACATCGCCACACAATTCTTTGTCAACTACATAAATTGAGTCATCACAAGTTGAGGCATAATTAATCCCGACGGGGTATCCATAGGCAAATCCATCTTTTGTGTAATCCCAATTTCCATAAGCATAACCTGCAAACTTATATCCACTATCAGCTTCTATATAATGGTCGCCAGCAGCAACTGTCTCGGTTATGTAAACATATTTTGTGCCAGCAACAGGCATAATAGCATTACCGAATTTAGCTGTAAGCGGTTGTCCATCGAATCTGAGGTGGTTCAAAGAATGTTCTTCGAATGTCATATAAACAAAATTGTCCATTCCTTGTGGAGAGCGAAATTGGGCATATCCACACCAACGGTCAATGGGAGCTAAAATTAGCAACATACCTTGCCCATTCCTACGAGGATTTTGAATTTCGTCTTGATTGGATTTAGTCTTTTCATCAGCACCTGATGGAACTTGTTCATTCATCCAAGATTTTCCGTATTGTGCTGCTAATACAGGTTTCGTTGAGCGATAATAACCAGGGTATTCTTGATTTGTAACATTAAACCATTCACCAGCTTTAAGAGTTGGACTGATTTTCTTGAATCCCGAGCCATCATTTCTCATTTGATAAATGTCTGTATTATCTTCTACTGCAACGAATCTTATCAAGTCGCCAAAATCGTCAACAGCAAATGAGCGACCGCGAGGGCGGTCGAAATATTTTATTGGAGCTGATATATATTCATTTCCTAAGAATTCAATTGGCCAGAGCATTTCGATTAACATATTACGCATAAAATTTGCCCAACGCTCAACGTAGTTCGGGGGCATTCCTCGTTGATAGCGAGGGAAAGCTCCTTTTGTATGACCTGAAAGAACTGCAATTGGTTTTGATGCAGTTATGAAAGTTCCGGTTAAGTCTGTTACCCATTCACGTTTAAGATTTTTGTAAGATTCAATGTCGCCTTCTATAAGCATTACCTCCCCTTTTTGCATTGTAACTGAACGTGTTTGCCCTTTTTTAACTTTGACAGTATTTGCAGCTGGGCGATATGATACAGAGGTGTTATTCTCTGTAGCAATAATCATTATTTGAGGTGGTTTATAGTCATTTGTCTGGTCTAAATATAGGTTTGTAGTAATGTACTTTTTGCCTAACCACTCAATAGGGATGCATCTAAATGCTTCTCCAGACCATTTGTATGCCATATAAACAGCTACTGTTATTGGATCTTCAGATACGACATGGATTCCATAAGGTAGAATCTCTTCTGAAACTTTTGGCATCAAGATATCGTTCATTTCCACTATAGTAGTTCTATTCGCTCTAATCTCGACTGATTTTATAAAACCGATAGCTTCTGCCGTAATTTTGGCTGTTGTGTTCACTTTCGATGAGAGCCAAAGCATAATTGGATATTCGCCGAATCTTATGGGCTCGTTGGGTGCTAATCGGCAATGGGGAATACCGAGCCAGTATTCCTTACCTTCTGTTATTTCCTGCTGTTGCGAATGCAAGGCTGTTACTGTTAAAAGTAGTGCGAAAAACATCGCTAATAGTATTGAATGTTTCATAGCATCTCCTTTCGGATAAATAATAGAAATTTATTTAAGTCGTTTTGGTGACTTTTTTTTTGGTTGGTGTTATTTGAATAATTTTTTATCATTTTATGGCAAATTAATTTAGCCATATTAGTTATTTGTTATAAATTATGAATAATATAAGAAAATAACAAATTCAATTTTCAAAATAATTTTTTATAATATTTGTTTTATTACTTGGTAAAACATTTCGTATCTGAAAAGATTACAATAATTATGAAAATATTTTTACATTATTTTGTTCCAATCATTCTGATTAGCATATACACATCATTTGGCAATTATGTTAATCATAAATTCCATATTGTTAAAGTTTATAGCACTCATTATGATGAAGTATCTCTAATTATTGACCGTGAAGATATTGTTGATATTGGTAATAATTATATCAACATTATAGTCGGTGATTATGAGTTAAATTATCTCAGTGAAAATCAGATACCATTCCAACTTCTTATTACCGATGCTGAGAGGCATTATTCAGAATATTTAGCGAGCCTGAAAAGAAGCGACGAGGTTTTGACAATTGAAAATTTTACTTTCGGCTCTTTGGGTGATTTTTATACTTTAGAAGAGATTTACTCAGAGTTCGACAAACTTATTCTCAAATACAAAGATTATTTTATAAAGTATGAAATAATTGGTAAAAGTTTTGAAGGGAGGAATATTTATTGCTATAGTTTCGGAGCACCACTTGAAAATAGTAAACCGCAGATTTTATTGACTGCCCTGCATCACGCAAGAGAGCCTGCTAGTGTTGTTGCGATTATTTATTTTTTACAAAAAATTCTTGATGATGCAAAAAAAGGAGAAATTAACGCCAAAAATTTATTAAATGAGCGGACTATCTTCGTAATTCCTGTGGTTAATCCAGATGGATATTACTTTAATCAGATAAAATATCCAAATGGTGGCGGATTATGGAGAAAAAATCGCTATAAAATTAATGATTCAACTTTCGGTGTTGATTTAAATAGAAATTATGGACCTTATGAATTTTGGAATTCACCGAATGGTGGCTCTGTTTCTACCCCTCAATCCAATTTATATCGTGGTTCTGAGCCATTTTCAGAGCTTGAAACTCGAGCTATAAGAGATTTTTGTAATGCCAAGAATATTCGTCTTGCATTGAACTACCATACATATGGAGATGTTTTGATTGCTCCATATTCTTCGCTTTCAAAAGAAACAAGCGATTCAGTTTTGTTTAGGTATCTATCTTCTGAAATGACGAAATATAACAAATCCGCTTTCGGATTAGATATAAAAACGATTGGATATGCAGCCTGCGGTACTGCAGACGATTGGATGCATTACGATAATTCTCTGAGAAATTCTATTTTAGCTATGACACCCGAAGTTGGTAATATTATTGACAGTTTTTGGTTGATAAACTACGATAGTGAAAAACGAAAGGCAAGGATTTTAGATTTAGCAAAGAGTTTTTTTTATTCGAATTTAATATTTGTTTGGTCGGGGAGTACTAATATTGTCCCGATTGACTTTATTCTAAATAGCGACTCAAGCGATAGTAAATTAAACTTAACAATTCGCAATATTGGTCTGGATGATTTGAACAATGAATGCTTGATTTCAATTGTATCTTCGAATGATAACATAGTTTTAAAACAAAATCGAATCAATATTAGTGAACTTCAGAGTACTCAGGAAATTGAATTAGTTTTTCCATTTTTTGTCCATTCAGAATTTAAAAATGGTACAAAAGTAGATTTCTATGTAAATATTGAATACTCAGACTATTTTAGGCGAGATACCTTTAATGTTAAATTATATAAACCTAATATTATTCCACTCTATGAATCCGAAAAGCATCTCAATCTGTGGGAATCCCAATTTTGGGGCATTGAATATGATAGAGAATTGGGTAAATACGTGTTAAATGATAGTCCTGGTGGAAAATATAAAGATTCTCTAAATAATTATTTAACCTTGCAAGAATCAATAAGCTTAAGAAACTTAAATTCTGCATTAATTGAATTTACATTGAAGTGGCATATTGACTACAATTATGACATTGCTGTTCTGGAAATTTTCGATGAGGCGCAGAATAAATGGATACCAATAGAGACTTCAAGAATGAAATATGGATTGAATTTGAAGGAGAGTTTGCATAAAGTTGATATTCCTGCATTTACTGGGCATTTCCCGATTTGGATAAGACAATATGCATCGCTTGATAAATTTTTGGGTCGAGATATTTTGATTAGATTTGGTTTACTTTCTGGACCGTCATTACGCTATGAAGGTATTTTTTTGGAAAACATAAATTTACAAGTATTTCCTGAGATTTTAAGTTATGCTGATAATTATGATAATTTTAGTTACATAAGCATTTATCCGAATCCGGTTCGTAAAGGAAATAAATTACTTGTCTCGAAAATGAATAATAATAGTCAAGAGAATGTTATAAAGATTGAAGTATATAATTATTTGGGGCAATTCATTCAATCATCAATATTTCAAAATGGTAATTCTATGAATATAGCAACAGATAAATTAGAATCTGGAATATATTTACTGGTTATTAATAATGGGTTGAGAATCTATAGCACAAAATTTTTGGTG
>JBBISM010000190.1:0-4814 GCA_037441245.1 Ignavibacteria bacterium | reverse complement strand
AATGCAATTCTCGGATCAAATGTAAATAAGTTGCTATTTGACCAATAGTTCATTCTTATACCCGCTTGCAAAGATGTTAATTCTTCAATTCGATAGTTAATCTGACTAAATATCGAATGATTCCAATCGTGTATTATTAAATTCGTAAGACCGCCCCCGCTATTTCCAGTTTGCGTTGAGGAATCTGCAATACCAGTGAGATTTTGGAAAAAACGGAAAGTGAATTTAGATGATTCAAAACCAAATTTATGAGTTATTCTTTCATTTGTGAACCATTCTAATGAACCTTTAAGGGTGTAATCGGTTATTGAGTTTTCAATATCGAAAACATATCCGGATTGGTCGCCCTGAAAATTGTTATAATAATGACTTGCTGATAGGTTAAAGGAAGAAAACAAATTTTCAGTAAAAATATGTGTCCATTTCATTGAAGCAACTCTATTGCCAATATCTAAACCAGCAAATAAGCCAAATCCAGCATAGTCTAATTTATCAGCACTAAGGAAGCCACTAATAAACAGCTTATCATTTTGACCTAAATCCTGCGAAACTTTGCCATTGATATCATAGAAGCTAAAATCTGGAATAGGGCTTTCAGGATCGGTGGGTAAGATCGCTTTTATCAATTCGAAATAAGTTCTTCTAGCTCCGAAAAACCAGGAACCATTTGCGATTGGACCTTCAGCTGAAATACGTGAAGAAATTGCTCCTAATGAAGCTATTCCTTCAATTTTGTTGCGATTGCCCTCCTTTTGTGTAATATTTAAAACTGAAGAGAGGCGTCCACCGTATTCGGCTTGAAAGCCACCTTTAATGAGTTCAACATCTTTCACGGCGTTTGGATTAAAAGTGGAAATGAAACCGAATAAATGAGTTGGATTATATACTGTTGAACCATCTATTAATACTAAGTTCTGGTCTGGAGAGCCACCTCGAACAAATAAACCGCTTGAAAGCTGTGATGATGTTAAAATTCCAGGTAAATATTGCAGAGAACGAAATACATCAGATTCACCACCAATGCGGATTTGTTTAATCTGTGGTATAGGGATGTTAACTTTACTAATAGTAATTTCACGTTTTTCGAGTTCTCTTTCTGCCTCTATTGATATGCCTTGTGTTTCAATTGATATTCCTTTTAAAAGGAAATTCTTTCGAATTGGCGAATTCTTTTTTAGAGTGATTTTTTCAGAATATCTCTGATAGCCAACAGAGCTGATGATAAGCGTATAATTACCGGGAGGAATGTTGGATATTGAGAAGAAACCATTTTTATTTGTAAAGGTTCCAAAACGAGTTCCTTCAAGAAAAACTGTTGCTCCTATTAATGTTTCTTTTGTCTCGCTGTCCTGGATAAATCCACTGATAGAGACATTTTCAGCAGGTTCTGGAGTCGAATATGAGTAACTTGAAATCAGAAATAATGCCATAAAAGAATAATGTATCAGTCTATGTCTAATTATAGATTTCATTTATTATTTATTTTATTGGTTAAAACAATGAATGAGGTTAAAAACGAATCAAACGTAGTTTTCTTATGAAAGAAGTGTCAAGCGAAAGAAATGTTTTTAATGGTAAATTCTATTTGAGCGATGACATCTTCATAGGTCTTACCATTAATAATTAAATGGGAGGAAACGGATTGGCGGCAAATCCAAGAATTGATGATTCTTAGGTCATCAGTATCTTCGATTGAATAAAAGAGTGGTGGGGTAAATCCGTTGAAATAAATTTCGTGTATTAACTCCCTTAATTTTTTTGTCGGAGCTTTTCTGCCGATGACTAATTGTTTTATTAATTTACCGGAGCGTATGAGGAAAATTTCAAGTGTTTTGGCTCTTTTGCTGGCTGGTAGTATTAAAATAAAATTTTTCTCATTGATTGGAGCCGGAAAATCATTATGATTATTGAAAATCTTTTGACAATCAATGAGCTTGTCTCTTAGTATTGAAGCCGATTCATACATCAGATTTTCAGATAGATAGTTCATCTGCATTTCAAATAATGAAGCTAAACTATTATCATTATCAGAGAGAAATCTTCTCAAACGATTTAATTCTTGCTCGTAATCATCTTTATTGACAATCAGGGCGCAGGGTGCTATGCATTTATCAATTTGATTATAAATACAAGGGGTATTGAGTAAGCTTGGTTGTGGCATTTTATCACATTTTCTAAGTTTGAACTTTTTTCTACATATTTCTAAAATTTCGTTTGCAAGGAATTTATTTCGAAATGGACCGTAGTATTCTGCACTGGAATTTTCAATACTATAGACAACTTCGAGGATTGGGAATTCTTCGTTTGTTGTAAGTCTTATAAATGGGAGTTTTCGGTATTTAAGCTCCATTGAATTAAATTCGGGCTTATATTTTTTTATTTCTTTCGATTCAAGTAGTAACGCTGAAAGTTCCGTATCGGTGCATTCCCATTCAATTTTTTCAATTCTTTTGATAAGTTTGATAATTTTCCTTGAGGTTTGGGCATTAGATGTGAAGTAAGACTTTATTCTCTCTTTTAGTGACTTTGATTTGCCAATATAGATAATATCATCTTTTTCATCCTTAAAATAATAAATACCTGGTTCTTCTGGTGCGGTTTTAATAATTTTATCAAATTTTTTTATTGCTGTTTTATTGAGTTGGTAATTTCTTATTCTGGAGTTTTGGAATTGGATTAATTCATCAATTGTATGAATTTCGTGTTCAAATTCTGCTTTATCGAGTAATTCGATTAATATTTGAGCAGTCGCATTCGAATCTCCCAAAGCACGATGACGATTATGAATATATACTTTAAATATTTTGGCTAAGTTATCCAACCCTTTTTTGATGCTATTGGGGAATAGCCTGCGAGCTAATTTTAGTGTACATAATCTGGGTATTTTTGGAATCTGCCAATCTAATCTTTGGTAGGTAGCATTGATAAAGGACCAGTCGAAAGAAGCATTATGAGCAACAAAAATTGTGTTTTCCCCATTGATAAGATTAGCAAAATGTTTAAAAACTGCTTCACATCCAGGAGCACTAAAAGCTAATTCATTTGTAATTCCTGTCATTTTTTCAATATATTTTGGAATGAATTGGTGTGGATTTATCAATGATGTGAATTCAGAGATTACTTGACCATTGTTGATAATAGTGCATCCAATATCAATAATTCTATCTTTCTGTGGATTAGAGCCATTAGTTTCTACATCAACAACTAAAAAGTTACAGTCCCAAAATGATTCCATACTAACAACCTTAGACTTATTATGCAAATTAAGATAAAATTTTCATTGATAAAAACACTGATGCAAATTGCTAATCAAAACAAAAAGTAAAATAGCTTTGTAAACATATTTATACAGTGTGTAATAAATCTGACAATAGTTTTCGGTCATTTAAATGTAAAACATAATAACCGAGATTTTTAGCTGTTTGAATATTTTCAAATGTATCGTCAATGAATAACGTGGTTTCAGGATTGATTTGTGAGTTATTAGATACATATTCGAATATCTCAAGTTGTGGTTTTAGAAATCCTATTTGGAATGAAAAGTATTTTCTGTCAAATAAATTAAATAATTCAGCACATTCAGGTTGGAATGCATTATAGTGCAGTATATTCGTATTACTCAAAAGGATTAATCTATATTGTTTCTTCAATTCTGAAATAAGTTCGACCGAATCGGGATAAATTGATACCAGCGTTTTAAGCCATATTGCATCGAAATTGTTATCATTCAATTGCAAGTTCAATCTTTGGCAAATTGTCTCTCTAAATTCTTCTGCACTCTGCAATCCTTTCTCAAACGGTGCAATAAACTCGGAATAAAATTCTTTTGACAAAAGTATCTCTATTGATACTTTCGAAAGGCGGTTGAATTCTTTGATTGTTATTTCTGTGGCTATTTCATATAGGACGCCCCCGAAATCAAAGAGTAAATTTTTAATGTTTTGTAGATTCATATTCTTAAAATAATGTCATAAAAATTTAACACTCGATTTATTTAATTCTTTTTAATCTTGCTAAAAAAAATCCATCGCTACCAAATAAATGGGGTAAAATAGTTAGCTTAGATGTATTTTGCTCAATGAAAGGCAACTCAATGCTAAGATTTTCATTGATATTATCTTCGACGAAATTTTTGTTTTGCGATAAAAATTCAGCTATCACATTTTCATTCTCTTCGGGCAGCAATGAGCAAGTTGAATAAAGAATAACGCCATTTGGCTTAACAAATTTTGAATAGTAATCCAAAATTTCGAGTTGCTGTTTTTGCCTTTTCATTAAACTTTTCAATGTCAATTGATACTTCAACCAAGGCGAACGCTTGACTGTGCCAATACCAGAGCAGGGTGCATCTATTAAAATGTAATCGTAATAATCATTTTTTTTTGCTTTTACTAATTTATCGAATTCATTGAATGAGAGAATTGTAATTTTTTTAGCACCTGCTCTTGTTGCTCTTTTTTTTAATTCCCTTAATTTTTTTAGATCGATATCGACAGCTGTAATATTGCATTCGTTGTTAGTAATTGCTGATAAATGTAAAGATTTGCCACCAGCACCAGCACAAGCATCGAGAATAATCGTCTTAGTTTTTGGCGATAATGCATAAGAAATCAACTGGCTTGATTCATCTTGAATTTCAATTAAACCGTTTTTAAAGTCAGAATATTCATATAAATTTAATCTTTGGTTAATAATAATTCCATCTGGCGAATAAAGAGTTTTTTTTGCATCAATTCCCAAATGTTCAAAATTTCTCAAAATATCATTTCTTAGTGCCTTTAAAGTATTTACCCTTACTGTAAGATTTGCTGAAT
>JBBISM010000189.1:0-4828 GCA_037441245.1 Ignavibacteria bacterium | reverse complement strand
AAAAGCAAAATGATGATAATTTTATTTTTCATAGCAACATTCCATTATTTTTCATTATTTATTTATTAACTCGATATTAATATAACATTTTTTTTGCATCTTTTCAACAAAAAACGACAACGATGAAAAATTTTTTCTGAGAAAATTCATTTTTTTGTGAGATTAATTTCAACGCCTTTATTCGTGGGTCTATTCGTTTTTTCCTGTTATTCAGTCTTATACATTAAAAATAGAAAATAAATTGATTATACTCAAAATATGGAGGAGAGTTTTACAAGCACAAATTTTAATATATGAATATATTTTAATCATTATTGATAATAAATTTAAATATTTAAATGTAAGTATAACAGACATCCTTGGCCGACACTGCCCAGTAGGTCAATCATCCTTGATTGACAAAAATCACCGAATCAGTAGCTTAGACATTCTTGTCTGAGCAAAACCTGATTTATAGATAAAGTATAAAGCCACGCCATTTATGGCGGGGTAAGAAATAAGTGGAAGAAAAATTAGTTTAAACCAACGACAACCCCGACTTAAAGGTTGGGGCAATTCAATAAAATGGCAATTTATAATTCTCCTCAAAATCTTCAAAAACATCCCAGTTTCAACACCTCCCCTCAGATAATACACCCCCGATATCAATTGCAAAATATCAATTCATATTTATCATTTGCTGGCAGAGGTGTCGAATTGCCTCAAAAAAAATGTAACCGAAAGTAAAAACGGTTAAAGACGTTGCCTCAAATAAAAGTAACCATAAATTTTGAGGGTTAATTGATGTCAATAATGACAAAATATGAGCTTAGCATTGATAATCTCGATAAAGAAAAGCATTCACTTTATTCCCTTGGCGAAATACCTCCGGGACTATATACAATTCAATATGATTTCTCTTCAAATGATGGGATAAAGCATGGCATTTATAGATTATATCTTAATCAAGATATGCACAAAGTGGATTCATTGAATTTCATATATTGTACGGAGGAGCAAGACGAAAAGATTAAAAGGGAGGGTTTATACTTCATTACAAAAATTTTTAGTGATTTAAACGGAATTGTAAAAATATCCCGTAATGTTGCAAGATGGAATGGCGAGAAATTCATCAGAAAATTAGAAGATAAAAAATGAGTATTTTTCAGATGTTTCAATATATAATTAGAGTGCGGTATAAATAGGACCGGATTGCGTTAGTTTGCTTTCAATCAAATCAATACTGAAATTATCTACTTTGCCAAAGTAATTATCGAAATAGTTTTCAAGAATTTTTTTTAATCCAGGTCTGCTAGATTTCACTCTGATTAACGTGATATGTGATGAAAAGACTTTTTCATCTGTATTAAGATTCAATCCTTGCAGAATTTTTTTCATTTCCCGATATTTCGAATGAATTATATTATCCTCATTTCTTACTTTAATAAAAATTACTCGAGGATTAATCATATTCGGGAATGCAGATACTCCCTTTAGCTCAAGTGAGCTTTTGTATTCATTGAGTATTCCAACAAGTTCGGTTTTGAGATTAAATATAATTTCCTCTTCAACATCTCCCAAAAACCAATATGTAAAATGCAGATTTTCTGGCTCTACCCATTTGCCCCTGCAATAATTTTCAATCTCTTTGCGAAATTTTAAATAAGTATTTGATATAACATCAAAACCAATCTTTGTGCCGATAAATATACGCCGCTTCATAATTTATGATAATAATTCGGTTTGAATAAAAATAACTGTATAAATCAGAAGAATCAACAAATAAAATACGACAATGATTTTTAATATTGAATTAATCTTTGCATTTATAAATTTATTATTCGACAATAACAATAAAACTAAGGTAATTACTGGAATAAAATATCTGCCTTGTAAACCAAAAATTTGATTGTTGCCCACAGGCGATGCAAGATAGAAGCCGACTATGATTGCCATCACTGATATCACTGCAACTCCGAATAATATGAGTTTTTGCCATATCTCAAGATATGTTTTTGATGAATCTGCAAAAGCAACCGAAAAAAGAAATAGACCGTGAAGAATGAAAATCCATTGTGCCATTTTCGTATAGGAATAGCCAAATTTACCAAATGCTCCTGAGACCCAATCATCTTTAAAATGCAATATGTTTAAAATAATATTGCTCATCATTTGCAAAGGATCTTTGAGTTGATAGGAAAGATTAATCGAACTATCGTGCAGATAATCATTCTTTATCTTAGGCAAAGCATCATAGTTAATATTCAACCCTGAAATTATTGCACCCCAAGTGAAATCGGGAAGATAGTTTAATAAAATTATAAAGAAAAAATAACCAATATAAATAGATATTGCTTTTTTTGTATTTCCAAATTTTTCTTTTGGAATGATATAGAAAATAAATGGAATAAATATATAACCATCCTTTGAGTAACGATGCAATATTAAAACCATAGCAAGCAGTATGAGTTCCTTCCAGCCAATTGTTTCTTTATCAAAAGCAAACTTAAGCACCATAGCAATAAATAGCAAAGTAAATGCGATAAGAGGGGTATCATAAGTAATGGAACTGGCTTGATAAAGCACCATCGGAGTTAAGGCAATAATTAAAAATGCATTTTTCATTATTGGCAATATAGTAAGAGCAATGAAAACAATAGCTATATAAAAGAGCAATCCAGCAATTCTTCCGAACCACATAAGCCATAAGGGCTTAGAATTAATTTGCTTGCCCACCAATATCCCAATCGAGAACGGTAGATAAGAAATAGGATTCTGATTAAAATGAAAATTGTGATAAAACTGAGCTTTTTGAGGCTCAAGCGCGACTGATTTCGCTTTTTCAATCATTTCTGCTGTAACCTTTTTGCCTTGAAAATAGGGTACTGATTGAAAACTATTTGTAATATCCAATAAATTTATGGGCAAATATCCACCTACTTGTCCATTACGAACCTCTGGAATGATGTGTCCCGAGGCAATAAAATAAGATGCATAAAAGTGCCTGTCTTCATCATTCGAATGGTAGGGTGGATTTAAAAATACAATAAATATACCAAAAACAAGTGTTAATGATAAAAATATATACTGCTGGTTAAGATACTTCGAAATAAATTTATTTTGTTCCATCAATGTTTAATCTTTAGTTGCAAAATACTATAAAAGAAACTTGCAAAAATTATTTGAAATCCGATTAATAATGCAGTAATCGAAATAATAACAATACGCATTGTGGTGGTTATACCAAGTACATTAAAAATTCCTTCCTGCAATAAAACGACTGCATATATCGAACCAAAAAGTCCACCCAATATAAATATAAAACCGAGAACGACGCCCCTCTCTAATGTAAATTTATTAAGTATTCTTTTTAATCTCGAATTTTCAGGCAATATTTTTTCGTTCACTGCAAAGAATTTAGAAAGGACAGAAAAAGAAACCGATTGCAAACCGATGACTATAGCAGTGGAAGCATAAAGCATAGTATGAATATCAAGAGAAAGCTTTGCTCCAGGCAAAAGCCAAAGAGCAATTGCTAACCCTATTAATATCAAAGTAAGACCAGGATAGAGAAACAACCATCGAGGACTATATAATAACAAAAATCGCAAATGACGCCAACCGTCGCGGAATGGTTTCAAGTGGGGCTTTCTACTTCTACCAGCAGAAAACATCTTCGTTGGAACTTCTGTAATGCGGACTTTAGCAAGGGTCGCTTTGACTATCATTTCGCTTGCAAATTCCATTCCCAAAGTTCTTAAATCTAATCTGTCGAATAATTCGCGTGTGAAACCTCGCAATCCGCAATGGAAATCATTGACTGGGCTTTTGAACAATAATTTGCCGATACCCGATAGCAGGGGATTGCCTATATACTTATTCAAAATGCTCATCGAACCTTGCTGAATTTCACCAGCAAATCTATTACCAACAACAAGTTCATAACCAACCCGGAGATTTCCAATAAATGCTTCTAAATTTTCTAAGTCGTGGCTATCATCGGAATCGCCCATAATAATAAATTTTCCACGAGCAGAAGTAATGCCGCCTATCAATGCCGAACCATATCCTTTCTGCTCAACATTAACCACACGAACTCCGAGCGATTCGGATATCTCGATTGACCCATCAACACTACCATTATCGGCAACTATAATCTCGCCAGAAATATTGTTTCTTTCCAAAAAATTCTTTGCTTTTCTTATGCAAATTCCGATAGTCTCTGCCTCATTCAAGCAAGGTAAAACAATTGAAAGCTCAACTTTATTTTCTATTTTATCCAACAATTCAGTTTTAAAAAATTAACAAATTGCAATATATAAAAAAATATAATGCAAATGTTTTAAAATAAATATTTTAAAAACACAAAAATCTATAAAACTATGACTTGATAAATTGTAATGGGAGCAGTGATGAACTTTATAAAACAAGAAATATTCTATTTTTATCAAGAAGCTAAAGACACACAAGATTTTCAATTCCCTCGGCGAGAAAATCACGGCTCTTGTTGATGAATGGCAGGAAGCGGGGGAATACAATGTAGAATTGAGAATTATGAATTGACGGCAGGGTTGTATTTTTACAGAATTCAGATAGGAGATAGAATTGAGAGCGGGAAGATGATTAAGTTGTAAAGTTCCTAAATATTTATTAATTTGAAACCTCTGAAAAATGGGAATTGATTTAATCCGTTATAGAAGTGAACCGTTTTATTCACAAACAGACTAAGAACAATGCGAAGTAATAAAGTATCCGGTATTGATTTATTCACCCATAAAGCCAACGAGAATTTCAAAAAACATATAAAAACCCAAAGCAAACGAGCATTGGAAATTCTCGATAAAGCAAT
>JBBISM010000188.1:0-4949 GCA_037441245.1 Ignavibacteria bacterium | reverse complement strand
TTTTCTTATGAATATCAGTATCAGAACAATTTCGGAATTGGATTATCCGGTACAGTTCTATTTCTTGATAAAACTGAATATAAATTAGAAATACCTATTTACTATCACCCTTATAAAAATTATTGGTTACAATTTTCACCCGGATTAGCTTATACTCGCACTATATCATATAGCATAATTACACCAGATGTTGTCGAACTTCCTGATGTAATAAATGATAAACTTACTGGAAATTTCTTTTTCGGAATTGGAGCGGGCTATGATTTTGACTTGAGCGAAGCCAACCCTCGCTTTTCAATAACACCATATTTAAATTGTGATTATATAAATCTTGAACATATTTATCTTGGTGTTGGTTTGAGAATGAAGTTGAAACTGTCCAATGCTAAAGTTATAAAAAAGACAAAAAGATAAATTTTTCAAGGATTTATTGGATTAATCCGATAATATTTTAAAAAGGAAATCGTAGATATGGAACCTTTAAAAGTAGTGATTTTATGGCACCAACACCAGCCATATTATAAAAAAGGAAATGAGTTCATATTGCCTTGGGTTAGACTGCACGGTGTTAAAGATTATTACGATTTGCCCGAAATCCTTCACGAGTATCCACAAATAAAACAGACTTTCAATTTAGTCCCATCATTAATGCTGCAAATTGATGAATACATGAATTGCAAAACTATTGATAAAATCCAGAAATTAACTGAGTTATCTCCACAATCGCTGAGCAAGGACGAAAAAAAACAAATTCTGGAATTGTTTTTCCTTTGCAATGTAGATAGAATGGTTATGCCTTATAACCGCTATCGGGAACTATTGGAAAAGTCCAAGAATAAAGAAACGGCAATTCTTGAATTTACGAATCAAGATTGGCTCGATTTACAAGTTTGGTATAATCTTACTTGGATTGGACAATATTCTCGAAATCAACCCAAAATCAAAAGATTATTCAATAAACAACAAGATTTTGATGAATCTGAGAAAAGACTGGTCTTAGATTATCATTTAGAAGTGCTCGAGAGAATCAAACCACAGATTGAATTGCTAAAAAAATTCGAGCAAATTGAAGTCAGTGTTTCTCCGTTGTTTCATCCAATTCTTCCATTGCTATGCGATTCTCATTCTGCATACGAGGCATTGCCAGGCATACCTTTGCCCGAGCCAATTTTTAAATTTCCTGAAGATGCGGAAGCCCAAATCAACGATGCAGTCGAGTACTATAAAAATATTTTCAAAGAAAATCCCAAAGGGATGTGGCCTTCTGAAGGCTCGGTCTCGGATGAGGCATTAACTTTAATTACAAAAGCTGGTGTAAAATGGGTGGCAAGCGATGAACATATCCTTATGCATACTCTTAAAGACAAATATTCACAACTCGATAAATTTTATCCCTATAAATACATCAATCAATATGGCGAATTGGCTATTTTATTCAGAGACCATTTCTTATCAGATAATATTGGCTTTGTCTATTCAAAATGGAATCCAAATGATGCAGCAAGAGATTTTTGCAATCACTTAAATACAATTAGAAATGAACTTTACAACAAGCACGGTGCTGAATCATTGCGATATGCCGTTGTTCCAGTAATGTTAGATGGTGAGAATTGCTGGGAATATTATGAACACAACGGATTACCCTTTTTGCGTGCATTGTATGATTTGCTAAGCGATGAGAGCAAGTTCAAAACTTTGAAAATTTCTGAGGTAATTACAGACGAAATACTTAATTATAGACCATCGCTCATGCTGGTTCCTGGATAAATGCTAATTTCAGTATCTGGATTGGGCATAAAGATGATATTTCTGCCTGGTCTATGCTTTCGAAAGCTCGTCATCTATTGGGAGAAGTAAAAAATAATATTACAGAAACTCAATATAAACAAGCTCTCCAAGAAATATATATAGCAGAAGGTTCTGATTGGTTTTGGTGGTATGGCGATGAACACAGTGCAGAGTATAAAGACCAATTTGATATTCTCTTCCGATGGCATATTGCCAATGTTTATAAAATAATCGGGAAGGATGTCCCCCAAGAAGTTTTAAAACCTATTGCAGAATACGAATTTAAATCCATTATTAAAGAGCAATCAAAAAAAATCAGCCCAAAAATTGATGGTAAATTGACCGATGAAGATAAATGGGAAAATGCTGGATATTTTGATACAAAACGGACTATGTCCACTATGCATCAGATAGGCGAATTACTAACTCGTTTCTGGTTTGCCTCCGATGATGAATATGCTTATTTCAGGTGCGATACAACCCATCATCTCCGTTCAAAAGAATTCGTTCATATTAATTTTCATTTCCCAGTTGAGTTCAAAATTATTTTGAATTATTGCGGTTTTTTAATCGAAAGTGAGCGGTCTCTTACTTTATATAAATTAATCTATGCTTCCGACGAAATTATCGAATTTGCCCTTTCCAAAGAACTTATCTACGGGAAATATGCTGATAGCCCCGAGAAACCAAAGCTACAATTAACAATTCAAACAGTTTCAAATAATGCCAAAATTGATTATCCACAAGGAAAGAAGCTTGAAATCAATTTGATTTAAAAATGCAGATAAATCTCAACTCTTCGGTTTTCCGCATCAATCTCTGATATTGGCTCGGTACATCCTTTCCAATCAATAAGCACGGGAATATCTTTTATCAAATTTGATTTCAACATTTTCGCTGTATTCAAAGCCCGTCTTTTTGATAGCTCCTCGTTATATCGAGTTGTACCAATCTTATCTGTGTAACCTATTACTAATATTTCTTTTACTTCACTTCTTGATATATACTCATTCAATTCCAATATAAAGTTCTGGGTTATATTCACTCTATCTACATCAAAATCAAAATATAAAATTTTGTGTAGCTCTTTAGAGGATTTCTTGGGGTTTAGTTCGACATTTTTTTTAATTCTTGTGTGATTATCAATATTCCTAAAGTCAAAATCAACTATCGTTTCCTCAGAATTATTTGAAGAAAATGAAATTTGATATATCTGTCCCGATGAAAGTGTTAAAGCATAATTATCGAACTTTGTATTAAATGAGTTTATTACATTATGCTTTATATTATATATACTTACTATGACTTCATCATTTTTAACATTTGCTTTATTAATATCACCCTCTACAAAAACATACGGTTGAGGTTTAATTTCATCAGGCATTAAAACATAATAAATACCTTGCCTTGCATTAATTGAATCATATGAGACAATATAAGCAGTATCAGCCAGTACCGAAAGATATAAACAATTATCATCTTGATTGGAATTGATTTGCTCACCCAAATTTATAGGCACAGACCAATTTTGCCAGCTATCATCGAGCCGTCTGCTCAAATATAAATCTAATTTGCCAAAGCCTTGATGTCCATTAGATGAAAAATATAGCGTCAAATCATCATATCCGAGAAATGGAGCAATTTCAATACCTGCAGTATTGATCTTCGAACCTAAATTCTTGGGTTCGCTCCATAAATCTGAAATTGAATCATAAAATGATATATACAAATCTAAACTACCTCGAGAATCATCACGTTCGAGTGAAAGCAGGAGTTTTTTTCCATCGCTTGATAAATGCCCATAAAAATTCGTTGACTTATTGTAAAAATTCTTGATTTGTAGTGCTTTTTTGTTAATGAGGTTCCCATTTTCCAATTCATACATATAAAATGAGCCAGCTATTGTCGTATCGCCTTCATTATGATAAACCAATGCTTGATTACCATCAGGTGAGACAGTAAATAAAACATCTGAAAATGAAGTATTGGCGTAACCAAGATTCGATAATCCACTCCAAACTCCGTTTATTTTTTTACTAACCCAGATATCATCATGGTCATTCAATCCCCCTTTGTTTTCAGGGTGATTTTGCCTATCAACGAATAGTATAGTCTGATTAGGATTTATTACAGGCACAATCACTGGCTGAAAGCGATTTATTCCGTCTGATAATCTAAATTTTATTTGTTCTTTTTGACCAGATGAACTATTAAGATTAGCTAAAAAAATTAACAGAATTATCAAAACGTTGGTTACTTTGTCTTTTTTAATTGTTTTTGAAAATATCTTCGAGTACATATCTAATTACATCGGGAGAAAACTTTTTCTGAGCTAAATAACGATAGATTTTAGCTTTCATTTCTTTTGACTCGTCGGATTTTATCATTTTAATTTTCTTTTGTGCCAATTGCATTGCCAATTCATATTCATTAGAATTGAGTGAGTTCATTTCAATAACATTAGTTATTATTTTTTTATCAATTCCTTTATTCATCAACTTTTCAGTAATTTGCAAAATTGAGTATTTATTTTTTCTCTCTAATGTTTTGGCATAATCCAAAGCAAATTGCTCATCATTAATATATCCAATTTCTGTAAAGTGTTGTATGGCTTTATCAATATCCATTATATCATAACCTTTAGATCTAAGTTTATTGATTATTTCTCTTTTAGTTCGGGGTTTATATGATATGTAATTATAAACTGTCTTGTTAATTTGAATTTTCTTTGTTTCAGAAATGACATTATCAATTATCTCCTTATCAATTGGTTTGCCTTTTTTAATATTTAAAATATGAAGAACATCAATATGAGAATTTATTTCATTTCCATCGCTGAGATGAATCCGCACATCTTCTTTGCCAATAAGTTCAATTCTTTCTATAATTGGCAATTCTTCATTCATATATATTGATAAGATAAACTATTAATCCACTTCAACAGCAGAACTAGTAGGAATAGTTATTACTTTTTTCACTTCATTTTCGAGTTCATCGAGGAGATTTTTATTATCAATCAATAATTTCCTTAGCCCTTCCCGACCTTGAATTCTATCACCTTTGAATGTGTACCACGAACCGCTTTTAGCTACTATTCCATATTCAGTAGCCAAATCAATCATATCTCCAATTTTGGAAATACCCTCGTTATAAAGAATATC
>JBBISM010000187.1:0-4977 GCA_037441245.1 Ignavibacteria bacterium | reverse complement strand
TTCAATTTAATGGATAAGTATGCGGGGAATAATTTTGTCAATAATTCGTAATATTATCGTCTATATTAATGAAATTTTTGAATATAGGGATATTTTATGGCATACACAGCGGCGTACAGAAAGATCGAAAACGGTTATTTGGGGCAGATACTTGAGTGGCC
This sequence comes from Ignavibacteria bacterium, assembly GCA_037441245.1. Lineage (GTDB taxonomy): Bacteria > Bacteroidota > Ignavibacteria > Kapaibacteriales > UBA2268 > CALHGZ01. The sequence goes on along the minus strand of JBBISM010000187.1, from coordinate 4,816 downwards.
CGAAGTAGTGACCGAAGGCGAGAATATTGAAGATTGCCGTAATATGTTGAAAGATGCATTGCTTGAGATGATGCTTGCCTATCGTCAGCTGGGAAAAGAGATTCCCGAATGGAGTACATTATTCGAAAACATCATAATCGAAAACGAGTAATGTCGGTCAAAAGAAGAGACTTAATCAAATATTTGGAAGATAACGGATTCTACCTTCTTCGTGAGGGTTCAAAACATTCAATATACAGTAACGGAGATAAGACGATACCTGTTAAGCGTCATTCAAAGTTAGATCGTATCACAGCAAACGAAATCTCGAGACAAGCTGGTCTGGAGAAAAAATTCTAGTTATCTCCGAAATATCATTCACAAGCACCGAAGCGCTTTGGGAGGGGTATAAGTTATTATGAAATAATTTTATAGTGTTTTCGCTTATTTTTATTTTGGATGAAAAATGAAATTGCCCGTATTATTTGAGAGAATCACAGAGCCTGATTTCCCCAATGGATATTATTATGCTTACCTGCCAACTTTAAGTTTGACAACTCATGGCGAAGGCATTGAGGGTGCTAAAAAGGCGGCATTAGATTTACTTTCAGTCTGGATAACTGGTGAAATGATAGAAAAAAGAACTGACGATTACATTTATTCCTTCTTAGAGCTATAAATGCCACAAAAATATAAGGAAGTTGTATCCAAACTTCAAAAGTTGGGATTTGAAATAATTCGAAGTTCAGGTTCACATTTAATACTCTGTCATCAGGATGGCAGGCAAACGCGTAGGTTGCAATCCATACTAAAGATTTGCCCGAAGGTACATATAATTCAATTTTGAAGCAGGCTAAGATATCGAGAAAAGAATTTGAAAATATGATATTATGTTTTAGTCATTATTCAATTAGAGAATTAGAATACTCGCAATCATTAAATCATCATTTATATGTTTCATTGAAACATTTTGTCTTTAATTACGTATTATAACGCGAATGTTAGCTATAATTATAATGGCAATATTGCTGATTATTATCTGGTTATTCGTTGCACCGATAACATTCAGCATAGATTCGGAAAAGAAAGAATTGCTATTTGAATATTCGTATATATTTAGATTCCGAGTCACTATTGTAGATTTCGAACCAATTTTTACAATTGAATTGCCATTCAAAGTAATAAATTTAAGAAAAATCGCCTCCAAAAGGGGAAAAAAGAAATTGAAGAAAAAGCACAGAGAGAAGGAAAAGAAAAGATTTACTTTATCTGTAAGTGAAATTTATCAATTGGGGAAAGCAGGATTGTTATTTATCAAAAAGAGTATGGCAAAGCTTAAAATTATAAAAGCGGAATTGTATTTAGATACGGGGAATTATCATCTAAATGCAATGTTAATACCTGTCCTTTCGTCGCTGGAAAGTAGAAAAATATCCACTGCGATAAATTTCGTTGGTTTTAATAGATTATTTGTAAAATTGCAATATAGAGCAGTATATATTTTATGGCAAGCATTGATTCTTGCATTTAAATTTATTTATATCAAATTTTTAAGGAGGAAATAATGGAAATCGGAATTGAAGAATTGACTAACAAAGTCTTAGAGCAACTCAAGACAATAGCCCAAACAGAAACGGTCATCGGACAGCAGTTTAATATCGGCGAATTCACTTGCGTACCTATCATCAGAATTAATTTAGGATTCGGAAGTGGCGGAGCCGGAGGCGAAGCTCCAAAGCAAGGAAAAGGAACGGGCGGTGGAATCGGTGGAGGTGTTACTATTTCTCCAGTGGCATTTCTTGTAACTCGTGGCGATTGGATTCAGATATTGAATGTCGGCAAAGGCAAGGGAGTGGAATCTATTCTCGAAAAAATTCCTGATATTATTGACAAATTCGGGAAACGTAAGGATTCAGCTGACGAGTGATTGTGCCTCTAATTAAAAATTGCGAGTTATTTAGAGCTTACTTAAAAGTCAGAACTTCTTCAATATGAGGATGTTCAATCCTTATACTGTCCATTTCTGCCAAACGATTTCCAAGTCCACCTCTGCTCTTGCCGTGCCGCAAAGCAGCAGCACTGCGATTGTTGTGATTAATGTTTTCATAGCGAAAACTCCTTGAAATTGTGAATAATTATTTGTTCTCAAATGAAACGCAGTATAACGTTTCATTCGAGAGCAAATTAATATATTTTAAGTAAAATTGCAAATCTAATTTCTAATTATTTTCAATAATGTCTAATTTTCTTAATACTACTTAATTTCTGACCAAAACACGCGTCTTGCGTGCGGGGTCTCGATACGTACCCAATCTATCGCTATCGGTGCATTACCGAGATAGGTTATTCTTATCCCAAGAGAATCAATTTTGTTTGCTTCCAAATTGCCTCCGAACGGCAGTTGGGGCTGGAGAAAGAAATTGTGATATGTTGAATCATTATTACATCTGAAAAAACCGGAAATCGTAATATCTTCACTATTGGCGGGAATCATATTCTTTGTGATTACAATATAATTTCTATAAGCAGGTGCAACCATCAATTTCCTATATCTGCCGCGGTTATTATATATGGCTGTTGCTGATGCCGAACTCACTGGTATTGAATCGAATTGAATAAGACCGCCCGAGGCATTATGCCGGGTATATGGCAATTCAATCTTCAGTACCGGCTGATTACCCGCACTCGCATCCAAACGACGCAAATTGATAGAAATATACAAGGTACGGCAAAGGTGATTATCAAATGTATAATTTGCTGAATCAGACAATTTACTTTTTCCGAACATAGTCAAAGCATTTTGGGGCCAAGGATTATCGAGTATAACCTGATTGGTAAGGACTCCCATACTATCCGTATTAATAATCAAACGATTGAAATTCGCATCCTGCGGGTTGGTCGGAATAAAGCCGCGGCGATGCAAAAAGCCGAATACGGGACGGGTCGTATCACCCTCACGAATAACAAGCTTTTCCGGTTTGTTCGGGTCGAGTTCGAGCGTCGGCTCGTACTGCATTGCCCTTGCGTTCAATATCTCGTTTCCAACGGCGTGTGTATAGCATTGGGGCTTAACTATTACATCGCAAGTATCTACCATAATACTAATGTCAGAATAATCTGCGGCATCATGCTGCCTAACAAGCAAAGATTGAGTTATTTTTTTGCTTGCTCCCCAGTGCCAGCCAAGCATAAACTGCCTTTGCTTAAAATAACACAAATCAGCAGATAGATATACTGATGGTCCACTTTCTCCAAAATTGAAAGGTACTTGACCGGGTTCGAAATCTTGGGCAAATATATTTGTTATTGCCATCATAAGCATTATTATTGTTGTTGTTAATGTTCTCATCACTCACCTCACAATCTGAAATTTTTGGGACAATTCTTGTCCGTTAATTGAAATTTTGCAAATATATACTCCTGTGCCAAATACCGCTTTGAGCCTGAGTAAACCGTCTGCGGGGATTTGTTCTATTGCCTCGCTGAATACGATTTTCCCGACTATGTCATAAATCGAAACCTGTGCAGCACCCGCTATTATAGGCTGCTCGAACTTCAATATTACTTTTCCGTTTTCGGTGATTATGTTGAATGTTGCTTCTTGTTTGGGTTTTTCTTCTACGCCGACAGTTTTGTTAACCATTAAATAAATAGAATCCATCTTCCCAAAAAATACTTTCCAATTGTCTTTATTTCCAAATGATTCAGGATTACCGTCTTGGACTATGTAATTTTTTATCTTCCTATCGAGGCTGTTCAGCTCAACTATATTCTTTTCAATAGGATCCCCTCGGAACCCTACAAAATAGTAACTATCAGGCATAAAATCAAAACCAAAATAAGCTCCATCCTTTAATATTAGTTTTTTTGTATCTAAATCAAAAATTCTTGTTTCATAAGGATTCCAAGTAATTGCAGCCAAATATTTACCATCTTTTGACAATTTTAGAATTGCATACTCCACAAGCGAACTTCCTGTGCCAATATCCTCCAACACATCTATCTGCTCGAATGTTTGTGCATCCCAAAGCGTAAGCTTCGAGTGCCAACCCTTCCAATCCTCATATACCGAGCCTGTTACAAAATAGCGCCCGTCGTGGCTCATTGATATTTGACTTATTCCATCTACTTTATCAAATTGTAATACCTTATCTATTTTGTCTTCTGATAAGTTATATAATACTATACCCTTGGTTTCCGGTCTGCCTGAACCAAATAGTATATATTTATCATCAGTTGTAATTGTTACACAAGAAACACCCTGCTGAATTTGCTTGATTTTTTTCTCAGTTCGAGTATCATAAACTAATGCTGCACCATTTCCATTATCGGCAACGATATAATTTCCTGATTTCGATATTTGCATTTTGTTCACTTCATAGATGAATTGACCATCTACATTATCAAATACCGCTAACCATTCGCCGTTCGAAGCGTCCATCTTTTGTATTGTATTTCCGATTGCGCAGTATATGTAGCGTCCGTCCGCCGACCACTTAGCGTGGCTGATTCTCGTCGGGTAAACATACTTCTGCCAAACGATTTCCAAGTCCACCTCTGCTCTTGCCGTGCCGCAAAGCAGCAGCACTCCTGCAATTATTGAAATTATGCGGTCCATAATGAGACCTCCTTGAATTACTTTTTAAAGAACGATATTTTAAAATTATTAATAGACACATTTTTTTGTAAATGAAATCAAAAATTAATTTATTTTCAAATTTAACAATTAATTATCATTATCCGATTTAGTATTTTAATGAATAATTGAAAAAAGAAAATGATAATTGGATAAATTGATGAAAAAATGTTATTTTAATGAATAGAAAAGATTGAAATT
>JBBISM010000186.1:0-5018 GCA_037441245.1 Ignavibacteria bacterium | reverse complement strand
CTCCTCCGAACGAAAAAGGGCTTCCTCGTTGATTGTCCTGTTGTATAGATGGTAAGTTGTTATATCTTTAATGCTTTGCGGGCAGGGCATTCCGAGCGTTACGCCGAAAATAATTACTCCTTGTTGCTTTGCTTCCTGAATTATAGCATTTGTATTTGGTTCTCTATTAGGCATACCGTCGGATATGAAGACAAGTACTCGTTTGTACTTTGCTGTCTTTGTGATAAGCAAACCCCCAGCTAAAGGATTTATGAGTGCTTCATCGTAATCTGTTCCGCCCATTGCTCTTAAATTATCAATAGCAGAAAGCAGCTTATTTCTATAGGTCGTGAAATCCTGATTCAAATAATTTCTTGAATCAAATGACGTTATTGCACATTCCGATTTACCCAATGGCAGCCCATTGTCCCAAGAACGAGTCGCTTCTTTGGCAAGATTGATATTCGGCAGACTACCCCAACCCATCGAACCGCTTACGTCTACCGTTAGCACGCTCGACAATGCCTGCGGCGGCTTCGGCGTAGGGCAGGAAACATACGAAACCGTTCTTGGCACACCGTTCTCCCTCACCTCAAAATCCGCGGGTGAGAGATTAGTGATTTGATTCCCAGCTGCATCAAATGCAAAGAACTTGGCTTTGATTGTTGGGAAGCCCGATGCATCCACATCAAAAAGAGAGAGGCTCTGCCCGAAAGCACTGGCGCTGAGCAGAAAGGCAAGTAGTATTGTTAATTTTTTCATAATTGTTTAAAATTTATGATAATTAGTTATTTTTTTCACCTCCGCCAGCTGAGGATAGTGAATCATTTACTCCACTTTTGTTTTCACAATTACATCAACAGTTCTGCAATAGAACCTGCCTTCGGGCAAGTCGTTGTTGTAAAGTAGTTTCTCTTGTCCTAACCCCATTTCTTTAGCATTTGTGTGTTTCAACGCTTGCTTTGTTGCTTTGGCTCTCCGCTCCGATAGCCCTTTATTATATTCTGGTGAACCTGTCCTATCTGTGTAACCTATTATACCTATTTCCGATTCAGGCTTTATTCTATTCTTTATAAATTCAACTATCCGTTTATTTTGTGCCTCGATTGTTGCCCTATCGAAATCAAAGAGAATCAAACTAAATTTCTCTACTTCGTAATCTCCGACTCGATTTACACGTTTCTGTTGTATTGATATTATCTCTATTGGCTCGGTCTGTGTTTTTGATGTATGCTTATTTCCTTTACTATCTTCTAAATATAATTCTGCTATGATGGGTTCCGGGAATTTTGGGGTAATTTTTTGATATCGGGCTAACTCCCAATCAACTGAGATTCGATTTGACCCAATTTGCTATATTCAAATCTGTTTTCTTTATCAAAATTCTGATATGCTTTTACATCCCAATTTTTTAGTCCAGCTTCGGCATCGGCTTCTAACTTAAACCTTACTATCGGTGGATTTGTGGTTCTATCTATCTTTTCAATAAATATAGGTTCAGTAATCTTTTCGTTATCGCTTATTATCTCAACCCGTCGATTTTCGGCTATTTTATCGGGTTCATTTGTCGGTGTAGATGCTTTTTGTGGCAAATTCCTTGTTTGAATTGTTATTCTATCATCGGCGATGTTCCAAACTGTTGTTAAATATGATTTGACTTCTTCCGCTCGTTTTCTCGATAGTTCAATGTTTCCTTTCTCTGCTCCTTGGTCAGAATTACAACCTATTAGAGTTATCTTTGCTGTCGGATTTGCAAGCATCCGTTTCCCTACAATATTTAATATATTGTAGTATATTTGCAATGTCGAATCGTAAAATAGTTTTTCTATTTCAAAATCCTTGATTTCGTTGGAATTTAATTTCTTGTATCTTGCTGGCAATTCTGATGAATTATCATCGAAAAATATATAATTTAGCAATGGATCCAATCTATTCGATACAAATTCCTCTACTACAAATTTTGGTCTTGGTATTTCTTGTCCAAAATTATCTACTCCCACTGCTGTGATTTTTCCTGATAATTTATATATTTTCTTTATTATTAAGGTGTCTTTTCGGGTGATAGTTTCAGTAATAATAATCTCTCTCTCTTTTTCCTGCCTGTAGGATTGTTTATTTTCTTTGCCGATGATAATCTTATTTTCGGCTATAATATCCGATTCCACTTGGATTGTATCAATATATATTTCGCGTTTGAAAATCTCTTCTTTTGGTAGTTCGGGTATTATTGCGTATTTCAAAGCTATTCCAGCTCTAATGCTTGATATCTTCCAATTGGTATTTTGTACTGTTTCATTAATAGGAAAATAATAAGATATTTCAGGAGCGACCAGAAAACTGCCCTTGCTATTCAATGGCAATTCATAGCTTATACTTCCCAAAATAGACATTTGTAGGGGATTGCGCGTCGGGTATTTCGCCTGCAAATTCATTTCGTGTACGTTTAAAAGTATCGTTCCCGAGCGAATCAATAAATGTTCCGGCTCCCAATGGTTCAGTGATTTTTTCGATTTGCTCATAATTTTTCGATAAATTGAAGCCCAATCTTGCCCCGGCATAAAATAGCAACTCTCCAAAAGGATTGTAAATTATTGCCGGTTCAAAGCCAAAATTTAAAAATCTGCCCGTCAAGTAATGAGTAAATTTACCATTAGCGGGTCCCGTTTCCAATAAAATCGTTGTGGGTTCATCTTTTGAGAGTTCGCCGTCTAAAGTGATAATGCCCAATTTGGCACCCAACCAGAAACTATTACTAATACTGCGTTCATAGAGTATTCCTGCATGGAAGCCATTTCCACTACCGGACTCAAATTTAGGACAGCAATTGGGTATATTTTTCAATTTGCCAAAGTCAGCACTATGTGAATTCAAATTAATACCACCAAAAATGCCGAACTTGCTTGTAGGGCTTTCAAACTGTGCAAAACAGAACGTTATAGATATTAAAAAAGTTAGGAATAGTATTTTGGAGTCGTACATATAGTTTACCTATTTTAACACATTGCAATATACAAAATTATGATTTAATATAAAATTAACTTTTTCTAATTAATTGATGGGTAATATATTATTCATCGAATAATTAGTTATTCGTTTGATTTAGTTCCCTCTGTAATCTATTATTAACTTGAGGATTGAACGAAAATAATTTGTAAAGCCAAAGATTTTTTATTCATCTAATAATAATCAAACCCCTTTGATTCGAATATTTAAAGTTATTTCCGTTCATTTCAATTTTTAATAAGTATAAACCCGGTGGAATTAATAAACCATTATTGTTAACTAATTCAAACAATTTGTTATACTTACCAGCGGTTACAAATTCATCCATTAATATTAATTTTTCTATCCCCAGTATGTCAATTAACTTGATCGAAATATATGCAAACTCTTGCAATTCAAATTCAATTGTAATTTTATTGTGTGCTGGAATAGGATAAATTTTAGTAGCAAATTTATTATCATTTTCTTTTATTCCTACAATGCTGGTTATGTATGAATTAGCAAAGAAGCCAGCTATCGAACTACTTGAATTACCAGTGCTTACACCGATAAATGGTTGTCCAATTGAACTTTTAAAAAAAGTGTTATCGCTAAATGAATAACCAAATCCATTGGACATTGCATACCAATCAATTAGATAGCTTTGCGAAAGTAATATATTAGATGATATTAATAAGATTACGAATAACACATAATATCTATAACATTTTATCATTGTTTACTCCGTTATTTTTCGATATTGTTAATTGTTGGCAATTCGTTATTCCCAAAGTATTGATTACCGATAGACATCGAAGCAGGTTTATCGAATGCCTCAGGATGTAAATATTTGCCTCGTTCAGTCTCGTTCTTCCATTCTTCAACGATGATTCTATTCTTTTCGGCAAATGCATCTTTGCGAATACCCGTAACCTGCCAGGACACTTTCATATTCGGTTTCCCACCAGCGATTTTAAATTTATTGCCTGATACTTCTTCTGCGATGTATAATCCGGGTGCAGAAGCTCCAACTGCTGTCAATTGATAGCGAATATCTTTATTCAAAACTTCAAAATAATTAGGCAATGTAACATAAGCTTCACCATTGTTATCGAGTATTATAATTCCATCATAAATGTTTTTCATATCAGGGCTTTCTACAAATGAATGGCTTAAATATTTATTTTCGGGGTCGAGAGGATGGTCAATTTTGAAACTACCACCCCCTTTAGATAAGATACTTGTAACTACAACTCTGCCTGAAAAATATCCTGCATTGTTATTTGTTCCTGATGATGAGTTTCCTGCATAAAGTGTATAAGCTGGGCTATTTGATAACATAAATACCATAGCATTTCCGCTGGTTGTATGATTTCTGGAAAAATAAGCAATATTGCCGGAACCGACCGATGATGCATATAATCCGATCGAGTTATTGGACGCATTTGTTAAATTATATTCAATAGCTCTTCCGTTTCCAGAATGAGTGATAAGTAATCCGTTAGAATTATTATTAGAATTAGCTAAATATATATCTAAACCCTTCCCTCGACCGATGTGGTGTAAAGTCAATACAGTAGATTGACTGTTTGAATTATCGCAAATAAATTCCGCTGCTTTGCCAGTGCCTAATGTTCCAGAATACAATGTAGCTGAGGAATTGTTTTGGTTCATTGTAAAAAATTCTGCAACTCTCCCGGTTCCTATAGACGATGCTAAAATAACCGATGCATTATTTGTTGGGGTGGAATTTTTCAGCTCGAGCGATTTATTTGAACCGTAATTATCAATCATTACCGCAGGAGTATTGCTCGATGAGTTCAATGAACGGAAAACAGCTGAATTGCCAATTCCGTATGTTTCAACATATAGTGCAACACGGTTATTAGTTTGATTAGGAATTAGAAAATAAGCGGCATCATTTTTTCCATAGTTTGTTATTTTGAATGTAATTTGATTATTTTGTGGGTCCATCGTTCTAAAATGAGCAGCTCTTCCACTGCCATTTGCCCAAATAGATAGAGCTTCACCTTTGCCAAGGTTGTTTATCAGCAGCG
>JBBISM010000185.1:0-5093 GCA_037441245.1 Ignavibacteria bacterium | reverse complement strand
TGTTTGAGCATAAATTTACCTTAATAATAATTATACAAAAATTTTTTCATTCTGTTTAGTTAACGTTATTCTAATGATTATATTGCTGTTCAGTAATTTTTACTTCATCAAATTGTATTGTAGGTTCAACTTGTACTGGGGTTGTTCTTCTTCGATATTTAGCAATGGAAAACATCATACCAATGAAAACTCCAACAACACCCACCCAGACAAGCCAAATAAATGGCTTGAAAGTAGCTTCAATATTTAGTACTTCACGAGGTTCTGGCAGTGGTGTATCAATTTTTTTCATAGCGATTACTGCTTTGGACATTGGCATATTCTCACGATTTTGAATGAAGTGCAGGAAGCCAATCTCAAATTCTGTGTTTGGAATTTGACGCCATATTGCTTCAGAATTGCCTGTGGACATATCGAGTTCAGTAAAAACTGTATCGGTATAACTAAATTCATTATAAGTTAAATCAATGATTGCTCCTAAATGCGCAGCCTGAGTTTCTTGGTCATTCATTATTTTCGACATATCGAATTTTTGAAATGTTATTTTAATAGTATCATCGCTGACTAAAACGTCGTTTTCTCCTTTTTGTAAAATAATATATGGAATATCGAGCTTTGTTTCAACGTTATGGGGAGAAACATATAAATCACCCGTAAAAATAGTGTTGATGGATGGCTCAAGGAATGGTGCTTCTCGTTGATTGAAGTCGCTCCAATTTACTATCGGAGTGAGAATCGTTTTCGAGCCATTTCTTTCGACTTCGACAAGGTATTGATATTTTTCTCTATCGGTATATTGTTTTTCGATTTGTTCTTTTCCAATGAATGTAAAATTGTAGCCCAAAGCTGATTTTGTAACACCATAATCTAATGAGAGGTTCTCTGTTTTAGACATTGGTCCGCTTGCCAAAACTCCAAACATCATAATTGCAAGACCAGCGTGGGCAATATATGCTCCTGTTGAACCAGGCTTTCGTTTAATTACCTTGGATATTTTTTGAGCATTTATATAAAGGGCAAAAATTGAGGCAATGGTAAGAATAATCAATCCAAGTTGAGTTACTCCGAATATGATGATTATTACAGTTGGAATTGTTGCAATAATTAGAGCTATAATGATATTTTTTCGAAATGATTGTATGTCTGTGGATTTCCATTGCAGATATATTGAAGCTCCATTTAGAAATAAAATGCCAATGATTATTGGTAAATTCCAAGTATTATAGAATTCTATTTCAACGCTCGATTTGGTAATTCCTAAAATTTCTGTAATTATGGGCCAGCTTGTCCCAAGAAATATAACAACGGCACTGACAAGAAGCATAACCGAACCTAAAGAAAGTATGAATTCTCGAGATGATGGAGAAAATTCTAACTTGTTCTTAGAAATATCTTTAAGACGATATAATATCGCAGCAACACCAAGAACTAAAAATGATATCTGGAAAATAACTAACAAGCCGTATATGAATTTCCCTGGATCTGCAAATGAATGAACTGATGTTTCACCTAAGATACCACTTCTTGTTAGAAATGTTGCATAAAGTACTAATATGAATGACAGAATTGCAAGTATTAGATTGGTTTTGATTAAACCACCGGTTTTTCTTTGGACAAGCAAAGTATGAACGAGTGTTATAGCAATCATCCAAGGTAATAGGGAGGAGTTTTCAACTGGGTCCCAGCCCCAAAAGCCTCCCCATCCCAAAGTTTCGTACGCCCAAAAGCCCCCGAGCATAATTCCAAAGCCCAATATCCCAGTTGCAAATAATGTCCAGGGCATCGAGACATTTATCCAGTTTCTATAATCACGTTTTATTAAACCAGCGATAGCAAATGCATAAGGGACGGTCATTGCTGCATATCCTACAAATAATATTGGCGGATGGATTGCCATCCAATAATTTTGGAGAATAGGATTTAATCCTCTGCCGTTTTCAGGCATAAATGAGTGAGTCAAACCTTCGTTAGGAAATGTTTCCCAGATATATTCAAATGGGCTTTTGAATATCAAAATTAGTGTTAGAAAAGCTATAATTAATGAATAGATTCCCATTACAGCCCATTCATAATTGTGCTTTTTGGCATAAGGTATTAGAAAGTATCCAACTAAAGTTACCATTAAAGACCATAGGAGAAATGAGCCTTCCTGCCCAGCATAAAATGTTGATGCAAGTAAGAAATCTGGTAATTCTTTTGAGGAGTATTGCCAAACATAAGTTATTTGAAAATTATGAGCCAAGATATTCGATAGATGAATTACAGAGGTTATTATTATCAGTAAGACTAAGAAATAATAAGAATATCGTGCAGTTTTTATAAGATTATCTCTTTTACCTGCTGATAGTAAATAACCTAATACTGCAGATAAAGCACTTGCGAAAGCTAAGAAAACAAAAATTTTTCCAAACATCACATACCTCAATATTTCATCAAATCTTCTGCTTGTCCTTCGTATTTAGAAGGGCATTTGGTGAGTATATCAGTTGAATGAAATTCATCGGATTGGAATTTACCCTTTACTACAAGATTATCAGCTATTTCGAAATTGTTCGGTTTGGAGCCTGAATGTATGATTTTGACAATCTCGTCATTAGCATCTTTCATATAAAAGATAAATTGATTATTACGTGAATCGTAATAATAGTCTTTTTCTTTGACCCAAGAGCCCATTACTTGAACGGTTTTACTTTGTTCTTTTGCTTTATTGAAATCGGCATATTCTATTTTGCTTTTATCGAAGGAAATAAAGGCAACGATTAAGAATATTAGTATTGCTGAGATGCCGTATATATATCTTCTTTTCATTGGATTCCTAAATGATAAATAATCAATCCTTTAATTTATTTATTTTTTTTTCTATTTTAGAAATTTTATTATCGAGTAAGAATAAATATATTATTATTCCGAACCAAATTAATAGTAGAATTCCTAAAACAGGTGGTATCGTGCTATCTCCAAAAAAACTTTCCATATTTACCTTTATTTTTTAACTAAATCAGATTATTTGAATGTTAATTTTGAAATTTATTGTATAAAGAACTCCGTTCGAAATTAATTTCAGACCAATTTTGAGTATTTATTCTAATACTTAGATTCGAAATCCAGAAGAATAACAACAAGAAAGAAAATAAAGAAAGACAGAAAGTATAAAGTAAGTAATTATCGAGCAATCCTTGCCCAGATGATAAAATCGGACCGATGTTAGTATCGCTACCTGAGCCAGGATGTAAGCCTGACTGCAGGCGAGGTAAAATGAATATTAAAAAGGGAACAGTTATAAATGCTAAAATAGAATAGACCGATGATAATCTTGCTCTTGTTTCATAATTGTTAATAGCATTTCTGAGACCGAAATATGCTGAATAGATGAGAAGTAAGATAAATATTGATACTTCCCTCGGATCCCAATTCCAAAAGCTACCCCAATTGAATTTAGCCCATAGCATACCTGTTGTTGTTGCCAAAAAAGTGAATAAGAGTCCAATGCCCGCTATTGATGATGAATGCAAATCATTTTTTATATCCCTTGTCTTTAAATATTTTATTGCATAAATCATTGATATTAAAAAAGCAATGACAGAAATCCAAGCCATTGGAACGTGAAAATTCATTATTCTAACTCGTTCCTCAAGACCAGGAATATATGGAAAAGTGAATAAAGGATTAATTGCATTAATTTCTGAAATAATATACATTTTGATTTCTGGATTATAATTAGCTCGAACGATATAATCAGCTTCTTTTTTGAATCTTTTGAGTAGATTTTTATCGGTTATGTAATATTGCGTTTTTGAATGGTCGTTTAATTGTAATAACCAATAATTATTCGTTGTATTAAATTCAAAATCCAAAGAAGAAGCTTTTATTAAAACATTTATAGGACTTTGATGACTTTTCCTTGCTAAAAAATCAGCTTCTTTAGTGCTGGCTGTTGTTGGAGGAAGAAAGTTGAGTATTACAGCTAAAGTTAGAAGAATAACGGTAAGAAGTTTCCAATAAAATGGCTTTGGTTTATTTATTGATGGAAAAAATCCCAAGAAAGTTGCCAAGCCAATTGAGGTGAAAATCAGAATAAACTTCATAACTAATTAACAATATAAGTTAGTTTTATACAATTTGAAATTTTATCAAAGTTAACTAAATACAAATTTACAACAAAAAAAATGAATCATTTATAAAAGCTAATTCGAAGGGATAGTCTTTTTCAAAAGGAGTGAATTCTTGGGGGTATGATTATTAGCGGACTGATAATCTATCTCGTCCATAATTTTCCTTATTATTTGGATACCTAACCCGCCTTTCTTCAATTCTTTGAAATATTTCTGCATATCCAACTGTTGAACATTCTTGGGGTCGAATGGTTCACCTTCATCAGATATTTTTACTACAAAATTTTGACCTTGTATATAGGTTTCAATCTCTATTTCTTTATTTAAATCGTATTTGTAGGCATATTTGATAATATTTGTACATACTTCGTCAACTGCGAGAGCAATATGTTCAGCAACTTCTTCATCGAAGCCATTTTTGATAGCCCGCTTTATGACAAATCTTCTGATTTTTGCTAATTCTTCTGTATGACAGCCTTTGCATAAAATTGTATTATATTTTTTATTGATTATCATTGTTTACATAGCTTCAAATGATTTAACTGCCTCTTCTTCGTTTGATAAGATATTGAATAATATTGGGAAACCGAGTAAATCGAAAACCTTAAACACCTTTGGTTTTAGCTCTGTAAATTTTATATCCCCACCTTTATCACGTATCTCCTCGATGAACGCCATAAAGACACCAAGACCAGCACTGCTTATGTATTCCAAATCCCTAAATATGACTAATATCCTAAGTTTCCCATTATCAATAATTTCCTGAATTTCTTTCTCTAACTCAGGAGCGGTATGTGCATCGAGATATCCTTTGAGGTAGATACATTCAATTTCATTAATAGATTTGATTTCGATGTTGAAATTGGCCGTTTTTGTCATTTTTACTCCTATTTGTTTCTTTTAATAACTATCATTGTCATATCATCGCTTTGGATATTTTCGCCAAGATGGGCAATTAATTCAGTTTTGAAAAGTTCAATT
>JBBISM010000184.1:0-5114 GCA_037441245.1 Ignavibacteria bacterium | reverse complement strand
ATTGCGATGCTTTAAATCTTGCACCTTCATAATCATTGGATTCATTGCCGAGCCACTTTTCATCTCTATACATTTGTTTCATTAAATTCACTGCACCATTAGAATTTATCTCTATCTCTTTGCCATAGACAATTTTCGAACACTCTTTTAAAATATCTTCCACTTCATCATCATAACCAACAGCTGATGGGAATAGGCATACTATATGCGTGTTTTTCTTAACTTTAACATAGCTATATGCTATATAATCCGCATATTTTCGGTCAAAACCTCGATTGAGAAAATATTTATAATCATAAATATTCGCTTCAAAATGAAAAACTGCTACTGGAATATCAATACCAAATAAAAGACAAATTGCAATCCTATGACTACCATCAATAGCAATATTATTTTTATCAACAGGTATTACTGACTGATTCTCATTAAATCCTACTAATTGAATTGATTTTAATAAACTCTTGAAATTCTTTAAAAAGTCTTCATAGCTTGATTTATTACTAAAATCACCTTCCCGAAACTTATTAAAAGCAAAAAGGTGTGATTTGTAAATCTTTTCTGCAAAATCTGTTTTCAGATTATTAATTAGAAAATTGCCGAATATATATTTAACTAAAATATCAAAACGCTCAGGACAAAGCAATTGAATTGGTTTCACTTTATCAACACGGCAAAATAATTGTTCGCTCAAAATATTTGACGCAAAAAGAAACGGATTAATCTTATTAGAAATTTCATCAAAGCCAATACTATTAATTTCATTACTCAAAATATTAATTGAAAAATCCCTTATATTATTTTCACCATCATTTTCATTAATTGCTAAGGTAGTCTCTTCCATCAATTGTTCTGGATAATGGTCTGTTTCGATGTTTAGTGATTCCTGAATTTTCCCGTTTGTTTTTATCCTTGCAAGAAACAAATCCTGTCCATCATCTAACATCAAAGAATAATTAAAGCGAGTTATATAATCAATGATTTCATTCTTTTCATCTCCGAACTCAACAATTATCAGTTCGGGCTTATATTTATTTAAATCAATTCCTTTCAGAACCTCCAGATCATGCCCTTCAGCATCAATAGATATAAAGCCAATTTCATTAATATGATATTGAGTTAATATTTCATTTAATGTCCTGACAGATACAGTTTCTTTCTCCCAAATAGCACCATAACGCTCAGTCCACTTATGCATATCTTCACCGCCCAATGAAGCTACATCACTGCCCCAATCAGGTAAATGAGGATAAGTAGAGACATTGATTTCCATCGTTCCACTGAAATCCGAAACTGCAGAACGCACACATATAATATCAGTTCCTTTATATGATTCGCATAGTTTATTATAATTTTTTTCGACAGGCTCAATACAAATTCCTTTCCAACCATATTTCTCAACTAAACGCCTAACATTACTATAATTAACACCATCAAATGCACCAACTTCAACAAAAAACTTGCTTTTTACTCCCTGTTCATTGATATATTGCTCAATAACAGTATCCTGCAAATTTTGACCATAATAACCCCTTGCATGTTTTGGCAATTCACGTGCATACCAGAACTCTGGATTTCTGAGTAGCACAACCGCACAAGCTTTATCACATAAATCAATTAATTGCTTTTCTTTTGCAATTTTGGCGATCTCCCAAGCAACCGTCCAATCTTTCACTCCTTTTATAACATCATCTAACTCCTTTATTAACATATTTATGAGGTTTTGTTCTTCATTCATTTCTGTCCTATAAAAAAGTAATTCAAATAATAACAATTTTCAAAATTCATACCAAATATTTTTTTTTATAATTTTTTTTTAATTTGGTAATTATTTAAATTAACATTGGAACTATATGAAAATTTTTTCTATACTGTTCTCGATATTTTTCATTACTTGCTCCTCAACAGACAGTAGTTATTTTCGCAATCTAAAAACAAAACAAGTAGAAGGGAAACAAGTAGCGGAACCTGCATCAGATAGCTATTCTGCTGTATCTGACTTTCGTCATAAGGATACTACCATAATTTATCTCAATACCATCGAAAAGAACCCAATAAATACTAAACTCAACGAGGCAGTAAAAGACATTGATAATGAAAATTACAAAAAAGCATATAGTCAATTAAATACAATTTTCGAATCAATCCAGCCCGAAAATAAATTATACAACATAGTCTATTACTACCTCGGCGAATGCGAGTTATTTCTTAATAAAATTGAAGAAGCAGAAAAAAGATTCAATCGAATTATTAGTTCGAAAGATAATTCAGAAGCCATTATCGAACGTTCTTTAATAAGAATGGGGCAAATCAATTGCCTTAGAAAACAAAATGAAAAAGCCCTGTTTTATTTTCAAAAATTAAAGGAGGACTTCCCAAATTCTATTTATTCGGCTTTTGCTAAATGTTCGTAAATCATTATTATTTTTATATAATATTTTATTCAAATCACTGCTGTGCTATAATATCCTATAATTCAATATTTTCTTATTCAATTTTTTGATATATTTGACGAATCATCAATTACCATAGCAACCGCTGTTCATTCAAAATAGAATGTTAAAAGTCGGCAATGAGAAATAGATTGATTTACGTGCCGACTTTAATTTTTACTCCACTCCCGTCGGATCCCAGCAAGTCCTTAACGTATCATCAATATTATCCAAAGCATTCATATCTTCAGCAGATAACTCAAAATCGAAAACATCGGCATTTTCTTTGATCCTATCGAATTGAGAAGATTTAGGCAATACAATTAAATTATGCTGCAATGACCATCGAATCAGAATTTGAGCCCAGGTTTTACCGTATTTATTAGCAATCGAAGTTAGTGTGGGATGTTTTGCTCTTTTGCCTCGCACAAGCGGTGAATATGCTTCGATAGCGATATTTTTCGAATTGCAATACTCAAGCAGGTCATTTTGATACAAAAAAGGATGAAATTCCACCTGATTAGCCTGCGGAATTATATCAACGGCAGAAATAAGCTCTTCGAGATGTTTAATTGTAAAATTGCTCACTCCGATACTTTTGCATATCCCTTCGGAATAGAGCTTTTCCAACGCTTTATATGACTCGATTCTTTTGCCCTCGACAGGCCAATGAATAAGGTATAAGTCAATGTATTCCAAATTTAGTTTTTTCAAGCTCTTATCGAATGCTTTTAAAGTTCTCTCATAGCCCTGATCATTATTCCAAAGCTTTGTTGTTATAAATATCTCATTTCTTGGAATGCCCGATTCATTAACAGCTTTTCCTACATCTTGTTCATTCAAATAGATAGTAGCAGTATCAATATGTCTATATCCAATTTCCAGTGCATACTGCACGCATTGATAAGTTTCTTTTCCAGCTTTCATTTGCCAAGTCCCTAATCCCAGATAAGGAATTTCGACACTATTATTAAGTTTATATTTACTTCCGATATTCATAACATTTTCTTTGTAACAATAGACAAATAAAGTTTAATTATTAACGTTTGATTGTTTTTGTTTATTATCAAAAATCTGAAATCAATATGAGACTAATCCTACAAATTCTATTTATCTATCTTTCAATTATCTCTCTTTGCTATAGCAATTCATTACCATATTATTTATTGGCAGAAGAAGATGAATTGGAAGATATTGAATGCTATTACCATTGCTGTAAAAAAGCTGATTTTATTCAATATGACTCTGAAAGCAAAATTATCCGACGCCCATATGATGTTTTGAGATATGATTTATTTCTTGATTGGTATAAACCACTCGCCTCAGAAAGAAAGTTTTACCTCGATACAATCATAAAGAAAATTGATACAATTTATGACTCCGAAGGTAAGATTATTCGAATTGATACCATCAAAGGAACAAATACTATCTATTATACTAATACAGAATGGCACGGAATAAATACTATAACAATGAGAATTGACTCAAACGATGTGAACACAATTGAACTCGAAGCAAAGGATTTGCGGATAGATTCAATATTCATTGATTCGCAAAAGCTCGAATTTGAACAAAAAATTATTGTTGATATTCTTAAAATCCCTGTGAATAACTTATTAGCAGGCGATACAGTAGAATTCAAAATATACTATACATATAGAGGTAATGGTCGCAATGGGTTTTGGTTATATCCAGAGGGCTTTTTCGTTGGCTTTGGTATGCTTGGCGATTCTGTAATTGTCGAAGAACGCCTTGCTTATACTATGAGCGAACCAGAAAATGCCCGCCGATGGATGCCCTGCAATGATGCTCCACACGACAAAGCTATATCTTCAATTGCTATTCGAGTCCCAAAAGGTTTCAATACCGCTTCTAATGGTCTTATTGATAAAGTTACTCATACTCAAGATGCATCTATTTACCATTGGAAGCACAATTACCCGATTACTACATATTTAATGCTGGCTGTTGCTTCCAAATTCAAAGAACATAGCGAATGGTACGAAGACGATAATCAAAAATTAGAATTAATATATCTTGCTTGGGAAAATGATTTCAACAATCCTGAAACTGACGGAAGTAAATATAATGTTCTGAATGCATTTAGAAACGTACCAGAAATGATGCGTGCATACATTAATTATTTTGGAGAGTATCCATTCGAAAGATATGGGACGGCAGTCATTCAGCCATTTAACTTTGGTGGTATGGAGCATCAGACTATGTCAACAGTCAATCGCCTTTGGCTGAGAGGACTTCACGAAGCTGGAATAGCCCACGAACTTGTTCATCAATGGTTGGGCAATCTCGTCACTTGTGCAACCTGGAAAGATATCTGGATTAACGAAGGCGGGGCTACTTTTGGCGAAGGCTTATGGATTGAGCATCTTTATGATAGAGGTTCCTACTATTATTATATGAATCAACATAAAAACCGATATTTTGCCAGAACCGACCTTTTCGACACACCGATTTATGATGTACCTATCCAATATATATTCTGGACGCACATTCCTTTGACTTATCAAAAGGCAGGATGGGTATTTTTGATGCTAAGAGAAGTCCTCGGCGATGACGAATTCTTCAGAGTTCTGAAAGGATTGTTCAGCCATTACAAATATTCTTCAATCGAAACAAAAGATTTTGCAGAATATTTCATTAGCAACGCAAACAACTCTATAATAA
>JBBISM010000183.1:2847-5186 GCA_037441245.1 Ignavibacteria bacterium | reverse complement strand
CTTTGTCAAGAGATAGATATTGGGGAACCCCTCTTCCAATATGGATATCTGAAGATGGTACTGATATGTTTGCTATTGGCTCAATAGAAGAATTAATGGAAGGTTCGTATGTATTTGCTGATGGGAGTATTACAAAATTGCGTGAATGTAATTTGAATATAGATTTACACCGTCCTTTTGTTGATAATATTATTTTCGAGAAAAATGGTAAGATATATAGAAGAGTCAAAGAAGTAATAGATGTTTGGTTCGATTCAGGAGCTATGCCTTTTGCCCAATTCCACTATCCGTTCGAGAATAAAGAAGAGTTTGAGAAAATGTTCCCTGCAGATTTTATTGCAGAAGGAATTGACCAGACAAGAGGATGGTTTTACACATTACATAATATTGCAGTAGCGTTATTTGATAAGCCTGCATTTAAAAGTATAGTAGTAAATGAATTAATTTTAGATAAAAGCGGGCAAAAGATGTCCAAATCTAAAAGCAATACAATTGACCCATTTGTTATGATGGAGCGTTATGGAGCTGATGCCTTGAGATGGTATCTTTGCGTGAATAATCCCCCCTGGAAGCCGACTTTATTCAATGAGGAAGATATAGCCCGCACAGTTATATCTGATTTTTTCCGCTCGTTAACTAATACTTATGCCTTCTTTGCATTATATGCAAATATTGATGGTTTTACTGGTATTGAACCTGAAATATCTATAAACGAAAGACCAGAAATTGATAAATGGGTGCTATCCCGAATTAACTCAATAATACGAGACTACCGTACAAATATGGAGGAATATGAGTTAACAAAGGCACTGAGATTGATTCAAGAGTTTACTATATATGAATTATCAAATTGGTATATTCGACGCAATCGAAGAAGATTTTGGAAGGGCGAAAAAGATAGGGAAAAGATTGCAGCTTATCAAACCCTTCGAGAGGTTTTAATTAAGTTGTGTGCATTATTAGCTCCTACAGCACCATTTTTATCAGAATATCTTTATCAAAGACTAAGGTCAAAAGATGATGAATTATCAATTCATTTATTAGATATTCCTGAATTTGAAACTAATTGCATTGATATTCAGCTTGAAAGAAGAATGGAAAAAGCTCAGATTATAGTCAATTTAGCCAGAAATTTAAGGGAAAAAATTAAAATCCGAGTTAGACAGCCATTGCGACGTATTCTTATACCAGTTTTAACACCAAAGGACAGAAGAGAAATTCAATCAGTTCAAAATATCATTATGGAAGAGATAAATGTTAAAGCAATAGAGTTTATTACTGACGATAATGATAATATTGTTAGGCATCGGGCAAAACCTAACTTCAAAACTATTGGGAAAAAATTTGGCAAACTAACACAAAAAGTTGCAGAAAGAATAAAAAATTTAAGCAGTAAGGATATAAAATTGCTCGAACAAGACAAGATGCTTGAAGTAAATTTTGATAATGAAAATTTAAAAATTCTTTTAGAAGATATTGAGGTATATAGTGAAGATATTGAAGGGTGGCTTGTTGCGAGCGAATCGGGGTTTACTGTGGCTCTCGATACACATCTCGATGAGGAATTGATTAACGAGGGGATTGCTAGAGAATTTATCAATAGAGTCCAAAATTACAGAAAAAATATAAATTTTGAAGTAACCGATAGAATTAATATCAAATTCGATGCTAATGAACAAATTAGAAAAGCATTATTAGCCCAAGGTGAATATATAAAAAATGAGACTTTAACTGCAAAACTTGAATATGTACATGGTCTTAACGGAACGAGTTTTGAACTTGATGGTGATAAAGTCATTGTTAATATTTCATTAGCTAATTAAAAATATTTTTTGCAAATTTCCATTTTGATTATTAAATAGCAAAAATTTTTTATAAGATCTAGAATTTCGACTGTAATAAAATTAAATATTAGGAGCAATGAGATGGCAAAATCCCCCAAAAAAATAGTGGCTAAAACTCAGATTGAAGCGGTTAAGAAGTCTCCAAGCAGAGTTGCAACAAAGGGAAAAAAGCTAAATGCAGATAGTGCTAAAGTAAAAAACAAAAAAATTACCAAAGAGACTGTGATTTCTTCAGGCGAAATCGGCAAAACTAAGGTGAAAACTGCCGTCAAATCAGATAGCTCACCAAAGAAAGCTAAGTTAGAAACTAAATCCCCGAAGGTTTCTCCTAAAAAAGAAATGAAAGCAGATGTGAAAAAAACTGAATCTAAAGTAGAAGAATCAATCAAACTGACAACTAAATCGAAAGCGGTTGTACCAGAAAGGTCAAAACCAAATGTTAAAGTAGAAATTCAAGAACCGAAACCAGCCAAGAGCAAAGCCACCACAAAGGCA
>JBBISM010000183.1:0-2747 GCA_037441245.1 Ignavibacteria bacterium | reverse complement strand
GTAATTACAAAGTCTGAGCCGAAAGTAGAAGAGAAGGTAAAGAAAGCTACGAGAACTAAAGCTCAGGAAAAAGAGCAGGTGAAAACGAAAGTGAAACCGGAATTAACGGAGAAGAAACCAGCCAAGAGCAAAGCCACCACAAAGGCAGTAATTACAAAGTCTGAGCCGAAAGTAGAAGAGAAGGTAAAGAAAGCTACGAGAATGAAAGCGAAAGAAGAGATAACAAAAGAAATACAGAAAAAAACAAAAAAGGGGAAAATAGATAAAGCATTTGAAAAACCCACTACAAAGGTCAAAATCTCAAAAAAGGCACCACCGGAAAGATATTCAGATGAGGATTTAGATATGTTTATGAAGGTAATTCAAGAAGCACGTAGGGAAGCACTCGAAGAATTACAGATGCTAAGAGAAAGACTCGATGATCTTACTAATTATGATTATGCCGAAGAGAGTATGATATATTCTATGCATATGGCTGAACAAGGTTCTGAAGCAATAGAAAAAGAAAAAACTTATGCACAGATTCAAAGAATTAATGATTACATCAAGAAATTAGATGAAGCAATGCAAAGAATCAAAGATAAAACCTATGGTATATGCAAGGAATGCGGAATATTGATTGCTAAGGAACGACTACTTGCAGTACCAATTACAACACAATCAGCATCTTGGAAAATACATAAAAAATGCCCCGAGGATAGTATTGATAGAATTGAACCTTTAAAATAACATAGATTTTTAAAAATTTATTTTGGGGTCTTAGTGGACCCCAATTTTATGCAGATATTGTGATTATGAAAGAGGCTTCTTCAAGAATATATTTTATTATAGCAATTATATTGGTGATTATAGATCAATTAACAAAAATTACCATAAAAGGTTTTAATATATTTGGAATAGAACATCAGGGGATGATGCTTGGCGAATCAATTCCGGTTATTGGAGATTTCTTACGAATAACATTTGTTGAGAACGAGGGAATGGCATTTGGGATAAAATTTGGTGCTGGTAAGATTTTTTTGAGTTTATTCTCAATTATAGCATCAGTAGCTTTAGGAGTATTTCTAAACAAATTGAGGAATTATAGTATATATGCTAAATTACCGATAATGCTAATATTTTCAGGTGCAATTGGTAACTTGATAGATAGAGTATTCTATGGAGTATTTTATGGTGAGTCCGCTATATTTTACGGTAAAGTAGTAGATTTCATACAGGTTGATATTCCAGATATAACGATTTTTGGATTGACATATACCCACTGGCCTGTATTTAATGTAGCCGATTCTTGCGTAACCTTAGGAGTTTTATTAATGATATTTTTTCATAATAAAATGCCTGCACTCAAGGAGGTGTTTAGTACCCAAAAGATTGAACAAGATATACAAGCCAATCCAAGCAAAGATAATCATTGATTACTCAATGACCAGACTAAGTTTATATTCTTTTCGAAGTAATTTGACTGCTTTTTCAGCATCATCTAAGGTTTTATAACCCCATAATTTAATGCGGTAAATTGGGAAATTATTTTTGAGGTATCTTTGGTAATATGCTTTAAATCCCCTTCTCTCCCATAATTCGACAAAATTAAGGGCGTCGTATTCGGTATCATATTCGCCAGCAATAATTTCGAACGGCATAAGTTCTGGGTCGAGCCATCTAATTTCAACACGTCTATTATAATATTGCTGCCAAGCGATGTTTTGAAGGTAATATATGGGCAAGTTGCTACCATCAGAACGAACTCGAATCTGATTAGGCGAGACACCTAATTCGAGTAGTTTTCGTCTAGCTTCTTGGGCACGACTTAAAGCAATATATTGATTAAATTCTTCTGTGCCTTCCTGGCTACTATTTCCAACCAATTGTATTGCATAGGAGGGATTATCTCTAAGAAGCTGAGCCAAAAGATAGAAATTTTCGTCATAGTCAATATCTATTAAACTGTCTCTATAATTAAATGCAGATAGTATCTGATTATCTGAGTATTGATTTTCGATAATTTTAACTATTTGAGTTTTTTCCGAGAATGAATTTCTATCATCACTAAAAATTGTGGCAAAAATAGACTTCTCCGCATCATTTGGGAACTTAATTGGTAAGAAATAATATGCTCTTTGTGAAAATACAATTTCTTTTAGAACTGAGCGAATAAGTTGGATATTTTCGTCGGGAATGAAATAATAATAACCACCGCTTGCATTGGCTAGATATTTTAAATTATAGGCTTCCAATGCACTACCAATTCCGATAATATAGATTGGTATTTGTTTTGAACGAGATAATTCTGCAACGTCTTTCAGTTGGACAGCAATTGAAGAGTTATCATCAGTATAAGTGATTAATATGCAAATATTATCGTAGTTTGGATCGCTTTTGTCAATATTCGATATAGAATTGAATAATGCTTTATAGAGAGCGTTTACGCCAGAATTTTGTGGTATATCTTGGGAAGACATTGATAAAAAAGCATTTGCAGCTGGTAAATACTCAAATTGCTTGCGAAAGTAATGATTGAAATATGTGAAGGAAACCAAATCGTTTGAATGTAATGTTGAAATCCATTCCTTGATGAAATTTTGCAATGCTTGATTTGATTCTGCAGAAGCTGAATTATCAAGCAATAATGATATAGAAAGCGAAGGAGACGAAACGGAATAACTTTTTTCAGATATGGTGTTGACAGAAAATTTTTCAGAACTATAGTTATCTAATGTATATTTTATATTGCCATCAATTTTTGCACC
>JBBISM010000182.1:1220-5267 GCA_037441245.1 Ignavibacteria bacterium | reverse complement strand
TGGCGAAGCTCTTATGGGATTGATTTTTGCTGCATTAGCTTATGGAGATGTTATTCCACCAAAAATTTGGCCCGATTCACCTTTCTTTTTAAGTTTAATTGTGTTGGTTGTTATTGCTTGGGTGTTAATTCGAATTCCAATAAAGAAAGCTGGTAATCCTGAATAAATTAATTTTTTATTCTTAATTTATCGAAGTGCAGTTTCAATAGATACTGCACTTCTTTTTTTGTTAAATGCATAAATATTTCTAAATTTGATTAATTGTAGTTAGTTTTATTTTAAGAAAAGACTATTATGAAAAATAAACAGAATAACAAAAGTCTCATCGTTTGGAACTTATTTTTTTTCTTCTCAATTATACATTTGTTGATAACCCCAACATTTCTCAAATCTGAGACATATTGGAATATGGCTGATGGACCATATATTGGCGATATCAGAATTATTCGAGTTGGTGATGATAATACTATATATACTGGAACAGCAAATGGCGGGCTTTATTATAGTAAAAATGGCGGACAAAGTTGGCAACAATTATATGAATCGCTTGTAGGGCAAAAGCTAATCAACGGAATTGTAATCGCTGGCAATGTTGTTATTGCTTCTACTGGTTCATCTGGATTATTTCGCTCGACAGATAACGGAAATAGTTGGAATTACCACCCGCCTTTCGATGTAAATATTTCATTTTATACATTCACAAAAGATAAACAGAATAATATTTATGCAGGGACTTCAAATGGAGTGTACATCAGCTCTGATAGAGGATTGAATTGGATACAATCCAGTACAGGTTTGCCTATCGGTAGTATTTTTAGTTTATTCTATACGAGCAAAGGGGATTTATTCGCTGGTATTTTCCCTTTAAAAGGCATATATAAATCATCAGATAATGGTAAAAGCTGGTTCCAATCAAATGAAGGATTGTCGAATTCAAACGTTTACGAATTTGACGAACACCCCGACGGTTCAATCTTTGTTGGAACAAGCAACGGCATTTATAAAAGTACAAATAATGGAGCTTCCTGGTTTAGGATTAATACTGGATTTATGGGGGCAATTGTTTTTAGCATTGTTATTTCAAATGATGGCAGAGCTATTGCTGGTTCGAGCGATGATGGCATTTATTTAAGTACTGATGGGGGACAAAATTGGTTTCGAAGTTCGATAGGAAACGAGGTAGAAAACTTAAGTGTTTATTCGATTGATAAATCTCAATCAGGACACTTGTATGCAGGAACTTCTGAGGGGGTATTCAAATCAACAAACAACGGATTAACCTGGGAACCATCGAATAATCGTTTGAATGCGTTCAATGTTAGAGCTTTGTTCAGTAAAAGAAATGCAAATATCCTTGCTGGAACTAACCAATATGGGATATTCAAAACTACTGATAATGGCATTTCCTGGTACAAAGTGAATAATGGATTGCAATCTCATAACATAAATACTTTCCTTATGGATAAAGATAATAACATATTAGTAGGAACTGGTTCTGGAGTTTATCGTTCGACAAATGATGGAGAAAGCTGGACCCCTATCAATGATGGAATGATTGCAGGTGCAGTTTTCGGTTTAGCAATGGCTCAGAATGGTGATTTATTCGCTACTGTATGGAGTTGGGGGATTTATCGCAGTACAAACAATGGAATTTCATGGTTTTCCTCACATAGTGGAATTCCTGATGCTTCAATAAGTATGCACTGCATTTTCGTGGCTTCAGATGGAAGTATTTATGCTGGTTCGAATAATGGTGGATTGTTTAGAAGTACAAATAACGGAAACACTTGGAATAAAACGCAAGGAGTTCAATCCAATACTATTTACTCAATTTATCAAACTAAAGACGGGACATTACTAGTTGGCTCAAAAAGTGAAGGATTATGGCGTAGTTCTGATGGTGGGAATAATTGGAAAAATTTGATTAATGATTTTGGCGAAAATCCGCCTATGATAAAATCAATCATTACTGGGGTTGATGATGAAATATTAATTGGAACGATTGGCAAGGGAATATTCAGGTCAACAAACGATGGTCAAAATTGTGATGAATACAATGATGGATTAATGAATTTGAATGTAGAATCCTTACTGCTTACCGAAAATAATAGTATTTTTATCGGTACGAATGGTAGTGGATTATGGGGGCATATAATACCCGTTTCTGTTGCTGATTTTCCCATTGCAAACCTACGATTTGACATTTATCCTATGCCTATTTCTGATGAAGCAACTATATTGTTAAATTCACCAATTGATGGTAGAATTAAAATTAATATCTTTGATGCTTCGGGTCGTAATCTTGGCAAGCTCTATGAGGGATTTATTAGTGCTGGTGATAATTTTATCAAGCTTAATTTAATGAATTTGAGTAATGGTATATATTTTCTTGATATTAACTATGGCATCTCGAATCTCTCAAGAAAAATTATTATTTCAAGGTGATAATTCACAAATATGAAAAATAATATTATGAAGCTAATCTCAATTTTCATATTTCTAATATTTTTGAATCAAGTAAGTTATTCGTACTGGACTCAAATTAATACATTTAACGGTGGATGCGTATTCGATTTTGTTGAGCTTGACGATGGTAGAATTTGGGCTGGTACTTATAAAAATGGGATATTTGAAAGCACTGACGGCGGAAAGAATTGGGCTAAGATTATGATGCCTTTTGAAAAGAATTATGAGAATACCTTCATCCGTTTCACGAAACACAATAACGGCGATATTTTTATTGGCTCCTATATTTATGGACTATATAGATATAACACTAAGAAACAATGGACACTGATTAATGATGAATTTGGTACAGTTAATTGTCTAATATCACATAAAAACAAAATCTTCATTGGAAATAATATTGGAGCTTTGATTTTTGATACTTATAGTGAAAAATTAGCATTTATCGAGGATTTTTATCTTAGAGAATTCTATTCTTTTGCTCATTCCTCAAAAGGTGATTTATTTGCTTCGGTCAATAGTCTTGGCCACTCGACTAATATATTTAATACTTTGGATGGTGAAGATTGGAAAATTAGATTCTCCATAGAAAATGAAATAGCCCTTAGTATTGCATTCAATAAAAATGATTTGATGATTCTGGGCACTCAAAAAGGAGTTGTTTATTCTTATGACTTGATTAAAAGTGAGCTAAAACAAATATTTAAACCAGACAAAGGTTCACAAGTTTTATCACTACTTGCAATAGGGGATAGCACTATACTGATAGGAACAAAATATAACGGAATGTATATTACAGAGAATTTAGGTGCAACTTGGTTATCGCTCGAATTGCCAAAATTTAATGACCAAATTAACATTTTTGAGAGATTGAATAACGGCAACATACTTGCTGGTACTGTTGGTTCTGGGATAATATTCAGCACTGATAATGGTACAAATTGGTCTGTATCGAATTCAGGATTAACGGGTAATATAATTAATGCAACAAAAGAAGATGGAGATGGATTTTTATATATATGCACAGAAGGTTCTGGAATTTTCAAAATTTCACATGATGGTCAAATTTACCGTTTCTCAAATAATGGATTGAGAAATGGTAGAATTCGTGCTATTGACATAAGAGATTCGCTTATTGTTATTGGCTCTTTTGGCGGTTTTATATATGAATATGACTATGAAAAAGCAGAATGGATTGATTTAAATGCAATTCCAGATTGTGGCGATATAAATTCAATTCTGCTTATGTCAGATTTCGGCATTTATGCAGGAACATCGAAAAAGGGTGTGATTTATCGGAGCAATAATAATGAGGATTGGATTGAAAGGAATAATGGATTTGACGTAACTTATGGTCGCTTTTGCAATGTGATAAAACATAAAGGCAATTATTTATTTTGCTCTATTGCTAATTATGGTATTTATCGAAGCGATAATTTTGGTGAAAGCTGGGAATATGTCAATCGCTTTATTTCTCCAACTACTTTTAATTATATTGAATTTGATTCTTTGGGTAGAATTTTTATAGGCGGATATAGTTCTTCAGTTTTATTTATGAGTGATGATGATTGTGAAACCTGG
>JBBISM010000182.1:0-1207 GCA_037441245.1 Ignavibacteria bacterium | reverse complement strand
AATCCTTTTCAATCTAATTGTATTGCTATTCCGCCATCTCCGCTTTTCGTTTTTTCGGGTACACAAGCTAATGGTATGTTAAAACTCAATTTAAGCAACACTACAATCGAGAAGATAAATGATAATTTAGAAAATTATACCATCAAATCCATTTGTTTAGCGAAAAATGGATATCTTTTTATCGGAACTGATGGTAGTAGTGTCTATCGTTCCGATAATCCAATAACTTCCATTGATTATAAAGAAGATTTTGGGTTCTCAAATATTCAGCGAATATCAAGATTAGATGAACTAATCGCTGTCATTGGTAATGAGATGAAAGCAATTAGTATTACAGATTTAAGCGGGAAATTGATTGTTAAATCGGCTGATAAAACAAAAATTTATAATACTTTAATGTTATTAGCCAAAGGTATCTATTTTATTAAAATAGAAGATATTAATAACCAAAGTCTATTAATTTGGAATAATTTTTAATACTTTGAAACCAGCTTTTCGTCAATAACATAAAGCCCGACTTGCTTAGCTCCTTCAACAGTATAGTCAAACTTATTGACGAGATTATTAATCATAAATGTTACATCTTTTTGCATTCTATCGTCAAATGTTGAAAATTGAGGTGTTCCATAAGCTAATATAGCCATTCGGAAATTATCATTATTAACATACGGTAATAGGGCATTTTCTTTGAGAATTCTTGTGTATTTATCGAATAAGATCTTGAATTGCTCTGTCTCAGTAATTTTCTTGTTTTTTATCTGAATTTCTTGTGCTAATGTTTTAGAGACATAAGTATTAAGTGCATCTTTTCTAAAATTAATTCTTTGTTCTTTTGAAGAAGTTACACCGAGTATGGTTGCTTCAAAATTTTTAAAATAATCTTCTGTAATTTGGATTTTATCGCCTGTGTAATTACATACTTCGATTGTTTCTGGCTCGAAATTGATACTGAATAGATAATTTATAATATCATTAGATATTTGTTTTTCGTTGTAGTAATATATTGCTTCCTTAATCTCTTGAAGAACATTATATTCATACATATCAATTAATGAGTTAATAAACCCCTCTGGAATTAATTTGGCTACTGTATTAGATTGGTCCCCGAAAAAGTCCTTCAAAGCATCCATTGATATTAAATCTGGGATTTTGCTGTATTTTGAATAGAAGGAATTAAATACATTTAAAGACATTCGTCCAGAAATTC
>JBBISM010000181.1:0-5273 GCA_037441245.1 Ignavibacteria bacterium | reverse complement strand
ATTTCCATCATTTTCGAATAGTGTTTGTATTAATTCCCCATTAAGCGTCATTATCGCAACTTCACACCTATCGGATAGCATTGCAAAAGTTAGGAATTCATCCTTACTTAGTCGAAATGGATTTGGATATACAAATGAATTGTGCATATTATCACTTGTAAAAACAAAACCGATGGTGTTACCTGCACCGGTAGTCATCTTATTACCTCTCTGTGCTGTTACATTTTGAACTGTTATGGTATAATTCAACCCTAATGCACCTATGGGTATTTCAGGGTCTAAATAAATATTATATGCATCGGCTCTGTTTGTGTGTTCGATGTATTTTATTTTACCACGAGGCAATAGAATGTAATTATTAATATCGGTTGCTTGTTCGGTAATTACAACTTCAGAATATGTTAGTATAACTTTTTCGAAAGATTCAACAATGATGTTCTTTAGATAAAGTTCAGATTCTTTATTAATGATGTTGAGAGTGAATTTAACCAATGTATCGAGAGTAGGAATTCTATAAAAATCGGGGAATGAACTGCATTGCAATTGATAAATCCCATTTTTCAAGCTTGAATTAAATGATAAAAGCAAGATTGAATCTGAAGCGAATTGAGCAGTATTAGGATAAATAAGAAATTTACCATTCTCATCAAGTAAAGCAAATAGAGTTGGTTCATATGAACGGTGAGATATTTTGCCAGAATATTTGAGAAGTATAGTTTTATCATTAATAATTGATACTTCAATGGGTATAATGGGATAATTGGTATATATCTGCACTAACTTAGACCAGGAGCTGAATTTGGGGTCGAGCTTGGAATTAAAAGAACGGAGGGCAAAATAGTAATGTGTTTGGGGCTTGAGGTTTGTTATTATGACAAAATTTGTATTCGCTTCTGCTATTAACTCAGCTTGATTATCTTCGTCAATTGAGTAAAGCAAGTATTTTTCTGCGTTGTTTACTTTCTGCCATTTAACATAAGCAGTATTTTGGTTCAAAGCCCATCCATCAATATCAGGTGGCAAATCAGGTGCATCAGTTTTATAATATTCGATAAATATTGTGTTAAATCCATTGCAAAAGCCAAGTTCATTAATTGAATTTTTATCAAAGTCATGGATTATACCGCTGTTTGAAAAAGCATAGGGATAGTAGTAAATCGGCTTTAATTTTTGAGTTACCTCATCCCACGAGAAAATATATAGATTCGGGAACAAAGTCAAAACAATTTCATCTTTGTTGTTATTTAACAAATCACCAGCTAAGATACCATTTCTATAACCAATACCTGCTCTAACTCCATAAAAATATTCATTATAAATAACTTTAAAATCATTATCAATATATTTAAAGATTCTCAATTGCCATAGTGTGGTTCCGCCCTCATTTTTTTCGAATAGAAAGTTAGTACCGTAGTTTAGTTGCAAAAGTTCCATTTTGCCATCGCCATCAATATCAGCCGATGTCAAAAATTGATTCCAATCACTATTACCAGTAGAATCCACAAAAATTCTATCGAAAGAATCATTTTTGAACTTGAAAATGAAAATATCTCCATGCATATTACTATGAGCTAATTCGATATTACCATCGCCATCAAAATCTCCATAAGCATACCCAGGATAAGTTCCGATATATTTTTTGCTTTGTTCATTGGCTGTTTGTGCTGTAAGATTGTATTTGTCTTTCTGGTAAGAAAAAAGCATAAATGAAGTGTCGGAATATGCAATAATTTCTGGTTTACCATCTTTGGTGAAATCGAAGAAACCGCCAGCCCAAAAATTGAATCCTGATGTATCTTGAAAAATAACATTTGTAAATGGATTGCCTCCACTTTGTTGAGCTTGAGTTACAAATGTTTTGCCAGATTGGAATAACATTATTTCCTGCAATCCGTCACCATTCGAATCGCCCAAACCTGCGGGGATATATATATTATGCAATGTATCTTTGGCTATGAATTGGTTGTTATCAAATTGGAATGTAATAACTTTGCCCCAAGTGAAATCGCTGAAGTCATTAATCACAATGGCGGATTTGCCGTCATTATATAAATCTGCAACAGAATTATTCATATAAGTTGGGGGTAATTTATAATTTTTCAAAATAAACTTATCTTCAAAGAAGAAATCAGAGGGAATGATAAAATTGAATTCCTTTATGATTGAGTCTTTATCGGAGTATTGAGCGATAGCTTTTGCAGTATGTTCTGTTCCATTTTCGATAGTTTCATCAATAATAAGCGAATGATACTTCGAGAATCTATCTGTTTTGGCTTTGGTGATTACTTTATCGGTATTATTTATGGGCTTATATTCTACGCTGAACTTTGCTGGTCTTATTGTTTTTGCAGAAATTGAAAGGATACGTCGGTTATTGAAATATGGATAGGCTATTTGCAAATCTGTAAAGTTGAGCTGGGAGTGATTAGTGTAAATTTCGAATTGAACACGTTTCTCAAGAGTTTTTTTATTTTTTAGATACGTTACTATTCGCAATGTATAATTGGTATCTTTGAGATTATCAGTTTGAAGTTTGAAAATAGTGCTATCTTTAATCTGGTTATAATTATTTCTCGATAAAGTGTCCCATTTATTTGGATTATCGCCTTGACCGATAAATATTGAATAATAATCGAACATCGGTGTTATTATTGAGCCGATGAATTCTATCTCACGAGTATTATCTTTATTGAAAAATTGTTGATTGTTCGGATAAGTTATATTGATATTGCTCTTTCCGACATTATTTACAGCTGATAGGGCATCAACTAATCCAGCTCCAGTGAATATATCCCAGCCTGGCGGGTCAATATCATAGGTAGTAGATTTTATAATGCTTTTAATTTCTGCTGGGGTTAATGTACTATCTAATTCGAGCAACATAGCTGATAAGGATGCTACAAATGGAGCAGCAAGCGAAGTTCCGCTGAATGTTTTATACACACCGCCCTGCTGGGTACTCATAATCGAAACACCAGGAGCTACGCAATCGAGCCTCGAACCATAATTACTTCGGATATTCCTAACTAATCTTAAATCAACTGAACCGACAGAAATGACCTCTTCATAGTCTGATGGATAATGCCTTCTATCGTGTCCATTATTACCAGAAGAGCCAATCATTACGCATCCCATTGAATAAGCGAATTTTATTGCATCGTGTAAAAGTGGTGAATCATAGTCCTCACCGAAGCTAAAGTTCAATATATGAACATCATTCAAAGCACCATAAACTATTCCAGAAGCAATATCATCAGATTCGCCGTTCCCTGTTGCGTCCATTACTCGTATTGTAACAATTTTTGCATTCGGAGCTGCGCCACTGATACCAATAATATTATTTCTTATTGCAGCAATGACACCCGAAACCGCAGTTCCGTGACTATGCTCGTCCCAGGGGGTTGGGTCGGGAATTGATGCTTCGCCGATGTTTCTGATATGTTGATTAACAAAATCGAAGCCAATGACATCATCAATAAAGCAATTGCCATCATCATCAATTCCATTTAAATCACCGCTAATACCATTTCGAATTTCCAAATAATGCCAAGGTTCAAATGTACCATTTTTATTTATATCCTCGACGTTATTTATCCATAAATTGCCAATCAAATCAGGATGGTAGTAATCAATTCCTGTATCAACTACCCCAACAAGTATCCCCTTGCCCGTTGCTTTGCCCCAGGCTTGCATCATATTTGTCGCAAATAATCCCCATTGCTCTGATAGAAGTGAATCATTCGGTAGGTTTAATTGGTTTATGCTATAAACATAGTTAGGGAATACAGACTCTACACCGGATAGGTTTCTGATAGTTTCCAATAAATTCTTAATATCGGATGAATTTGAAAAATCAATACGATAGTAGGATTTTAATGAGTTAAAAATATTGATTTGAGTGGGATTCAATTTTGCATTGAGTATTGAGTTAGTAATTGCTTTATCATAATTTGATATTGCTGGGCGAGTGCTTTGGATTTCTTGATGAAATTTGAAATTTATATAATTAATAATTTCGGGTTTTGATGTTTTTATGATATAGCTGAAATGCTTATTATTGCTTTGCGATAATGATTCTATTGTAAAGAAAATTAAGAGAATTACCGATAATATCTTGAATTTTGTCATAATGATTTATTGAAGCATATTGTTTCGTTATTTAAACGATAGATTAAATATTTTATTCAAATAACTAAGAGCATAAGACTAGAAATAAATTTTATAAATTCAAAAAAATACCAAATTATTGGTATTGTTGTATAGGAAATTTAAAAATAATTTTGTTTTAAAATTGGAGTGAAATTTTAAAATTGGAGTTTTATTTTGAAGAAGTTCATCTATTTATTAGTAGCAGTAATATTCATATCTATCAATGGTTGCGATAAAGTATTGATAGATGATATGACATTGCAGGATGTTACAGGCGGAAATAAGTATAGTAGTGGTCAAGCAGCAGTAGTTGATCATACAGCTATACCAAATTTCGTCCCTTGCGAACCCTACACAGTTGATCTCATTATACACAATGACCCTTGGGATTTATGGGGTAAAACTAGTGTTAAAGTAGGAACAATGGCTGTTACTAATGACAATGACAATCTATATTTGGACTTCAACTTAGATGCGGACCTTGTCCAAAGTGGTTGTTATTTAAGCAAGATTTCCGTTTATATTCGAATTTTTGAAACGTATGAAGGAAAATGGTCGCCTATAAGACGGGAAATCCAGCTTGATTTAGGTCAAAGCAATTTATCATCCTATAGGGTAACTGTTCCAAGAGTATATTTTTATCAGGGCAGATTCCCATCCCCACAAGATTATAGTTTTAATTGTGGCGATAATTTAATAATTTCTTCTTATGTTCAGATATGTTGTCCAAGTGGTGGCTTTGGTTCTGGCACTCAGACTCAATACACAATTTATAACGGGAGCTACCCGATGTATTATGGAAATAATGATACATACGTTGGAACATTGAATGTCAGCATAATTAATAATAATTTAGTGATTACCTATCAAACCATTAACAATATTGAACTGGAAGAAACTCATATCCATATTTCTAATGCAAATTGTAGCTTCCCTAATGCCAAAGGGAATCCCATACCTGGACAATTTACTTATGGTAGTCATAAGGGGCAGGGGCAATTTTTGAACAACAATACGCAATATACCATCAATATTCCATTGAGCGATTTAGAGACTATATTGGGTTCAAGTGATTTATGCAATGCAGAATTTTGTGTTTTAGCTCACGCTGAGTTGAAGAATGG
>JBBISM010000180.1:0-5293 GCA_037441245.1 Ignavibacteria bacterium | reverse complement strand
CTGACGTAATTGGTTATGGATTTGAAACAGGAATCACCGTTACACATATAGATTATGGCTCACAATTAGTGTGTGATAATCCAATTGATGTTTTCAGGGTTACAAATCTTAGTTCGACAACCGCAGCACAAATAGACAAATTTGAATGGATATCAGGCGACATATTTGCATTTGAAATTCTTGATAATCCACCGATTACATTGCCAGCCAAAGGTTATCACGACTTCCGTGTTAGATATAAACCTGATAGACCCGGCAACTTCGCTGCACAGCTAAGAGTTTATAGCGATGTCAGCGATACACATATCGTTATTATCAAAGGTTCGGCTTTCACTGTGGATGTTAATCTTTCATTGCCAATTTTGAATGGTATGGCTCCGGGTATGAAAACAGTAGCACCACCATATAAAGATTTCCCAATTATTGCAAGAAGTGGATATTGGGGATATGCAAATATTACGAAATTTGAGATTGAATTGAAATACCAAAATACTTGGCTTATGTGGAATGGAACACCAGGTAGTCAAATTAGAAAAGGAGATATACTTGATGGTACGTGGACGGTTACAGGCGAAGAAGTCAAAGACCCGATTACTGGGATAACAACATTAAAAATCACTGGACAAGGGACAAGCCCGATTCGTAATGATGGCTATCTGGTTTATCCTGATTTATTGCTACTTCTTGCTGATACTAACAGATTTATACCTTACTTTGGAAAAGTTTCGTTTTATGATAGAGATATATGCGTGATTCCTCATACAAGCCCTGGCGAAATTCAGTTAGCTACTTGTGTTCAAGATTTACGAAATGTAGTATTTTCGAAATCCCAGTTCTTTTTACAATCTGTAGAACCCAATCCTGTTGGTGGCGAAGGATTCGTTTTGAAATACGGTGTTGCATTCGAGGGGCAAACAATTATTGAATTAGTAAACAGCAAGGGCGAGATTGTTAAGGTTCTTCAAAATGGTATTGTCCAACCGGGTCATTTCGAACAATTCATTCCAACATCGGATTTATCTTCAGGAACATATTTCATAAGAATGAGTTCCGGTATATTTAATGATTTCACTCGCTTGATAATTGCTAAATAGGGGAATTTTTTAAAAATATAATTATATCGAAGGCTGTTCTTTTGCGAACAGCCTTTTTCATTGTAATTTGCAAAATGATTATCAGTAATAATAACACTGAAGGTGGGAATATGCTTGGCTTATGTATGATTGTCAAAGATTCATCTGATACTATTGAAAGAGCTATAAAATCGGTCAAGGCATATTGTAAGCAATTGCTTGTAGTTGATACAGGTTCTCAGGATAATACTCCACAAATTGCAACTCGATTAGGAGCAGAGGTGCATTTTCACTTATGGCGTGATGACTTTGCTTATGCAAGGAATTATGCACTAAATTTTATGCGAACTCAATGGATTATTGTGCTTGATTCCGATGAAGAATTGGATGCAAACTCTTTCGAGAAAAATCGAGATTTACTTAGAAATGATGAAATAGGGGGTATAA
Organism: Ignavibacteria bacterium; assembly: GCA_037441245.1. Taxonomy (GTDB): domain Bacteria; phylum Bacteroidota; class Ignavibacteria; order Kapaibacteriales; family UBA2268; genus CALHGZ01. The sequence continues at coordinate 3,773 of JBBISM010000180.1, read as the reverse complement.
ACTTAATAATCCGAAATTTTCTTGGAGATTCGAATCAATCTGCAATTACAGAGCATCGCTATACAAGAATATTTCGCAATTATAAGGGATTCAAATTCTCAGGACGGATTCACGAGCAAATTAGAGAATCCATCGAAAATTCTGAATATAAAATTTTCGAATCTGATATTACAATTAAGCATTATGGATATAGCGAGAAAACTATTGAAAGAGCACAAAGGAATATTGATATATTAGAAAGAGAAATTATCGAAAAACCCGATGATTTTTGGTACAAATATCATTTGGCTGAATCGCAATTTGCTGGAAAGCAATTTGATGAAGCAAGAAAAAATTTTTTTGAAGCTCTGAATTCGACACAATTACAAAAAAATTACGAAGAATTGGTAAAAATTCGCCTTGCACAGATTGCTTTAAGTCAAAATGATTTCGATGAAGTAGCAAAATTTCTGAATTTTGTGTCAAATGATTCTGATATCGAAGGATTCAGATTATTTATAAAAGCGGGTTTATTCATACAGCAACACAAATTTAAAGAAGCTTTTGAGTTATATGAAATGCAAATCATTAGAAATTCTAATTATATAGATAAGGGGCAATTAGAATTTATCTTATCTAAACGAGATATATTTCGCTCTTTTTATTAAAATAAATGAATTTAAATTAAGTCTTAATTTGTTTGGAAATTTGTTTTTATCAGGAATACAAGAATGGATAATAAGATATTTGAAGCGATTGAAGATACTAAAAAAGTTACTATACCCAAAAAACTAACAATTCTACCCTTGAGAGATATTGTCATATATCCCTATATGATATTTCCTGTACTAATTGGTCGCCATTCATCATTGCGAGCTGTCTATGAGGCAGTCGAACGTGATAAATTCATATTTGTTTCAGCTCAAAAAATCCCTTCAATTGAGGAACCCACATTTGACGATATTTATGAATATGGTACTACTGCAAAAATTATACAAATACTTAGATTGCCCAATAATTTGCTCAAGGTACTTGTCGAGGGAGTGTTCCAATCGAAAATTAATCGAAAATTGAAAAACAATGAATTTTTAGAAGCATACATACTACAAATTTATAATGGATATGAACCAGAAAATAAAGAATTACAAGCAATGATAAGGCGTGTGAGCTCTCTTTTTAACGATTATATCAAATTAAATCGAAATGTGCCTCCCGATATTTTATCAGCGTTCGATAATATAGAAGACCCAGTAAGAAAGCTATATTATGCCTCAGCAAATTTACAAACGAAGGTGGAATTGAAGCAGCTAATTTTAGAGAAAACACAATTAATTGACCAATATTTAGAGTTGGCAAAGATTATTAGTAGCGAAATCGAGATGCTTACATTGGAGAATGAAATTGAAAACAAGGTTCATGACCAGATACAAAAGACTCAGAGAACTTATTTTATACAGGAGCAAATTAGAACCTTGCAAAAGGAATTGGGCGAGGAAGAGGTAAGCCCCGAATTATCTGCTATTAAAGAAGCTATTGATAAAGCAGAGATGCCTCCCAAAGTCAAGGAAAAGGCGATGGAGGAATTTCAACGACTGAAAAAAACCCCGACTATGTCTCCTGAATTTTCTGTCAATCGCACATATCTTGAGTTGCTAACTTCACTTCCTTGGAGCAAGCGTACGCAGGATAATTTCGATATAAACCACGTAAAATCAATTTTAGACGATGACCACTATGACTTAGAGAAGCCAAAGGAGCGAATACTCGAATTCATCGCTGTTTTGAATTTGGTCGAAAATGTCAGGCGTCAGATACTTTGCTTTGTTGGTCCTCCCGGTGTTGGTAAAACATCTCTTGCTCGCTCGATAGCAAGGGCTTTGGGTAGGGAGTTCGTCCGTTTTTCACTCGGTGGAATACGTGACGAAGCTGAAATTCGAGGACATCGCAGAACATATATAGGAGCTATGCCTGGTAAAATTATTCAAGCAATGAAAAAAGCAGGCACAATAAATCCTGTAATTTTATTAGATGAAATTGATAAAATGTCTATGGATTTTCGGGGCGACCCTTCTTCTGCGTTGCTCGAGGTTCTCGACCCTGAGCAAAATGTTGCCTTTAATGACCACTATGTAGAAGTGGATTATGATTTATCCAATGTACTGTTCATAACTACTGCAAATGTTAGATATGATATACCCTTGCCATTGCTCGATAGAATGGAAATAATCGAATTGAATAGCTATCTCGAACCTGAAAAAATCGAAATTGCTAAAAGGCATATTCTGCCAAAATTATACAATGAATTGGGTGTAAAAGATTTCAACATTACAATCACAGATTCCGCTATTAAGAAAATTATCAACGAATACACTCGCGAAGCTGGAGTTAGAAATGTAGAAAGGGAATTAGCCTCGATTATAAGAAAATTAGCAATGGATATTGTTACCGATTTCGATAATGCAATGGCTAAGAAAAAATCCAAATCAAAGGATAATGACCAGATAAGAGAAATTTTGATAAAAAATCCGAAATTCCAAAAATATATTAAGGATAAAAATTTTATCATTGACGAAGCAGATATAGAAAGATATTTAAAAGCTCCACGATTTAAAATACAAAAGGAAAACCTCGAAGATAAAGTCGGTGTTGCATTAGGTCTGGCTTGGACATCTGTCGGCGGGGAAATTTTACCTATAGAAGTAACAATTATGCCCGGCGACCAAAAGCTTACTCTCACTGGCAAGCTCGGCGATGTAATGAAGGAATCCGCAATGGCTGCTCTCTCCTATGTGCGTTCCAATCATAAAAAATTAAATATTCCCGAAAATTTTTATCAGAAAAAGGAAATTCACATTCATATTCCCGAGGGGGCAATTGCCAAAGATGGACCGAGCGCAGGAATAACATTAGCAACAGCATTGATTTCTGCAGCTTCGGGCAAGCCCGTACGGGGAGACCTGGCAATGACTGGCGAAATTACATTGCGTGGCAATATTTTGCCAATTGGAGGCTTGAAAGAAAAGCTATTAGCGGGAAAACGCAACGACATCAAAACAGTTATTATTCCAAAAGATAACGCCCGCGATATAGAAGATATTAGCGAAAACATCAAATCCGACCTCGAAATAATCCCAATTGGCCACATAGAAAAAGCCCTACCCTATATTTTCAGCACAAATGAAAAAGTAAGGTGAGGAAGGGGGGGGATTGATTGATAGTTCCTATATTCAGTTATCAGATATTGAAATATAATCTGGGCTATTTATGTAATTTTTTAAGATAAATGATTCAAAAAAAATAATAAATTGATAATTTACTTTTTCTTTTCAAATTGCGAACAATCAACGGGGATACTTTTCAAACCAAAACCAAATAATTCTGTTTTGCCATATGATTTCCCTTTATATGGTTGGCGAAAGGAAATGTCATTTGCCCTACAATTTCCGTTATTATCTTTGAGTATAACAAAAGTATTAATCTCTCTATTCAAAATGACACCAAAAGGGTTTTTGTTTATTCTCCATTCAGATTCAAGGATAATTACATCAATAGGTGTCTCATTTTTCCAATTCTGCTTTTTTAATACTTCAATCATTTCTTTTACTAGCGTAGGGTTATTCATAGAAGCTTTGGGTAGTGATTCTCCAGCAGAGACTTTTGCTGATGATGTTTTATTATAAATAAACGAGCCTTCGACGTATTTTTTCCTATTGCAACCAGGCTTTCCCCCCAAAATTCAATTGATATGTTATGTTTTCCTTGTTCTAATGAATTTACAAATATTGCTCATTTTT
>JBBISM010000179.1:693-5300 GCA_037441245.1 Ignavibacteria bacterium | reverse complement strand
TTTTCTTCAAGAATCTTTTCAGTAGCTTGAATAACTAGACCAGCAACTTCAGCTCTTAATTCGCTTAGTGCTGATTCTTTGCTTCGCTCGATTTCTCGTATTGCTTCTTCGAGTTTTTGTTTTTTTATTTTATCAGTTTCTACTGTAGCTTTATTTATTATGGATTCAGCTTGCACTTTACCTTTTTGAACAATTTCAATCATCTCTTTATGTGCTGAATCTAATTTTTCTTGACTTGCTTGAAGTAATTTTTTTGCTTCATCATTAGCTTTTTCAGCTTGTTGTATAGAATTTGTAATTTTATCTTCCCTTGCTTTTAAACCATTGATTATTGGTTTAAGCCCGAATTTTAATATGATAAACAGGAATATGGTGAAGTTAATTATAGTCCAAATTATAGTTCCTGGGTTTATGCTTAATAATGTATCCATTATTCACCTTTATTTAGGAATTAATGTAAAAAATCAGGACGCATCTTTGGATCGATGCGTCCAATTATAAAACAGATTATTTCAGAGTCAAAAGTAAACAAATAACAGCAGCAAAGAATGCAACACCTTCGATGAGAGCAGCAGCAATGATCATTGTTGTACGAATATCGCCACCAGCCTCTGGCTGTCTGCCTGCTGCTTCTAATGCAGATGCTGCTAATTTACCAATACCAAGTCCTGCTCCTAATACTGTAATTCCAGCTCCTAATCCTGCACTTAAATATGCTAATGCTACCGATTCCATTTAAATTACCTCCATTATTAAAATTGAATAAAAAAATCTGTTATTATGTTCAATGCTCGTTATGTGCGTGTTCCCCAATTGCTAATCCGACAAATATCGCTGTTAGCATTGTAAATACATAAGCTTGTATAAAAACTACTAATAATTCCAATAAGTAAATAAAAACTGAAAAGCCAACAATAGCGGGGGATATAAATATTGATTTGAAATAAAATAATAAGCCCAATATCGAAAGCAAAACTATATGACCAGCAGACATATTCGCAAATAAACGTATCGTTAATGCAAATGGCTTAATAAACATTGACATTATTTCAATCGGTATCATAAGAAAAAAGAGCCACCAGGGGGCTCCACCGAGTAAATGTTTGAGCCAGGCCCCAATTCCACTCTCACTAATAGCTGTATAATTGATAATTAAAAATGCTGTTATTGCTAAGCCACAAGTTACAGCTAAAGCAGCTGTCGAGGTATGTCCGAAAGGTACTAACCCCAATAAATTTAGGGTCAAAATAAAGAAGAATAGTGCTATAAAGTATGGCAATAATCTATCTGCTACTTGGATTGTCGGTAAGTTCGGGCGAACAATCTCATCACGAACATATAGAACAATTGTTTCAATCAGATTTTGGAATCCTGAAGGGGCTTTATCGGGATTTTTCTTGTATTTCCTCCCTGTTCTAATAAACATAATAGCAAGGATTGTCATTGCGATAAATTGAAAAAACACCAAATTAGTGATGGAGAAATCCAACATCGGCGGTTGATTGTCGTTTGCTCGAACTGGATGATGATGGTGCATAATATATTTACCTTCTGCTTCCATAGTTTTTGTTGACGAGTAGAAATGGAATTGACCTTCATCAAAGAATATATATGGCAAATCGGCAATATGATAAGGACCGAGGATTAATCCATAATGGTCGCCCAATTGAGAATATAATTGTGAAAAAACATCTCCAGATTCGTTATGTGATTCATTATGATTTTCATCTCTATGATTTTGATGAGATTGTTCTATTTCCTCTGTTGAGTAATTGTTAATCATTGTTGCGTTGATTTCGTTCATTATCACACTTGTCAATTATTATTTTTCAAATTTAAATAATTTGTTCTATAATGTGTATATAGGATTTCAATCATTGTTAATATAAAAAAAGTGCTAATAAGCGTTATAGCAAAGATACCTGTATAATCGGGGAATAAATTGAATCCAATCCAAGCTATGACTAGCATAATTATTAGTCGGATTGTAAGGGATAAGAGTATAATCTTGCTGAACTTCCTAAATTCCTTTGTAAAGTTTAATCTAATGATAATTATACTAAATAAAAAATTAATTGCGCAAATAGTTACAGCTGTTAGAATTACTAATATCATTTTTTTTGTTTTTTCTTTTTTTCCAATTGCGATATAGTATTAAAAAAAGAATAAAATCCTGCAACAATACCAACAAATGAAAACACAATTAACAATATAGGTTTTGTATCTAGCAATTTATCAAGCCACCAACCGAATAATGCACCCAAACATACTGACAATGCTATTTGCAATCCTAAATTCAAATAAGGTGCTAACTCTTTGAAAATATTCGATTTTGATATAAATCGTTTTTTATTATTTTCCAAAACCATTTCAAATAATTTTGCAAAAATACTCGTTCTTATCTTAATATTCAAGAAAAATTATAAAACCTGTTTATAATTTAACTATTTGTAATCTTTTTGTTATAGTTGATTTAATTATTGTTGTAAATTAGTAGTTAATATCCATTTTCATAAAGGATTTTTATAATATCATCTCGAAAAACATAGATGTTTTCTCCATACCACATATTTTCTGGGATAAGGATTAGCGAACCATAGCTTGATGGATTCAATGTGGAATAATTAGCTGATGTTGCAATTGCGGTTTCTTCCTCAATTCTGAATGCATTGTCGAAATCGTGATAAACTACAGTCATTCCAAGTTCGGTAATTTTGTTTTCGAATGTGATTGTCTCGTCAAAACCGAGCATTGAAAATGGTATTTTAAGTTTCATTATAAAACCAGTTGGGGTGGGTATGGATACAACTTTGATATTGCGTGCTGATATTTTTTGAAAACTTTCTAAATCATCTGTTGAACTAATTCTATAATATGCTTTATTCTCAAGGAAGTCACCTGGATAAAATGATATTTTGTAAATTCCCAACTCAGCGCTTGTTCTAAATTTTATAGACTTATCTTGTGATTGAATAACAAATCTATCGTTATTTTCTAAATATGCAGAAATAATATCGAACCAGATACTGATATAATCACCTGGACAAGTATCGCATCTTGGTATGACCACTTTGTCGTCAGTTATATTTATTGTCATATAAAGATAGTGTTGGTCATAAGAGCTTTTTATACTAAAAGATGCATCTTTTTCACCTTCCCAGTAATATGCTCCTTTATGGATATAATCAATGTCGCTGCTGATTGCTTCAGCAGAAATGCCAGTATAGATTTGCTTGCCTCTTTGGTAAGATGGAATTTTTAGATATTTTGCAAAGAATCTTTCTTTGCCGTCATTTGTACGGATATATCTTTCTGTGCTTGTTAAATTGAAGAAATTATGATAAGTTTCTCTGGTTAAATTGTCAAGTCTGGTGGTTGTATATTCGTCGAGTAAAATCAGTGAACCGTTTATAAATCTATAACCTCGTATAAGCCAGTTAAATTGTTCCGCTTTTCTTGTTATATAACAAGTATTATTACGAATAACAACTCCTATTTCGAGAGGCATTTCGATGAATTCATAAGGGAATTGTGCAACTTTTGTGAGATATCCATCTATATCAACGAAAAGATATACTTGCATTACTTTTCTTTTATCGCCCGATAGGCGTAAGCTTATTCCTAAATCAAAAAAACCATCGCCTGAGAAATCTCCAATATCATAGCCCCATATAGAATAGTCGCTTCCTTGTGGTAACTGTTTTCTCACATCTTCAATCAACTCTTTGGGGAAATATGGGTCAAGTCTCTGTGATAATTCAGCAAACTTCAAACCCTGCTGAGATAAAAGAGTATAACCGATAACAAATAAAAAAATAAAGGTGCTTATTTTCATAATGTTAAATTACCTTCTCGTTAATTATAAAAAAATTTCAGTGATTTTAGTATGGTCACTATTTAATTTTGCTCCAAATTGTGTAACTATTTGAGACGATGAATAAGAAGCTATATTTCCAGCTTTATAAGGGTTATTTCTTCGTACGATACCATATAAGAAAGCGCCTGCATATATATCACCGGCTCCTGTTGTATCAATAGCATTCACTTGGTAAGGTGGTATTTCAATTAATTCATTGCCCCATTTCACTATTGAGCCATTTTTACCGAGCGTAATAACAAAGTTCTCCAATGAGTTGCTTAGTATTTCGACTGCTTTTCGAATCTCATCAGTGCGAGTGAAGTTTAGTGCTTCAGATTCATTGCAAAATATTAAATCTGATTCAGATACTAATTTTTCGAGAACGGTTCTAAAATTCTCAACTATAAAAACATCCGAAAAGGTCAATGAAGTTTTAGTGGATGATTTTCGAGCTATACTATACGCCTCAATACAAGCGGTAGCACTTTCGGAAGAAGATAATTGATATCCTTCAATATATAACCAATCAGATGATTGAACAATCTTTTCATTTAAATGTTTAATATTAAAATGAGAAGATGCTCCCAAGGCAGTTAGCATTGTTCTTTCGGCATCGGGAGTAACAAGCACAAGGCAAACACCTGTTGGTATATTGTCAATTATATGTGTGTGGAGTGTGATATTGTTTTCAGTGAATTCTTTGGTAAAAGATTTTCCGAAATCATCATTTCCGAGTGCTGTCATATAA
>JBBISM010000179.1:0-680 GCA_037441245.1 Ignavibacteria bacterium | reverse complement strand
TTCTAAATGCAATAATTGTATTCGCTGCCGAACCACCGCTTGAGATCGAAGGATTTAAGTGATTAAGTGATTTGATAATCTCATTCTGCTCTTTGTGGGAGATGTGCCTCATCTCGCCTTTTGGAATATCTAATTGCCTGATTGTTTCTTCATCAATCCGAAATTCAATATCAATCAGTGCATTTCCGATTGCTGTTAGGTTATATTGTTTTCTCATACTTTATGCTTATTTAATGCAATTTGAATAATTTTTTCGCATAATTCATTAAATTCAATACCAATCTGTTTGGCAGCTTTCGGTACAAGACTTGTTTCAGTAAATCCTGGTATGGTATTTACTTCGAGACAAAATAAATTTCCCTCATAATCCATTCTGAAATCTACTCTGCCAAAACCAGAACAACCCAAAACTCTAAAAGCTGATAAAGCATTATTTTGAATAAATTCTGTTGAGAATTCATCAATATCAGCAGGGCATATATATTCAGTCTTACCTTTTTTATATTTATGCAAGTAGTCGTAGAATCCACTTTCAGGAATAATTTCAATGATAGGCAATGCTTCATTATCAAGGATTCCAACGGTTATCTCTCTTCCGCGAATAAATTGCTCAATTAATATTTTTCGGCTATATTTAGAGGCTAAATCTATTCCCAATCTAATTTCATCAAGATTGCCAT
>JBBISM010000178.1:0-5304 GCA_037441245.1 Ignavibacteria bacterium | reverse complement strand
TCTCCTGCTGGAATTGTATCTTCAAATATTGTAGTAACTTTACGACCTAAATAATCAAAAAGTTCAATTGTTGTTAATCCTGACTCAATGGTCTTGAACATGATTTCCGTTGTATGCGAAAATGGGTTGGGTATATTTTGCAATAATTCGAAATTCTCTCGAAAAGATAATAATCGAACCTTGTCATTAGTATAGCATAAATCAGCCAGACACAGATAACTAGTTCCGATTTCTGTGTCCACCGGGGCATCGAACCAACTAATCGAGTCAAGCACTAATTCCGAGCAAGGGACTTCTCCCAGAGCAGTTGTGAATTCTATTTGTGCAAGAATTCCAAGCGTATCAATTAAATTGCCAGTGAATTTTATTATGTTGGTTGTATCATCAATTCTTATGATTTCTTGATTTTTTGCAGGGTATAGTATTGTGCTATTGAATGATAACATAGCATTGAATTTATTAGCCCCTGCTTTAAATAAGTTAGATGATTCAACGATTACAATAGGTATCTTAACTTTTTCTCCAATATTTGCGAAAATTGTGTCCGGCTGTATTGTGATTTTTGCATAGCCACGTTCAAAAGGGAAATTATCCGAGTATTCATAACAGCCGAATTGATTTGTAACTTTCACTTTATAGAAGCCAGATTTTAATGCCCGAATATTATTGGTTACAGCTCCATCAATAGGAGTATCATTAAAATACCATTGGCAAATGTCGTTTGAATTGACAGTTAATATATCATTATTTCTAATAATCGTGGGTTTTGCTGGTTTTGAGTGCATAATGATTTCTATCGTATCGCTATATGCAGAACAATTGAATTCATTTGTTACAAATGCGAAGTATTGACCAGGGGATTTTATCCAGATTTGTGGAGTTTTAGCCCCATTATTCCATAAAACGTCTTTAAATTCTGTATTTAATTCAATTTGAATGGAATCGCCTTCGCAAAATTCTTTTATAGGTGCTATGATATATGCTTTCGGCAGGGAGTGAATATTGATTGGTTGGGGTTCTGATATGGATAAGCATCCTGTTATCTCATTTAAGACGTTCAATGTGATATACGATGTTCCGGCATTTTTCAAATTTACAATTAATTTATGTTCGAATTCTCCCTCAACTATTTCAGCATTTTCAACAGTCCAAGAATAGGAATGATTTGTAAGCAAGGGTGTTTCGTAAACAATGTTAGTTGAAAATTCGCAGATATCGAATTCTCCAATTATTTGCGTTTCTGGTAGTGGGTGCATAATTATTTCGACGGTATCAGTGCCAGAGCAATTATAAGCATCTTTAACTATTAGCCAATATTTTCCGGGTGATTTTATTGTAATTTCGGGTTCAGTTTCACCAGTACTCCAGATATAAGAAAAATATTCTGAGCCAGCATCAATAATGATACTATCCCCTTCGCAGAATTCTAATTTTCCAGTGTTACTTGTTATTTTGGGTTCGAGCTTATCGCTGATTTTTACGTGCATTGTATCGAAACTGAAGCAACCGGTATCTTTATTTATAGCCTTCACAATTACTTTTCCAGGACCACCTTCCCCCCAATCCACAGATATATTGATACTATCAACGTCATATTCCATTGCTCCACCTTCGACTTCCCAAATATAGCATTCCCAAGGATAGGCATTTAATCTGTATATAATATCATTGGAAAATGCACAAACAGTCTTTGGACCTAATATATGAGGAGTGGGTAAAGGATATTCAATTATTTTAAAACTTGTGCTTGCTCTGCAACCGTTGGAATCTGTTATAGTTACTGAATATGAGCCAGCTTTGTTTATAGTAATTCCTTTTGTTTTTTGTCCTGTTGACCACTGATAATTGACATAATTCTTTTTGACTTCTATATACGTAGAGTCATTTGGGCAAAATCCCAAATTACCGATGATTTCGGGAGGTTGAGGAGTTAAAACAACGACATAAACAGTCTGAGATTTCCCATTACATCCCAATGAATCCATAACCTCGACATAATAATCGCCGGTTCTTCTGACTGTAATTTGCTGAGTTCTTGCTCCAGTTGACCAGTAGTAACGAGTGAAACCATCGCTTGCTCGCAGTATTACGCTATCTCCCTCGCAAAAGCGTGTTTTACCAATAATTTGAATATTTGGTTTTGGCATTGAACCGCAAAGTTTTACAATAATGGCATCGGCTAATCCTTTATTTTGGGTTTGATGTGAATTTCCGAAGATAGGGAAATTATTGCTTTCGGTAGCCCCACAAATATAAAATCCCGCACCGATTGTTTCATGTGCAATGCCCCAAACCCATTCGTGAGATGAACCACCAAAATAGTCGAACATCAAAACCTGTCTTCCATCGGAATTCAATTTGGCGAGAAAAATATCGTAGTTGCCGTTATTTTTAGAATCAGGGAAATTTGAGCCGATTCTAATATTTTCGCTATTGGTTCTACCAGTAATTATTATATTGTCATAAGGGTCAACAACAAGAGCAGTTCCTATTTCTTCTTTTAATCCACCGATATAAGTTGACCAAAGAATTCTGCCAGATGGATTTAACTTCATCAGAAATGCATCGTCCGAACCGGCATAACTGCTTTGTAATGGATTAGCTACAAGTGGGAAATCGGAACTCAAGGTGAAGCCAGCAAGATATATATTTTCTTTGCTATCGAGAGTTATAGCCCAAGATTCATCACGTCTTGAACCACCATATAGACGTGAATAGGGATAGTGAAACATTTGTGAAAGGTCAAATTTAGTAATGAATATAACAAATGATTGAGGTAATGTCATATCGCCTTGCTGAGTATCTGCCAGCGGAAAATTTGGGCTATTTGTAAAGCCAGTAAGGATAATATTTCCCAATTTATCGTAAGTAATAGCTCGGGCAACATCATCACCATCGCCGCCCCAATATGTAGCCCATTGGAAAGAACCGTCGAGATTGAATCTTGCAATAAAGGCGTCATCATTCATAGAAGGATTTCTGCGATTAGCGAAATCCGAGATATATAAATTCCCACTTTTTGTTCTGCCGACGATAGCTAATTCATTTCTCCCGTTTGAAGCAACATCATAGACGTGCTCTTCGAGACTACCTCCATAATAAGTAGCCCAACGTCTTTTGCCGAATTTATCGAATGAAGCGATGAAACCGTCATTTTGCCCACCAGCAAAGAATACTTGATGGGCACCGGGCGTAACGGGTAATTGCTTGCTCCAGGTATATCCGCAAATGTAAATATTATTCGAATTGTCAGAACATAAACCTTCGGTATAATCAGTTTCTTCGCCACCAAAATAAGTTGCCCACTGCAGCACGCCGTTATCATCGAATTTTGCTATAAAGCCATCATAAAATCCAGCACGGTTTTTTTGTTCTGCATTAGTTGTTACTGGGAATGCTCGGCTGAGAGTATAACCAGATACGACTATTTTGCGTTCTAAATCATAGACGATGCCGGTTGCGTGGTCGCCATCTTCTCCACCAAAATATGTTGACCAACGTATCTCAGGGCTTAGTATAATATCGGAATCGGTATGATTCGTATATAGATTATTTAAGGTATTATGAGATATTAAATCGTTGTGATTTTTATTTATAGTATTGAGAGATGAAATATTGGGAAAATTAAATACCATCTCACCTAATTCGCCAACTATGATAGATTCATTATTAGTAACAAAATGTAAATTTTTGCTAAATAAGTTCTGAATATCATTGAAATTACCCCCTGGATGTAAGACTATATCATATTTGAGTGAATTGGGATTGTCGCAATAAAAGATAAAATCAATGCTATTGTAAATATTTTTATAAATTAATTTTCGATATTGTTTTATACTTGTAATACCATCGGTGCAATGTGGATAATAGAAATTTAAATGATGACTATTTTCCTCAATTGCTTCAATAGAAGGGGTTAATGAATTTACAAATAGGAAATCAATTGATTCTGTTTGTAAATTTTGTAGATTGGATTTGATCTGGTGTTTATCATTGGATTCCTGTATTTTAGAGAGTTTATAAAAGACAAAAGATATTCCATTTTCTTTGAAAAAAATAGTGGTGTTATTAAAATGAGAATAGAAAAGTATTTTATCATCAATTGTGGAATTCGGAACTTGTCCTTTATTTTCGGTGAATAAATGCTGGTTTAGTTTATATTGGCTGTATAGATTATAGGAATTCCAATGTAAGACGATAATAATTAAGGTAATTGATAATTTTTTATAGTTAATCATTTTTTTATTATCCATAACTACAATATAATTAAATTTAAAGACAAGTGAAAACGAAATATGTTACAATTTTTGAAATTTAAATCAGTCAATTCAATATATTGGTATTGATTTTGATAATTTCATTGCATAAATTAGAAAATTATTTATTAATTATTTGGAGTGTTATCGAGTTATACTGCTACAAATTAGAGATTAATATTGAAAGGCAATTTTATTTAATCTAAATACGTTTATTAAAGTTAATTTTTATCACAATGGATAAAATATAATTGAGTAGCTGTATCAACTCGTGGAAAAAGATTGTTATTTTAATAGCTTTTTTATCAATAGCTATAACACCCAATTTATTATCATCTCAGCGTGTTAATTCATTTCAATTAACGTTGCTGAGCAATCATTTTATCAGCATTTTCAGTATTTATCCTTTTTTGTATTTTTATTTGCCTGATTTTTCAGAAGATGTTCTTTTAGCACAAAATCAATTAGGGACATCAGAAAGAAGCGATTTTGGAAAACCTTCATTATTTCAATATGAAGAAAAAGAATTATTTATAAATGAGGGTAATTTATTCGAATATCAGCAATTTCGTAGGAAATCTCCATATTCATACAAATTTGGACAGTATTTGCAAAGTGAAGTGCCAGGCTATGAATCTCTGACAATTTTAGATTCAGTTGTTCGCAATATATACAGCAATGAGTTAGTTGATAGTATTGAAATAAGCTATCCATATGAGATGAGTCTTGATGAGTACCTAACAACCCGACAACGTAATCTAAGGATGAATATGTGGGATTCAATGTTGACGAGTTATGATTTGAACCGAGCGCTTTCTGGTGGTGATATAGCAAGACTTATCGGCCAAGCAACAGGTATAGCAATACCTATACCTCCAAATCCATTGATGGGGATTTTCGGTAAGCCAGAAATTAGTATAAATGTGAGTGGTGAGGTTAATATTAGAATGGGATTTAGATGGGATTCTCAAAATCTCGGTACTGTTTCGGCTTTGGGGCAATCACAAGCTACCCCTATGTTTAATCAGGATATCAGGGTGAATGTGAG
>JBBISM010000177.1:849-5385 GCA_037441245.1 Ignavibacteria bacterium | reverse complement strand
GTTTTTAGCCAATCTTTCAGCTTCCATTAATATATTATTTTTGTATTGCTCATCTTCGATAGCAGGTAAATTAATTAGTACATTTTTATAAGCACCCCAAATTCCTGTTTCGAGAGCTTTTGCACCTACTTCTATATCAGATTTAGAGGCAATATTACCATATCTTGCAGTTTGAATAACATAATCCCAAATTTCACTGGCGTATCTCATAGTATTCAATGGAACTTCAACGGCTTTTTTCAAGCCATTTTGCATAGCTTCTTTTCTGATAGCTTTCTCTTCTTCATCATTTTGAGGTAATCTTACTGCCTCTAAATAATCGTTAAATGCATTGGTATCAGCATCAATCATAGGAATCAATTTCTGTACTGCAAAATGAAGCGGAGGAATTATTTTTCTCAATTTAGGTTCGATTTTCTCAAATTTCCGCACACCAAAAGTTAATTTAGCAACCATAGAGGCAAGACCAGCACCAATTGCGGCAATAGCAGCAGAAGCAGAACCACCGCCAGGAGCTGAGCTACGTGCTGCAATTGATTCTATGAATTTTCTGGTTGTTAATCCTGCAAGCGGTTCGTTCGGAGCTTCTTTAATTATGTATTCGATAATTTTCTTTTCTGGTTCGAATTTTGAAATGGAATTAAGTCCTAATCTATCAATGACAAGTTTGATTTTTTGGTCTTCATCCAAAATAAAAAGGTTTTCTTTATTAATGTAATAGTCAGCTGCCATTAGAACAGCTTCTAGAGGAATCAATCCGACAAGCTCAGAACCAACAACACCGACGTTTAATTCCTTTGCTTCTTTCTTAATTTCTTCGAATACAATGTGTAGGGGGGTAGTTCTATAATTAGTTAAATTAATAGAAACTTGTGCTAAATTGTATTCTTCAACATACCATCCAATTGCCTTAATTTCTTTAAATTTGCCCGAGCTATTTGGTCCTCTGCCAGCTTCCCTGATATTTAGAGCAATTCTATGAGCTTGATTATTTGTTCCAATGATATTAACATTAAAAGCGATAAGGAAGAAGCGAGCACCCGTAACTGTAGCACCCCATTCAGGCACAAATTCAGCGGGACCGAAATCGGGCTTCCATTCTGGTAATTTAATTTTTTCAGCAAGTCCTTCATATTCACCAGTTCTTATCTGAGGTAAAGTCTTACGATAATCCTTTTCAGAAGCATATTCATATAAATAGACTTGTACTGCTAATTCTTCGGCCAATCTTTTGCCAAATTCTTTTGAGCAGTTGATACATTCATCCATACTGACGTTGCTAACTGGAATAAAAGGGCATACATCCATAGCACCAATGCGAGGATGTTCGCCTGTGTGCTTTCGCATATCAATAAGCTGTCGAGCAACCCGTGCAGAATTGAGTGCAGCTTCTACTACTGCCTCAGGACTGCCTACAAAAGTATAAACTGTGCGGTTGGTTGATTTACCAGGGTCAACATCGAGTAAATTTACACCAGTCGTGTTGCTTATAGAATCAGCAATGGCTTTGATTATATTTTCGTCTCGTCCTTCGGAAAAATTTGGAACACATTCAACAATTTTTTTCATATTCTTATTCTTTATCAATTAGCAATAAACAATAATATACTTCGTTAAATTTTTAGATATATTAACATTATTATGAATACAAATATACGCTTTATTAATTTGTTTCTTAAAATTTTGAATTTATTTTATAGTTTAGCGTATTTCCAAATTGATAGGAATATTATTAAAATTAAGATAAAGAATTAAGATATGCAGAGAATATTATTGAAATCAAAAATTCATCGAGCAAAAATAACGGGAGCGAATCTTTACTATGAAGGGAGTTTAACGATTGATAGAGATTTAATGGAATCCGCTGATATTCTCGAATATGAAAAGGTTTCTGTTGTTAATGTTAATAATGGTGAACGTTTCGAAACTTATGTTATTCCTGGGGAAAGGGGTAAAAGAGAAATATTTCTTAACGGTGCAGCGGCAAGAAAAGGAGCTGTCGGTGACGAGATTATTATTATCAGTTATTCCATTTTTGAAGAGCAAGAAGCTAAAACTTGGCAACCCACTCTTATTCTCGTTGACGAGCACAATAATATTAAATCTAGATATCACTCTGTTGAAGAATCTGAATTAATACCCAAGAATTGATAATGATTACTGATTCAACTTTTGCTGTAATAATTTTAGCTGCTGGTAAAGGTAAAAGGATGAACAATCGTGATATTCCAAAAGTTTTATTGCCAGTTGCTGGAAAGCCGATGATTCAATACGTTCTTGATACCGTCGGTAAATTAAATCCTGATAAAATTGTCATAATTGCTGGATATTTGAAGGAAAAGGTAATTTCATATTTGAATAATCTCGAACTGCGATACGAGGTAGCAATCCAGGAAGAACAACTCGGAACAGGCCACGCTGTTGCTCAAGCACGTAGATTTTTCAGCAACTACGATGGTGATGTATTAATACTCTCAGGGGATGTTCCTTTTATTGAGTTTGATACGTTGAGAGATTTTATTGCTTTACATTTTCAAACCAATTCGGATTTATCTGTTTTAACATCATCAATTCCAGATCCTTTTGGTTATGGTAGGATTATCAGGAATTACGAAGGTGAATTTTTGAGGATTGCAGAAGAAAAAGATGCCAATGAATCCGAAAAGCAAATTAAAGAATTCAATAGCGGTATATATATTGCCAAAAGTAAGCTCATTTTCAATTGGTTGAATCAATTAAAAAACGATAACGTTCAAAATGAGTATTATTTAACTGATATCGTATCAATTGCCCATAATTCAGAGTTTAAAGTTTCTGCTTTTAATATTGCTAATTATCAGGAATTGCTCGGAGCAAATACTTATGAGCAATTGAAAGAACTCGAAAATATCTATCAAGGTAAAATCTAACATTCGGAGAAAAATTGATTGAAAAAATAGAACATATTGGAATTGCCGTTAATAATCTTGAAGAATCATTCGAGCAATTTCAAAAAATTTTTAATATAACTGATTTCCATAGTGAAGTCGTTGAAGAACAGAAAGTCAAAATAATCTCTTTTCTTGTGGGCGATGTAAGAATTGAGTTAACCGCTCCGACTGATGAAGATTCAGCTATTGAAAAATTTTTGAATAAGCGCGGAGTAGGAATACATCATATTGCCTTCAAAACTGACGATTTGAAAAACGAACTTGATAGATTAAAGCAATCAGGGGTTATTTTGGTCAACGAAGAGCCCGTTGCTGGTGCTCATAATATGAAAATTGCATTTTTACATCCTAAATCAACTAATGGAGTGTTAATAGAATTATGTACCCAAAAGTAAAAACCATTTGCATTAAATTGCTATTCCTTTCAATGCTGTTAATTTTAGCATTGATAAGACATACCGCAACCGCACAAAAGGATTTGATTAATATTGCAAAACTCGAATTGAATAGAGCAATGGAATCACTCAAAAATGAGCAAATCCCCCCCTACTTCATTTCTTTGAGTATCATCGAGGTAAAATCTCATAGGATACAAACCTCATTCGGAAACCTTAAATTTGAAGATGATAATCACGTTAGATACTTAGATATTGATTTGAGGGTAGGGGATTATGATTTCGATAATACACATATCATTCGAGGTGAATCATTTAGTTTTGGTTCATACAGCGATTTGATCCAATTACCCCTTGATGACAAACCAGAAGCAATTCGCATGACAATATGGAATGCTCTTAATCAAGAGTTTAAATCAGCAATAGAAAGATATCAAAAAGCATTGACCAATAGAGCAGTTAAAGTTAAGGAGGAAGATACTTCAGCTGATTTTTCACGTGAACAACCTGTGAGATATTACGGCGAGCCAATCAATATATCTATTGACAAGCATAGTTGGATAGAACGCTTAAAAGCACTTTCCGCCAGATTCAGTGGATACGATTGGCTTTACTCAGGAAATATTAGCTTCTCGATGGAAGTAAAGAATAAGTATTTCGTAAGCACAGAAGGGACCGAGCTTTTTTGGTCAGAACCACGCTCGAGAATTAGCATTAATGCATATACAAAAGCAGAAGATGGTATGACATTACCGCTTTATAAGAGTCATTTTGCTTTTTATCCGAATGGTCTTCCCGACGATGATATTTTAAAAAATGATATTGATAATTTAACCAGCTTGTTATCGAAATTGCGTGAAGCTCCATTAGCTGAACCGTTTTCAGGACCAGCCATACTCTCAGGAGAAGCATCGGGTGTATTTTTCCATGAGATATTCGGTCATAGAGTCGAAGGGCATAGAGAGAAAGACCCGAATCAAAGTCAAACCTTCAAAAATCAAATTGGTAATAAGATTTTACCTGAATTCATTAACGTTATTTTCGATCCCACTAAGCAAAGAATAGCCGACAAAGACTTATCAGGATTCTATACACATGATGATGAAGGGGTCAAAGCTCAAAAAGTTGTAAGCGTTGAAAATGGCATTTTTAAACATTTTCTTATGTCTCGCTCACCTATCGAAGGATTTCCACAATCAAATGGGCACGGA
>JBBISM010000177.1:0-810 GCA_037441245.1 Ignavibacteria bacterium | reverse complement strand
CACGCCAATCTAATTTAATTGTGGAAGCCAAGGAGACGGTTCCTATTAGTAAATTAAAAGAATTATTACGTGAGGAATGCAAAAAGCAAAACAAATCCTATGGGTTATTTTTTGATATTGTTCAAGGAGGTTTTACGTTTACAGGTAGAATAATTCCCAATGCCTTCAATGTCAATCCAATTGTAGTTTACAAGATTTATACCGATGGCAGACCAGACGAATTAGTTAGAGGTGTTGATTTAATCGGAACACCTTTAGCAACATTCGCGAATGTAATTAAAGCTGGAGATGATATAGGAATTTTTAATGGCACTTGTGGAGCTGAATCCGGTGGAGTTCCTGTATCAGCAGTTTCGCCAAGTCTATTAGTTTCTTTGATTGAAGTGCAACGAAAACAAAAATCCCAAGCAAAACCACCAATTTTACCTGCACCAACTACGAAAGGAATACAATGAGCACAAGATTGTTTATTAGTTTATTAATCATATTCAATGTGATTTATTACAGTGCAATCAGTAATGATGTTTTGTTGCAAGCAATGCGTGACGAAATGAATAGGTCAATTACTTCATTACAAATCGAAAAATTAGACAAGCCATATTATATCGAATATACTTTAACTCTTTCCCGAAGTTATCATATCGAATCATCTCTTGGAAGTCTAGTAAACGACGAGGAACCTAAATCGGCGCGACTAATTGTATCAGTCAGAATCGGCGATTACAAGTTTGATAATTCCAATTTCTTTGATATTGGTTTTGCTTTTTTTGGTAGCGGAGATGATGAGGAAAATTTCCTTAATAGGTCAGT
>JBBISM010000176.1:0-5386 GCA_037441245.1 Ignavibacteria bacterium | reverse complement strand
TGGTGAAGCAGAGGAATACTTCTCAAAAGGACAAAAAGGCAGTTCTGCTATGCCACACAAAAGAAATCCAATATCCTCAGAAAACATTTGTGGACAAGCTCGATTATTGAGAGCCAATGCAATTGCTTCTCTCGAAAATAATGCTCTTTGGCACGAAAGAGATATTTCCCACAGTAGCATCGAAAGAATTATTTTCCCTGATTCGACAATTTCGCTCAATTATATATTAGTAAGGACAACAAACCTGATAAAGAATTTGATTGTTTACCCTGAAAGAATGGTAGAAAATCTCAATATGACAAAGGGATTGATATATTCCCAAAAGGTTCTTCTTGCTTTAACGGCAAAAGGATTAGCCCGCCAAAAATCCTATGAAATAGTCCAAAGATCTGCGATGGAAACAATTGAGATGAACAAACCGTTTATTGAAACGCTTTCTAATAATCCCGAACTTGCAAAATATCTATCCTCAGAAGAAACAAAATCCTATTTCGACTACAAAAATATAAATGACAGAGCAGATCTGATTTTTGATAGATGTGGATTATAAATTTTCTTTTGTTTTTTAAAAAAATATTCATATATTAAAAAAATACAATTTGACTATTTTATCAATCTTTGTTTACTATCAAATGAGAACTCTAACTGACAGTCAAACAAAAACATCAAATGCAAACATAGTAAATGATAAATATAAAATCCTTGTAGTTGATGATGACCCTGTTATGTTGAGATTAATACAAAAGTATTATCCAAGCCAAGAATGCGAAATAGATTATGTAACAACTGGTAAAGATGCACTTTCCAAAATCAATCAGTACTACTATGATTTAGTATTGCTTGATATTATGCTTCCCGATATTAACGGCTATGAAGTATGCAAAAAAATCCGAGAAAATTTTGTACTTTACGAACTGCCAATCATTGTTATTACTGCTCGTAGCTCAATATCTGACGTTGTCGAATCTTTCAAGTCTGGGGCTAATGATTATATATCAAAACCATTCGAGCAAAATGAACTATTAGCAAGAACAAAAACTCAAATAAAATTAAAACGTTTGATTAATGCCAACGAACATCTCCAACAAGCAATAAATCATAAGAACAAATTCATCCAAATGGCAATCCACGATTTAAGAAATCCTCTAACTACAATACTTGGAACAATCAATCTTATGAAAATGGGAGGTATAATAAACAAAGAGTTTTATGAATACGCAAGTTTAATACAAGATTCGGCAGATTTAATGATGAATTTAATCAACGACTTAATACATTCAACTAAATTTGAAAGCTCCTCTCTATATTTAAGAAAAGAGCTTGTAGATATGAATCAAACTACTATTGAAGTAATTAAAAATAACAAAAATCATGCTGTCCAAAAATCTCAGAAGATTGTATTTTCTCCTGGAAATGAAAATCAATCATATATAATCTCCGATAGAATTAGAATCAAAGAAATAATAGACAATTTATTGAGCAATGCAATTAAATATTCACCCCATAATTCTAATATCTGGATATATATCAATAACGTTAATAATAATGGGACAAATCTTGTAGAATTTGTCATAAAAGATGAAGGTCCTGGATTTTCCAAAGGAGACAAACAGATATTATTTTCAAAATTTAGAAAGTTATCTGCTAATCCAACTGGCGGGGAATCATCAATTGGGCTGGGATTATCAATTGTCAAACAACTTGTTGATATGCTTGATGGGACAATAATATTAGAAAGCGAAACCGGCGGAGGTAGTAAATTTATAATTCAATTCAAACAATATTATTAATTATCGCCGATAATCGTAACTTCCACTTTGAAATAACTTATTTGAACCAGAAAAATTAATGAGTGTTTTGAATTAAGCTCATACCTACTTCAAAAGCTTGCTTATTTAAGGGTATGAGTTTATGATGTCTTTCTGGTAAAACTTCATATAAGGCATTGATAATAGTTTCTGGCTCAACAATATTCTTAACCTTTGTATAAGCTCCAAGAATTATCATATTGAGTACTTTCAAATTTCTCAATTTCAATGCGGATTCACTACCAGCAATCGGAAATAAATGAATATCTGTTCTTTTTGGTGGTTCTAAAATATTAGTGCTGTCATATATTATGCTTCCGCCGGGCTTTACTTTTGATTCGAATTTATCAACAGATGGCTGATTCAATGCGATTACAGTATCAAAAAAAGTAATAATCGGAGAGCTAATCATAGTATCCGAAATAATTGTTATACAATTTGCCGTTCCGCCTCGCATTTCTGGTCCGTATGATGGGAACCAACAGACTTCTTTCCCTTCTATCATCGCTGCATAAGCAAGCATTTGCCCCATTGACAGAACGCCTTGCCCACCAAAACCTGCGAAAATTGCTTCTTCCTTCATATTATTTCACCTCCGGAACTTTAATATCACCTAATGGATAAAATGGAATCATTTGTTCTTCTACAAATTTGTTCGATTCGAGTGGAGTCATTCTCCAATTGGACGGACAGTTGGAAACTATCTCAACTAACTGAAATCCGATATTCATTTTTTGTATTTCTAAAGCTTTTCTCAGAGCTTTTTTGGCTTTTCTAACATTTGCAGTAGTATGTACTGATTGTCTTGTAACATAAGCTGAACCAGGCAAAGTAGCTATAACCTCTGTAATTTTAAATGGATGCCCCTGGGTTTTAACATCTCTACCATATGGGCTTGTTGTAGAAATCATACCGGGCAAAGTTGTTGGTGCCATTTGACCGCTTGTCATACCATAAATACCATTATTAATAAAGATTACCAAAAAGTTCTCTCCACGATTGGCTGCGTGAATTGACTCACTTGTGCCTATGGCTGCAAAATCACCATCTCCCTGATAAGTGAATACATATTTATCAGGTAATACTCGTTTGATACCTGTAGCAACAGCACAGGCTCTTCCGTGAGCAGCTTGCTGCATATCTACATTCAAATAATAATATGCAAAAACAGAACAACCAACAGGAGTAACTCCAATAATCTCATTTTTAATACCCATTTCCTCGACTACCTCCATAAAAATCTTATGGGTTGTAGAATGACCACAACCAGGACAATAGTGCATTGGTATGTCAAGCAAAGTTTTAGGTGGACTATAAACAAGATTCTCTGGTTTAATAATTGCTTCTTTGCTAACGCTAATCGTTTCTATTTCGCTCATCTTTGTCTCCATAAATAAAGAACTTTTCAAAATTTTCAAGTATTTCTTCAGGTGTTGGGATCATCCCCCCCATCCTACCGTAAAATCTGACTGGTGTTTTGCCTTCTACAGCTAATCTAACATCTTCAACCATCTGACCAGCATTCATTTCTACATCCAAAATACCCTTTATTTTTGTTGCTATTTCTGAATAGATTTTATAAGGGAATGGATACAAATTAATCGGTCGAATGAGCCCAATCTTATAGCCTTTCTCTCTGCCTAATTCCATCGCTTTCATACAAATTCTTGCACCCAATCCATAACCAGTTAGTACATATTCCGCATCATCTAAGTTGATAACTTGGAATCTAACTTCATTTTTTTCGATTTCTCGGTATTTAGCTTGCAGTATTTTATTAACGTTTTCCATTGTCTCGGGTTGAATAAAAAGCGAGGTTATATAAACTCTATCCTTACCGGGTTTTCTACCGGTAGTTGCCCATTCGGGTGCCTCTTCTTTTTTTTCAATAAAATCAAATAATTCCACTTTCTCCATCATTTGTCCAATAGCACCATCAGCAAGTATCATTACTGGATTTCTATATTTCTCCCCCAGTTCAAAGCCCAATTTAATGAAATCCACCATCTCTTGCACGCTATAGGGAGCAAGGACAATAAGATGATAATCCCCATGCCCACCGCCTTTGACCGCTTGCATATAATCTGCTTGAGAAGGTTGAATGGTTCCGAGACCTGGTCCGCCTCGATTAATATTAACTACAAGGCAGGGTAATTGAGCACTTGCGATATAAGACAACCCTTCCTGCATTAAACTAATTCCTGGGCTTGAAGATGTTGTCATTACTCTTTTACCACAACCCGAAGCACCGTAAATCATATTTATAGCTCCCAATTCGCTTTCAGCTTGGAGAACTACCATTTTTGATTTAAAAGGAGCTTCTCTCGATAAGTATTCCAGTACCTCTGATTGAGGCGTAATCGGATAACCAAAATAAGCATCGCATCCAGCTCGCATCATAGCTTCTGCTAATGCTTCATTTCCTTTCATTAATTTTATTTCGCCCATTTATATCTCCTTAAAGTCAACTTTATGTTTTAAGCACTTTTTTTCACAATTAATCTATATACAATAATGCAGGCATCAGGGCAAATAATTGCACAATTAGCACAGCCAGTACAATTATCAACGACAACTTCTGCATAGCGGTACCCTTTTTTATTTATCGAATTTGCTAATGCAAGTGTCTCTTCTGGGCAAGCTACTATGCAAAGTTCGCAGCCTTTGCACTTCTCTATATCAATAATAATTTCGCCTATTGCTTTCGCCATTTGTTACTCCCTAAACTATTTTTGATTGAAACACAACATAATGATTACAATAATTAGTAATCAAGAATATACTAAATTACGAAATAATAAGATATAGTTGGAAATTTTTAGCATTCTGTAATCTAAAAAGTTATCAATATAATGAGATTTACCGCAAATTAAATTTTATCGGGGTAGATTTAAATTTAAATTTTTAAATAACAGTAAGTCATTATTATTCATCATTTTAAAATGATTGATTATAAAATAGTTAACAACCAGTTATTACTGCACCCATTATAACAGGCTCAAATTGTTTGCACAAATTCATAAGACTATTAACATTGTTCGGTCGAGCAATAAGTATCATACCAATTCCCAAATTAAAAACTTTGCGCATTTCATCATCGCTTATATTTCCTGCCGACTGAATCAATCGGAAAATCGGAAGCCATTCCCAGGCTTCCCAATCTATTTTTAAATCCAAACTATTTCGCAATAATCGTTTTGTGTTGCCAATTATACCTCCGCCTGTAATATGAGCTATCCCAGTTAGTAAATTCTTATTGATAATGGGATAAACAACACGCAAATAAGATGTATGAATAGCAAGCAAAGATTCGCCGATAGTACATCCTAACTCTTGTATATAGTCATTTATAGAAAACTTTTCGAGTAAAACCTTTCGGGCTAAGGAATACCCATTTGTATGCAAGCCGTTAGATTTCAATCCAATTAAACAATCTCCAGCAGAAATG
Organism: Ignavibacteria bacterium; assembly: GCA_037441245.1. Classification (GTDB taxonomy): domain Bacteria; phylum Bacteroidota; class Ignavibacteria; order Kapaibacteriales; family UBA2268; genus CALHGZ01. The sequence continues at coordinate 130 of JBBISM010000176.1, read as the reverse complement.
TTACTTCCATCGAGTATCTTTTCTTTTTCAACAACTCCAACAATTGTACCACTGATATCATATTCATTATCGGCATACATTGAAGGCATTACAGCAGTTTCCCCTCCAATCAATGCACAATCATTTTCAC
>JBBISM010000175.1:0-5469 GCA_037441245.1 Ignavibacteria bacterium | reverse complement strand
TGGAGTTCGATATATTTATTGGGGCATATTATTTCTGATTGGCTCACTAATTCAATTTTTAAATTATTTTGATTTAATGAATAATTTCCAATAATTTCACCGCAACCAGAATAGCCGAGCAAGCGTCCATCTCTCGAACGGAAGACCAAATAAACCTTTTCCCCAACAGTTTCTATATCTTTGTCAAGTATTTTGGTTAATTGCCAACGGGTATCTTCGAGGAAATATTCCTTGGGACTCTTTTGGAATGCAGAGCAATTGACCAAGAATAATGACGTAAATAATATGGCTAAGAATTTAATCATCATTGTAGAAAATCGTTTTTTGTTCGGATTAATGATTGAGCTTTTGATTTTAATAGTATAAAGATTTGGGGATTTTGATTGGTCGTCAAGTAGTAGCGGTCTTCATCAATGATGTATAAATTGATATTTATGCTTTTATCAATCATTATATTAAAAGTCATATCTGGCAATTGAACTTGCTCATCTTCAAAGAAATCGGTTTCGAGTGGGCTGAGTTTTCTAATATAGTCCGAGACTAAATCATTATCAATTATGGTATTATTTATTTTCCAGAGCGAATCAGTAAAGCTGAGTGTGAATGATTCTTTTTTATCCCTAAATATAATTTCCTGCGGGTTATTATTAGTTAAATCAATTATTGTTCTTAATCTCCAATCTCTCAAAGGAACATTGAATATATATGATAAAGGTCCTTTGACAAGGTAAACAATATCTTCATCGAACCTTTTTACAAAAGTTTCCATTGGGTTGTCTGCATTATTGCCAATAATCAGATGGGCTTGCAGTTTGCCCTTGCTATATATTTGCAATTGCACGCTATGACTATCAATGCCATAGACAGCAAATCGTTCTTTTTTATGTGTAGCTTCGCTAATCAATTCAACTTCGGTTAATTGCATAAGCACCGAGTTTATTTTAAAAGGACTTGCTGGATAATCCAGAGGTTTGGTAATCACCCAACCACCGGGTTTTCGTTCAGTTTGAACTTCGCCGAATTGGTTATTCACCAAGATTTTATCTATATTTGCACTATCGAGAGAGATAAATGACTTGGGTTCTTTTGTAAACCGTTCGCCTGGCTTTTCCATAATGAAATAAGCAACTGCTATAAGAATTATCAAAATTATTATCAAGGTGAGATTATGCCTTTTCATCGTTTCTCTGATTATGATTTTGATTCAAACATCCGCTTGGTATATAAACGCCTTCGCCAGCGAATTATTACATATATAATAATGATAATCGGTGGCACAATCATATTGCCATATTTAAGCAATTTGCGAGTATCGTCGGATACTTTATCCAATGGAGGAAGCGAAACAGTTTTTGTTCTTATAGAAATTAAGCCCGAATCATCGGCTAAATAATCAATTATATTGGCGAATAAAATCATATTGTCTCGTGCGTTTTGAACAATAATATCTTGCATAAATAAACCAGTCCCAACTACGACAATATCAGTCGTGGAACTTAACTGATTTTGAATTTCTGGCACTTTACCATAATAGTAACTTTGGAATTGCCCACTAAATAAGACTGCGAGGGGTACAAATTCCTCGGGGAAATCAACCTCGCTATATTGATAAAATGGGTCGAGCAAAGCTCCATCTGACTGACGTGCAGTTGCTTCTGAGCTTTGAATTAATACAGATGGGGTTATTCCTTTTGCAGTTGCTAATGAAGCATCTATCGAACTTGAAAATTGTAATATGAGATTATTTATTTGTTTGGTAATAACATTTTCTTTATTCAAATTTGTTGCTTGAATAAGATATGGATATCTGACTTGATTTTGGATTGTGAACTGTCCCTGACGTCGAGTAACAATAATAGGGGCGCATTGGGCATCTCGCACTAAATCCTTGTTGATTTTTATACCGTAGTGATTCAGTAAATCGTCTAAATTTGTCTTTATTTCTTCCCCGATATGCGTTTGAAAAGTTTGGTCAATTTTAAAACTACTTGCAAAAATTCCCAATTTACCGCCGTTTGTTATGTACTTATCAATAGCAATCTTGAATGTATCATTGAATTCAAATTCTGGATTAATTATCAAAAACGCGGAATATTTTGGGGATATTTCAGTAGCGGAGCTTATATCAATAGGAACTAAGCTATATTGTTTACTGAGAAAATCAGCAGTCATTCGCATTGATGTTATTGGATTATTTTCAGGAGTTACTGCATAAGCTATTGATTTCTTCTCTGCTTGCGTTAATCTCTTTATTGCAAGCGACAAATCATATTCCAAACCTGCTAAATCGCTAATAATGGGTATTGATTCTTTTTTGCCTTCGTAAATAATGACCAAACCCATATAAGCACGCTTAACCTCGACTCTATCTTCTTGTATGACTTGTACTTCAACGGGTGGAATGTCATTACTTTGGGCTTCGCGTTCCATATCTTCATTTGCAGGTGAAATAAATTCGAATGTTAAGTTGCCATCGGAATAGGAGCGGTAATCATTTAATACATCTATTAATAAACGACGATTATTACTATATGGCGAGGGCAAATCATCTGTAAAATATACTTTGACTGTAACTCTATCTTCGAGATTTTTTACCAGAGTTTTGCTTGCTTCAGAAAGTGTATAGATTTTATCTCTGGTTAGGTCTATGCGAGTGAATAAACGTATGGAAATAAAATTCAATAAAATTAGAATTATTGCTATGATACCAATTCTAAAGAACGATATTCTCTTTTTGTCTTTGATATATTTCTCTTTTACCATTTTCTTTTTTCCAAAGATGTAACAGAGATATATAGCATAAAACCAGTCAAAGAGAAAAAGTAAATTAAATTACGTGTATCAATCACTCCCCTTGATAAATTGGAATAGTGATAATCAACGCCGAAATATTCGATTGTTGTTACTGCCCAGCCGGGGAAATAAATTAAAACCTTATCTAATAAATACAAGAAAAGTATGAGTATCATTCCTATGATAAATGCAACTATTTGATTTGATGTTAAAGTTGAAGCAAATAAACCGAGCGAAATAAATGCAGATGCCATTAAGAGAAGCCCTAAATAGCCCCCAAGGATTGGACCATTATCTAAATCACTTATCAAAGCAAGGGAAATATAATAGAGCACAGTTGGCAGAATCATAATTGCCACAAGTGCCAGCGAGGAAAGAAATTTTCCTAATACTATTTCCCAATCTGAGAGGGGCTTTGTCAATAATATCTCGATTGTTCCGCTTTTTTGCTCTTCTGCGAATTGACGCATTGTGATTGCTGGAATTATGAAAATGAAGGTTAATGGTATGACACTATCGAACATCGGACGCATGGTTGCTATATCAATTAGAAAAATATTATTAACATAGAACCAACCCACAATAGCAAGAAATACAACAATTATGACATAAGCTATAGTGGAGTTGAAATATGCTTTTAGTTCTTTCTGGAAAATTATCAATATTTTGTTAAAATCCATTGGTTGACCTCATTAATTGCTGGGCATATACTTGCTATAATCGGATTCTTTAAATTTTTCTCCTGTGCTTGTTAGCGTATGGAATACTTCTTCAAGACTGACTACACTTCTATGCATTTCTAATAATATCAATGAGTTATTAACAACAAATTGGAATAAATTTTCCCTAATATCCGAACCTTTTGGCGAAGTAATAATAAATTTATGAGCATTATTTTCTGTACCACAGAATTCGACAGATTCAACCATATTAAGTTTTTTGATTATAGGTATTAGTTCGTTTATCGGGTCGCGATTATCACCTTTAAGTAAAAGAGTAATTATTTCAGAACCTCTGAATTCCTCTCGCAATTTATCAGTTGTGCTATCGGCGATTATTTCGCCTTTATTTATGATAATAACTCTACTGCAGGTTGCTTGCACTTCGGAAAGTATATGTGTCGAAAGTATTACTGTTTTAGCCATTCCAATTGTTTTAATCAAATTACGAATTTCCATTATTTGATTTGGGTCGAGTCCGCTTGTCGGTTCGTCGAGGATTAACACATCTGGGTCGTGTATCATCGCCTGTGCTAAGCCAACTCTCTGACGATAACCTTTTGATAACTCACCGATATCTTTATGCCTTACGTCTCCTAATCCACAGACCTCAATCATTGTCTTTAATCTTGGATTGATAGAATTCCTGGAGATATTATGTAATCTTGCTGAAAATTCGAGATATTCGACGACATTCATTTCTGGATATAAGGGATTATGCTCGGGCAAATATCCAATTTTCCTACGAACTTCGAGAGAATGCTCGAAGATATTATATCCGTCAATTTCGACAATACCATTATTTGGCGGTATGAAGCAAGTAATAATTTTCATAGTTGTCGTTTTGCCTGCTCCGTTCGGGCCTAAAAATCCAAGAATTTCGCCCGTATCAACTGAGAAAGTTATATCATTTATGGCCTGGGTGGAACCATAATATTTTGTTAAATTATTTACAGTAACTGCCATTTCTTCAATACCTAACTTGAGTAATTCTTTGAAATTTCAATGAAATCACAATTGCAACAAATTAACGAATTAACTCATTGATTATTATCCGAAATTATAATGTTTTCTGACTGGTTCGATAACTTCCCAAACGCATTTCAATCCTTCGGGAAAAGTGACAAAATCTCCTTTTTGAATTTCAATTGTCTCGGTATCGGTTTTCACCCTAACTTTGCCTGCTAAGAAAAGGCACTGTTCTTGCTCGGAGTAATACCAATCGAACTCTGATGGCTCTTTAGTCCATATAGGCCAATTCTTGATGCCCTTATTTTGAATTTGCTCTTCGCTCAATTTTTGGATTACAATCTTCATAATTAAATCCCGAAATTATAAAAAATAAAGAAATTAACTATTGCTAAATTTAGAATTGTTATATTCTTTCAACATACATTTATTTTGGACGAAATGAACTCCATTGCTTTCTGCTAATTCTCTAGCTCTATCGTTTATTATTCCTTCTTGAAGCCAAATAACATCAATATCCCCTTTTTCTTTTTTTCGAACAATTGCCTCCTCAACAACTGCATAAGCTTGCTCTGAAAGGCGAAAAACATTGAGAATTTCGATTTTTTCTGGAATTTCAGATATCGAAGTATAACATTTCATTGCATCTATTTCTTCCGCCGTTGGATTAATTGGTATGATATTATAGCCTTTTTCTTTGAGAAACATTGGAACGTAGTTTGAGGCTTTCTCGCTGTTTTTCGACATTCCGACCACTGCGATTGTTCGATAATTTTGGAATATTTCATTCAGTGTCATTGTATTTATCAAAAGGTTTTACATATTATTCAAATACAAATATAAACAAACTGCTGGAATTTTTTTAATTTTCGTGTGCGATAATGGATTTTTAGAAAAACTACAAATTAATTTAAGAAACAATGCGATCCCGGCAGGATTCAATTTATTAATAATTATCTTCTTACATTAATTCATATTTAAGTTAATT
>JBBISM010000174.1:865-5481 GCA_037441245.1 Ignavibacteria bacterium | reverse complement strand
GATAAATTAGCCCTTCGCTTCCAAAGCGGAGGGCTTTTTTATTAATGAATAGGGGAATCCGTTCTTAAAAAGATAATTTAATTAATTGATTGGATAATTCTGATTGGCGACGACAGGTATTATTAAATAGCAAGAAGAAACCACCTCCACCAGAGCCACATAGTTTCAAAAAGAATTTTTTGTTTCTTAGCCCGTCATTCCATATTGATTTTACATTTTCAGGAATTAGCTCATTAAATTCTTCAAGTTGTAAAAGAGACAATGATTCAATATGCTTAATAAATGAAATTTTGTCGGCTTTCAAAATATATTCAATGCAGATATTTGTTACATCAATAAACTTTTTAAATGCACTTTTTTTTGTAGAATCGGTATTCAATTTGTGTAAAAAATCATTCATCGCATCTTTTGTTTTTCCAATAATTTGACTATTAAGTAGATAGATATCCAGATGATTAACGAAATCAATATTATGTATAATTACAGGTTGAATGTTCTTTTCGAGAAAAATTGGCTTTTTTAAAAGTGAAACCAAGGGATCAAAACCCGATGAGAAATTATGAAAAAAGTCTTCAATCTGGGAGAGATATTTTTTATGGTCGTATAAATTTGCTATCGTACTGTCATAAAAATAATGATAATAGATAGAGGCGCATAAAGCACCCGAGCTACCAATTCCATAACCTATAGGAATATTCGAATCAAAGAACAAACCCTTGTCAATATCGGTCTTCAAATTATCAAATTGAAATTTTGAAAAGAGAGAACGAAAATTTTCATTAGTGATAAGATAGTTATATAAATTTTGAATTATGAGGTTTGAATTATAATTTTTTTCGTTTCCACTATCTGGGTAGCTAAGTTTCCCAGTAAATTGAAAAGAGGGAAATGATAGAGCATTGCCCGCAAAAAGGACAGAATATTCTCCGAAGAGTAGAATTTTTGCTGGAAAAATTTGAAAAGATTTCATTTCTCAGATAATAATTGACAACCACCGCCTAATTGGTCAAAAATAATATTTTCTTGATTTATAGTGTTGAATATTGAATTCTGTATAAAATCAAGGACTTGTCTGTGATAATTATTATGATAAATTAAATGTATATTCGGACCTGCATCGAGTGTATAAGTAATAGGAATTTTTGTGTCAATGCAAAAATTTTCAATACTATCAATGATGCTTAATGTTTGAGGTTGCATTAAGATGAACGGCGGCTCGGAACTCATCATTAGAGAATGGAGCATTAAAGCCTCATTGCGCACTATCTCACTAAAACTTATCAAATCTCCACTTCTCAAAGCAGATAACAAATTATAAAGATTAGTAAATGCTTTATTATATCGAGCTTCAGCAAAAATATGGTTTTGCATTAAATTATGCCCTAAACTGCTCGAAATCTTTTTTTTCTTCTTTGAAATGATTAAAATCGTATCTCTTAAATTGAAAAAAATATCGTTTACTAAATGATTGATAGGAATAGCGATTTCGTCTGAAGAATTTTCAATAACATCGCAATAACCCCATAAATTATAGCCATTATGTATCGAACGGCAGGCACTACCAGAGCCGAGACGAGCCAAAAAAGATGCTTTTTTATAGAAATCTGCTGGTGAATGCAAAGTCCCAAACAATTTATTCTCAATGGAGCATATTCCTAAAGCAATAGAACTCATTGCTGAGGCAGATGATGCAATACCAGCGGAATGTGGGAAACTATTAGTACTATAAACCGTTAATTTTAGTTTCTTTAAGAAAGGTTCAAATTTTTCGATTATTTCAAAAAAATTGCATATTCGTCTCTCAAATTCCTGTTGTTTTTGATTATTGAAGAAGAATTCAATGCTTTGCTTTTCGGTAACATTATTTGTTTGGAATTTAATCTTTGTATCTGTATAGGAATTAGAAAGTGAAAAGCTTAGAGATGGATTTGTTGGAATTTGTAAATCTTTTTTACCCCAATATTTGATTAAGGCAATATTCGATGGGCTTCGCCAAAATATTTCACCTTCTTGATGATGTGTATCAGATAAAATCAGCTTTTTTGCTTGATTTCTATAATATTCAGATAGGACATAATTCATTATAAGGCTAACTCTTTATAATTGAAAATAATACTGAATCCTCTATTAAAAAAATATTGTTTTACATCTAACGATGCCATATTGGATAAAGCCATCAAAAAATCGCCTCCCCAAGCACCTAAGGATTTTAGAACACCAGGGAAATCATCAAATTTCTCCTTTTGAACAGGAGTTATTTGTAATATTTCACTTATTATATTATTATGCTCATTTAGTAATGCAATTGCTAAATTAATATCAGCACAACCAGCAAGGTCTAAACTAATTTGCGAAATTCGTTCTTGTTGATAATTTTTAAGATTAGCATTCTTTAAAAATTCATTGATGCTTTGCTCAGTTTTTTGCTTTTTCCCTGTATAAATAAAAAAAATATTATCGAGAAATGAGGGTTTGAATTCAATTTCTTTAACAAACGGTTTGTCTGACTTTTTTGAAAATAAAATAGGTTTATTGGATATTGCACAAGCAATATCATAACCCGAACCCAAGGATATTAGCGAGTTGAGCTGAAAAGCATCTATTTCTGCCCAATTCGCTACATTGGTTATAGTTGTAGAGCTACTACCTAAGCCCCAGTTTATATCGAAATCAATATCTGATTTAACTGCTTTTGATAAAGTTTTTTTGTAAAAATGTGGATTCAATGATTGAGCTGTTCGAAGAACTTTTTGAATAAAAAAAGCAGAGTTTTTATCGGAAGTATATTTTATTTCGAAATCATTATTGGTGTCAAAAATATATTCATTCCAAAATATTTTTTGAGTAAATGTTTGCCATTTTAATAAATAGTTTTCATTTTGTGATTGGGTGATAATTAGTTTTTGACCAAGTTTTGTAGGCATAGCTAATGCTAAACTTCCGCTAATTACAAGGTATTCTCCTGTAATTAGCAACTTGCCATTCGAGCGGTAGCATTGAGAGCTCAATTTAATGTTCAGATGTCTCTGTTAACTCTTCGGAATAATTTATAATTTCTTTTTGATTTCCATTTTTTTGATTGCTATAATGAGAATTTCTTCTCAACTCATTGATGAAGTTTGTACCTGCTTTGAATGAGATTTTATTATGTTTGAAGTATTCGAAAGCTTTCCTTTTTTCCTCAAGTGTTGCATCTAAATAGTTCAAAATATTAGAAAGGTGCATTTTCATATGCCCTCTCTGAATACCGTGAGTAATAAGAGCCTTAATAGCACTAAAATTATTGGCTAAACCTACAGAAGCGGCAATTTGCATTAGTTCTTCGGCACTCGGCTTTCCGAGAACTTCAATAGAACGTTTTGCAAGGGGATGTAAAGCAGTGATACCGCCGACGGTACCAAGAGCAAATGGTGCTGATAATGTGTAACGGAATTTACCGTTCTCTAAACTGATACTAGTCAAGCTACCATATTTCCCATTTCTTGAAGCATAAGCATGACCGCATGCTTCAATAGCTCTAAAGTCATTGCCAGTAGCTAATGCAACAGCATCAACGCCATTAAAAATTCCTTTATTGTGTGTTGTGGCTCTATGAATATCTATATCAGCTATTCTAACTGCCTTTTCAAATTTCCAAGCAAAATCTTCGGCAGACATATTTATAGATGTGTCAGCTAAATCCTTAATATCGCATTCTACATAGGCATTGACAAGACATTCGGGGGTATAATTGGATAAGATTGCCATGATTATTGTGCATTCCTTTTCTGAGCCGACAAATATATCTTTTTCTTTGAAGAAATTTTGTATATCAATTGAAAATTCTTCAAGGCAAGAATTGATAAAATTAGCTCCCATCGAATCCCGAGTATCAATGGTTGCTTTAAGCTGGTAATAGTTAGGTATTTCGTGAGTCATATCAACAAGTTCGATATCAAGAATGCCACCACCGCGTGCAATCATTGAATGAATTATTTGGTCTGTGTTTTCAATAAGAATTCTTTTCAATTCTGGCATAGATGATTCCAATTTCCTTTTATCACCTTTCCAGATAAAATGGACTTGACCGATTTTTTTCATTGATTTGACTTCTGAATGAAAACCTCCACGGACATTCCAAAATTTTGCTCCGTTTGAAGCGGCTGCGACAACCGAACATTCTTCTATAACTAATGGAACTGAATAGCTTTTTTTATTTATTATTATTTGTGGAAGAATTCCATAAGGTAGATAATAGCTTGATATTGTATTTTCGCTAAATTCATCGAAAAGTTTTTGTTTCTGTGGGTCTTTATAGAAATAGCTAATTAATTCCTCAATTACTTCCTTAGGATTTTCAAAGTGTTGAGCAAAATATTCAATCTTTTGATACTTTGTTAATTTTGAGAAACCCTTTAAAATGTTAGTATGTGTCATTATCTTTTTTTCAATTGTTTAACTTAATTTAAATAACTTGTAAATAGGAGTATGCTAAAGATAAACCCTCAATTTGTTTTTTCAAATAATTTTTTAAAGATTCATAGCTTTCAGTTGCAAACTGAAGTAGATTGGATGCTTGTCCATAAACAGATGTAAATTTAATTTTTTTCAATAAATAATAACCATCGAGAAAGTTT
>JBBISM010000174.1:0-849 GCA_037441245.1 Ignavibacteria bacterium | reverse complement strand
GCCTGAAATGATGAATTGTTTGCAATTAATCGTTTTATTCTCAGCTATCTTGTTTACAAATTCTATCATTTGCATTGCGTTATTACCGACTTTCGATAATGGTTCATAAATATCATTTTGTAATTCATTGCTTCTTAACAATTCTAATTTAGCAAAATTAGTGCCACCGAAAGCTCCGAAATCAATTGCCGCAAGTGGAAGATGAAGCAACTGTTCCATACTTTGCGGTCCGAAGCCTTGACCAACTTCTTTAACAATCAGCTTGCTATCGAAATTGTCCATCAATTCCACAATGGTTTCAATCGGTGGGCGTTTTATTTTATCCCCCTCTGGTTGTAACCATTCTTGCAAGGGATTGATATGAATAATCAATCCATCAACTTGCAATTTAAACATTAATTCCTTAATAACCTCAATTTTTTTATTTTCCAAAATTTTCTCGATTTGAGCAATCCCTAAATTTGCAAACAACGGATATTCATTACCAATGATTTCTCGCAGATTGAAATCGTCGAAATGATTGCCGTCTTCAAGAATAATGCGGCAAGAACCCAATCCCATACCAAGACCGAATTCACTACAGGCTCGTGCAAGATTTTTATTGATTTTATTAGCTTTTTCAGTACCGCCAGTCATTGAGGAAATCCAGATTGGTGCATTCATTTTTTTACCGAGAAACTCGAATGCTTTTAGTTCACCTGTTGGGTGGGCTGATAAGAATGGCTCGTAATGGAAACGTAAATCCTGATCGCTAATCCCAATAGAAGATAGAAATGCTAAATTAATATGGTCTGTTTTTCTGGATTCCATTATTTTCTGTAAAATATTTTTAAACGCCTTTAAACATTA
>JBBISM010000173.1:0-5495 GCA_037441245.1 Ignavibacteria bacterium | reverse complement strand
GTAACCTGATTGCCTGTGCTTGAGCCAATAATTTCACCGCCATTAACCAACCATTGATTTGTTACTCCCTGAGTTTGATTGGCTGTGTATGTTTCAATTGATTTAGAACACACAATCAAACTACCACTGAAATTTGGATTTGGTAACGGATTGATTGTGATTATTTTGGTTGTCGAATCTTTGCATCCCGTTGTATCGTTGGTTTTAATAAGTTTTAATGTACCGGGTCCGTCATTATTCCAGAGAACAATAACATTCGATGAGATTGAAGAACCCTGAATTGACCCCCCTACGGCTGCCCATCGGTGTGAAAAACCAGTTGGATTCGTTGCCGAATATGTTGCTGATGATTTATTGCAAACTGCACTTGGTCCTGTGTAGTCAACATTAGGAATAGTAAATACTTGAATATAATTCGTTTTAATAATTGTATCACGTCCCAGATTATTAGCAACAATTAATTTAACAGAATAATTTCCGGGTTGAGTGTAAGTGTGCTGAGGATTTCTGGTGGTATAATCAATTGTTCCGTTATTATCAATATCCCATAGCCATTGATTCGGGTTATTTTCGCTTTGGTCAGTAAATTGCACTATTAATGTACCACAACCGGAACTGGGGCTTGCATTAAAATCAGCGACTGGGAGCATCGAGATTTGACAATTACTACTATTCAGCGGTTGCATCGCTCCATAGCCACAACGCCCCGAAGGTGTGCTGTAATTCATTACATATTCGCCTCCAGCGACATCCGACCAATCATTTAAAGCCCTTTTGGTTGTTCCATAAGGTATTGCATAATGCATTGAATAGTTACTGCCAATGACGTGCCCTAATTGATGTGCATGACCAAATTCGTGTAGAATAACACTTTCTGCATCAGATTGATTGCCAGCTGGTGTGCCCGGTCCCCAATTCCAATTCACATTTGTGTTTAATATCATATCAGCTTCATAAAGTATCCAGATTGTACTATTAGCGCAGCCCGTCCAGTAGCTATATGTTACCGCAAGAATTCCGGTTGAAAGCGGACAGGATGAAGTTGACATAGACAGAATGCTTACCCCATCGCCATTCGGACAGCTTACTGAACTTGTATTGCTTGATATATCGAATTTAACATAAGTTCCGCATCTCCAAGTCTGCAAAGCTCGAAGAAATGCATTGACAGCAGATTGATTTGAATAGAGATTGTTATTGAAAGTAAAGCGATAACCACCGTTATTATTGTAGTTAACGAGGTGAATATAGTAGTTATTATTTACATTAAGCATTGCAAATCGAACCGTAAGCGATGATGTTGTAGTTGCTGAACTACCGCCATTATCAACAACTTGAATTGTACCAGTTCCTGCTTTGGCAGGGACTTTCAACTTTATAAGTGTATCAGACCATAAGACAAAGGAATTCGATGGTGCTGAAATATATGAAGAACCGCCGTTATCGGCATTACGAAAATTGACCGAACCTCTTGTAGCTCCGAAATTTGTACCTCTTATCGTAAGTGTATCTCCTGCTCCTGCATTTACCGTGGTTGGGCTGAAACTTGTAATATTAACCAAAATTCTATCATTATTTTCTTGCTTATGGTTGATTTTTTCACTTTTTCTTGCTTTTTCTAAGTAAGGACTTCCGATAACTGATTCCATTTCATTGTAGAAAATTTGAATATTTTGATAAGATTCCAGCACACCGACAGTTCGATTATCATCAATATCGTAAAAGCCCTGAAGAGAGGCAAAAAGTTCATATTTATCATTTATGTTATCTGGTCTTACCGCATATCCAGCAGGAATTAGAAAAAATATTCCATATTGGCCTATTTCGATACTTTCATCGGGACAGGTTTGTATTTTTTTATTTCCGACTTGTCCGCCCTGAATTATAAGGTTTACAATATTAGAATTGATATTGCCCTTAAAAATTTTATAAATTTTGATTTCATATTCTGTAAATATCATCGTTTCTGACGCATTAAAATATGAATCTTCGCTAATGACCTCTCCTTCTATTATAAGGTGCGAATTTGCAATCTTTTCGTCAAGAGCAATTGGAATAAATTTTGCGTAGGAGTAACCGATTGCCAGAACAAAGCAAATTAGGAGAACGTTGAATATTTTCATAAAATTTCCAAAATTGTTTGGTATTAATGGAACTTAGTTATTATATATTCTCGTCGTTCATAAAAAAAATTTTAATCAGTTACGAATTAATAATCAAAATATTTATGCCGATTCAATATTAAATTGAAGTAAATTTGTAGTTTTGATGTTAAAAATTCAACAAATATTCTGAGTTTTATGGATACAAATTTTAATAATGATTTTGAGCAATTTCACAAAGTTAAAACTTTCCCGCATATCAGTTATTCGATATTAGTAACTATTGGAATTGTTTTATTAATGGCATTTGGTCAAGCGGGCTTGCTGATAATAATACCAGACCATTTGAGAGATTTGCTCAAACCGTATGCAATTGGTGTAACTCAAATTGCATTAATGCTTATTCCTGTTCTTTTTTCTGCCGAAAGATCTCCGCTTTCAATGATTGAAATATTTAGACTGAAAAAGCATCAACCATCGAGCTTTTATATATTTGGTATATTAACTTTGTGCAGTATCCAATTTTTCTTCTTTGGATATCTGGTTCTTCAAGATTCAATTATTCCATCAAATTTCAAAGATGAGTACGAACTTTTAAAAACTGAATTTGAATCAATTTATAAATCAATTCTTCAAGGCGAAGGAAGTCTGGAATTCTTTAGAGCTATAATTATCGGAGCATTGATACCTGCAGTCAGCGAAGAACTTCTGTTCAGAGGTTTTTTGCAACGCTCAATAGAAGTCAAATTATCTCCTTTTTGGGCAATAATAATTTCATCAGTGATTTTCGGATTCATACATTTCAATCCAATTAATTTAGTTCCGCTTATTGCAATCGGATTATTGCTCGGATATATCGCTTTTATTACACGAAGCATAGTTCTGCCGATAATTATACATTTTTTGAATAATACTATTGCAATTATTGGATTGTATAATCCTACTGCAGAAGGTTTTGGTAAGTCGCTCGAAAATATGGAACTCACTCAAGCGGTTACAATTATGTTTATTGCTGTAATTTTAACAGTATTTTTTACAATTTTATTAAAAAAGAGTTGCGCTCAGCATTACAAAAGTTAGAGCATTGTTTCAATCTGCAAACCAATATATCTTGTCGGTGCTAAGTTACCGACCATATATGTATAATGATAATTGAGCATATTCTTTGTATTAATCGCTATATTAAATGGTAAATTAAATGCCTTACCGCGCAAGAGAAATCTTGCATCAAGTATATGAATTGGTACTCTTGCGTCATAATCTTTGACTTGAAATTTCAGTTCTTCATCAATTCGTTCGACCTTGCTCATATATCTATATTCGAATTGAATTTCGAGCCAATCTAGTGGAACAAGAATTTTATTGTACCATAGAATTTGATGACGATATTTTAAAGTTTCATCTTTTGATAGATCTTTAGGCTCCATCAGAGTAAGTGCAGTTTCAAATCCAAACATCCCAGAGACGAACCCTTTTGTGCTTAATTCAATTCCATATATTCTTGCATTTGTAATGTTATTAAAAATAATATCATAGGAAGGGGCAATAAAAGTTGGTTCTATCAAATCGAATAACCTTGTATAATAAATTGATGCGTCACTTGATAGATTCATAAAACCAAGGTTTACGTTTGAATTTCCACCAATTTCGAAAGTCCAGCTAACTTCTGATTTTAAATTAGGATTTTCAATAACTTTAAACCCCTGAAAATTTACAGTTGCAAATCTTTCAGCTATTGATGCTGAGCGAAATCCTCGACCAGCAGAAAATCGCAGGATATGATTTGAGTCTAGTTGATAGGTGGCTCCAATTTTGGGTGAAAACTCAAGATGGCTTTTTGCAGAAGAAGATTGTTCATAATCAATACGAAATCCAGCAGTTGTCGTTACCGAGCTGATTGGTTGATATTCCATTTGTTCGAATAATGACAAAAGATATTGATAGCAATTACCATATATATGGGACTTGACATCGTGATAAGTATAATTAATACCTGAGGTTAATAAAACTTCACGAAATAATTTAGAATTATATTGCAATTCGTTATTAAATGCATTTGCATCGGATTGTCTGTAATCAGTATGAGATTGAGGATATGTATTCTTGAAATAAGTTGCATAAATACCCGACTTGATTGTCATAAAGTTATTATTATCGAAAATTTTTACTGCATCGGCAAAAAGCATATATTTATCAGAATTTATTCTTATTGATTGGTCAGTTGTAGATGGCGGACGAGTAGCACTATCAAGACTATGCCAATAGACCCAATCAGCTTTGTCATTCGACGAAATACTTCCCGAAATACCAATTGTTAATAAGTTTCCGAAATCATATTTCATTTTGGAAAAAATATTGTATCTGCGGCTATCATTGTAAAGCAAATAACTTTCATCTTCTATGTATGATGCCGATGCATTTAAGCTGAAACGATTAATTTTCTTCGAATAACCTGCTTCGAAACCCCAGTTTTTATGGAGATTTTTGGAATATTCCCATTGTTCATAGGTTGGTTTAGTATAAATACCCGCAAAAGTTCTTATTTTGAAAATACCTTGCTCTAATGGCTCCTTTGTAATTACATTAATTACTCCCCCGAGAGCATTAGTACCATAAAGAGAAGAACCAGCCCCTTTGATAATTTCTATTCTATTGATATCGAAAATAGGCATAGCATCAAATTTAATATCGCCAATATCCCCCGAAAGCAAAGGAAATCCATCCAAAAGCAATATAACACGTGAGCCAATTCCAAACGCAAATCCTGATGAGCCCCGAATGCTTATATGGTCTCCGTTCATACTTACACCAGGGATATAACCTAATACTTCATCGAGTTTAGTGATGTTTCTATCCATTAATTCGCTTGAAGAAATCGTCGAAACTGAAACTTGTACTTCCTGAACTAATTGCACCCTTTTGCTTGCTGAAACGATTATATCTTCCGTTTGAATTGCCTGTACTTCTAAAAAACATTCGATGAAGACAGTGTCGTTGGCTGGAATAGTTATATCAATTTTTTTTTGCTTATAACCTACGAGACTGACAATTAAAGTATAATTGCCACTTTTAACAGAATGAATTTTGAATAACCCATTTTTATTGGCGATAGCGCCAAATGCTGTTCTTTCTATTCTTACAGAAGCACCAGGCAAAGGCTTGTTTGTCTCGAGTGAAAACACCCTACCCTGAATATGACCTTTCTCGGCTTTTAATGGAGCACAATGAATAATGGAAAAAAGGTAAATAATGAAAAAAATATATTTTAATTGATTCATAGTCTTTTCTCCATTAAAATGGTTGAGGTGGAAGATTATTAAAATCCACTTTAATGCTAATATCTTTTATTTCCCCCTTTTTTAATGAAAGTTTGGATGGTTTTGTATTATCCCC
>JBBISM010000172.1:0-5523 GCA_037441245.1 Ignavibacteria bacterium | reverse complement strand
CAATCGGGATGCATATGAAAAGAATATTTAAATGTCTTTGCCTGACCTGGGGCTAAATTGATTTTTTCTCCTTGATTGGGGTGGGCGCCAGGTATCATTGCGCGTGCTACCCACGGAAAGATTCTTTCCCCATTACGCAATGCTTTCGGTGTGATTATTTCATCTTCAACAACGACAAGAAACATTCTTTTATCACCGATTATTGCATCATCAGAATGAATTATGACGGTTACTGTAATGATATCGTTGTTTCTCTTTTCAAGTACATATATTGAAATCGGCGATTCTTTCTTTGAATTTTGTATGACTTCGCCCTGTACTTGAGATAATGAAACCTTTTTACCATTTGCCCAGGCTGCTGGAGTGCCTAATGTACCAGATACATAGGTCCCCCAAATTCTATTACCAAGCATTTGTGGATTATGGTCATACATCGGTTCGTCTAATCCATTGCCGCTATGGTATATTACAGGAACTATTTTATCCAAGTTCTTTTTTATATAATCGTATAATGCAGGGTTTTGAGAGGCGCAGGCACCACAATTGCCACTTGTTACCTCTTCTACTAATGTCATCAGCGGGGAAGCTGAGTATAGATTTAAAGCAGCTGATATTGCAATTATGATGCAGAAAATTGTTAAAATTGTTTTTTTCATTGAAACTCCATTTATTTTGTTATTAATAATTGCAATTATTTACTCTTAACTAATTTAAGTAAATTATTAATAATATGCGAATAAATTTTAAATTTATGAATATCTTATGAGCTATTCATTCAATTTTCAATGTATAAGAGTTCAATAAGAACTGAATCTGCTTTGTAAGTATTTAAGTAATTCATAAGCATTGACTTTAAGATGGATGAATTCATCAACGCCTATAGTTGTGTAATCTCTGGTATATTTCTCGGGATTTCCAGCAAGCAGTATATAATAATTTGAGTTTATAGTTTTTAACTTATTTGAAAAATCTTCAACAAATAGGGGATAGAGACTGTCATCAGAACAAATAATTAAATGTTGTAATGATGATTCAATAATAAAAGCGATAGCTTTTTTTATACCATCTGGAGAAGATTCGAATGGGGGACTCACTATACATTCAAATCCACCAGATTGCAAAAAATCTTTAGAAAAATCACGTCTTGCCATAAATTGTTCAATTGTTCCAAAATTAAGGAGTAAAAATTTTGGCAGTGGTGTACCTGATAATTTTAATTCATTGGCATTTAATCTTAGTTCCTCGAAATATTTTGGATAACGGACAATCTGGATATTTTCTATATCAATGTAGTCAGATATTACATTAATACGTTTGCTGATATTGATAAAATTCTCTCCAGATTTAAATTGTTCATAGAATGCCTCTAAAATATTTTCATTTTCACTGATTATCGCAGGTATATCATTATCGTTTGTTTGAATGAAATGCTTCATTTGCAAAAGTGCGCTATTGTCAATTTTTGGAATTGATTCGGAATTGTCGGGATAAACATTCACTCCAACCAAATTTTTGCTTCTTTTTTGAACTTTTTCGATTGTTTCGGAAGCAATTTTCGATATAGTAAGCTGTGGTATGGATTTTAATAAACTATTATAAAAACCACCGCTACTTTCTATCTTTTCAAATATTTCCCAAGCTTTTTGTGCAATCAAATTAGTTAGATTTTCAATGAAATATGTTCCACCGACCGGGTCTATTGTTCTATTTGTCGCGGTTTCGTGGTTTATGACTAATTGGATATTTCTTGCAATTCTGTCAGAAAACTCATTTGGATTGAGAGTGAGATAATCGTGTGGTAGCACTGTTATAGAATCGGCACCACCTATTACTGATGAATAGGTTTCTATAATAACACGCAGTATATTTGCTGGTTGATCAAGAATTGACTTATTGGTTTGCGATGTAACACAATGAATTTTTATTTTCCTATCATTTGGTGGAAATCCAATTGCTTCAGTTATTTTTGACCATAACAAACGCCCCGCACGAATTTTAATTATTTGATTGAAAAAATCTGTCGAGATACCCAAGACCAAAATAAATTTGTTTGCGACTTGCTCAATATCAATTCCTGATGATTCCAGCGTTTTTAAATATTGAACTGCATTAGCAATGGAGAAAGCTAATTCCTGAGCTGATGTAGCTCCACAATTATGATAAATATAACCATTTAAACTAATGAAAGTAAATTTTTTAAAATGTTTTTGGGTATAATCGAATAGATCATAAAGTTGTCGTTGTAAAGAGAGTTCATTTATCAATTTACCTGTTAAAATACTTTGTGTAATTGGATCGAAATATAAGCCACCTTTGATTTCATTCGAGTTGAACTGAGAATTATCGCAGTGAAGTTTTAAAAGCGGTAAAAAAGTATGTGAAAATGAATCTGCATCAAGGTAAATTGGAAATGAGTATAAATCTGCACCTTTCAAAGCAATAGATAAACCAGTTAAATCATTTATGTTTGTAGCTAATTTATCTGTATAAATATAATTCGTATTTAGTAGTCTGAGCTTTATTGAGTTTTGTCCCCTGTTTAAAGAGTCTAATATTGCCTTGTTAAAGTCGGTCGGGTTGAAGTAATTTAATTCTTGCAATATATCCCAAGAATTTATCAAATTACCATCGGGATTGTTATGTCTTAAAAATGGTGTTAGTCCTGGAAGGGAATTGATTAGATTATGAATGTTTTGATTATCCTGATGTGTATATATTGGTTTGATTGTTAAATCATCTGCGTTTTTGGAAAATAATTTATCCACATCAGAAGAGTTCTTCAATGATTGGAGAGCGATTTCAAGCCATTGTGGGAAATCTGTCGTTTCAAATTCATTAAAATCGAGATTATCAAAATTTATCATTAAATTAGCAACCTGTGTGAAAAACAAGTGCTAATTTACTGAAAAAATGTGAGTAATAGTTGATTTTAATAAATCAAAGTAGCATCCCCATAAGCAAAAAATCTATAATCATCTTTCATTGCCTTTTTGTATGCTTTGAATAGCAATTCTTTTCCGGTGAAAGTAGCTGTTAGTAGAAGTGAGGGGGATGCGGGTGGATGAAAATTTGTTATTAAATGGGTAGCAATCTTAAAATCATAGGGTGGATAGATAAATTTATCTGTCCATCCTTTATTCGGTTTTACAGTTCCTGATGTTAGAACTGATGATTCGAGGGCTCTAACGACTGAAACACCAGCGGCAAATACTTTTTTCTTTGATTTAAGTGATTTGTTTATAGTTTCAGCGGCTTCACGTGAAATTTCATAATATTCGGAGTACATTCTATGCTTTGTTAAATCTTCAACTTCAATATTCTCGAATACGCCTTGACTAATATTCAGCACAACATAGGCAATTCTAACTCCTTTGTCAGTGATTTTTTTTATTAATTCTTCTGTAAAATGAAGACCAGCCGTGGGTGGGGCTATCGAAGCTAAGTAATTATCATTGGCAAATACACATTGATATGTTTCTTTGTCAAGCTCTAAAGGTTCTCGTTTTATGTATGATGGTAAAGACATTTCACCGATTCTTTTTATAACTTCGAATAAATTATTGTTATAACTGAAACGAACTGTCCTTCCTCTCGAGGTTGTGTTATCTATAACTTCGCAATAAAATTTAAAATCATCGAAATAAATTTTGTTGCCAATTCGTACTTTGCGAGCAGGTTCGACTATTACATCCCAGATTCTATCTTCAGCTTTTAGCTGGCGCAATAGCAACACCTCAATACTTGCATTTGTTTTCTCTTTTTTACCGTGCAATCTTGCAGGGAATACCATCGTTTGATTCAGCACTAAGCAATCTCCCTTGTCAAAGTAATCAACAATATTTCTGAATACATCGTCAATTAACTTTCCAGATTTTTTTTCGATGACCATAAGTCGAGAACTATCTCTTGGGTCTGCTAGAAATTTTGCTATTATGTTTTTCGGTATTGTGTAACGGAATTCTGAAAGTTTCATTTAGTCCTCAAATCTTTTAATTCATAATTGATTCAGTTGTTTGCAATAGTATTTCGTTTGTTCGGTTTATATATTTGATTGGGTTTTCTAATTCCCCTTCAATAATAAGTAAACCTTCATATAATTGATATATGATTTTATTAATTAAGTCGTTAGATTTATTTGCAATATACATTTTCCAAAGATTTATAATCAAAGGGTGAGAAGTGTTTACCTCAAGTATCTTTTTCGATAAAGTAAAATCCTTGTCTATTTGCTTAATTATCTTTTCCATTTGCGAATCCAGACCGCTATGAGAAGAGACCAGTGTTATTGGCGATTCGACTAATCTTTTCGATGGTACAACATTTTCAATTTTATCGCCGAGTATTTCTTTGAAAAGTTTGATAATCGAATCAATTGCTTCTTGACTCAATGAATTCTCATATTTGCTTTCTGTACTTAAGTCTAAGTCAGCTTTTTCAATGGATTGGATAAGTTTGTCCTGATATTTTAAAATATATGGGAAGCTTATAAAATCTGATGGGTCATTGAGTAATATAACTTCTATATTGTTTTCTAAAAAATACTCTAATTTTGGGTTTTCGAGAATAGTTTCCCTTTTGTCTCCGATAATATAGTAAATCTCTTTTTGATTATCTTTCATTCTTGAAACATAATCTTTAAGGGTAGTTCTTTCCCCTTTTTCGATAAATGTAGATTCATATCGCATTAAGTTTATTAATCGCTCTTTATTATAATAATCTGAATTTAGCCCTAATTTAAATAGCGAGCCAAAATTATCATAAAATTGTCTATATTTATTTGGATTTGTTACTGCAAGGTCTTCTAAATAACTCAGAATTTTATTTGTCAATATGTTTCTTATCTTAGCTTGTAGAGGATTAGCTTGAGTAACTTCTCTTGATACATTGAGAGGTAAATCAACAGTATCAACAACACCTCTTACAAATTTGAGGTAGTCAGGTAATAATTCTTCAATGTTATCACTAATAAAAATGCGGCCTGAGTAAAGCTGTAAACCTTTAGCAAATTCATCTTTTAACCAGAATGAAAACTTATGGCAGGGAATAAATAGCAATGCTTCTAAGTTTATATTTCCTTCTACTGAGAAATGTATAAATCCAAGTGTTTTGTTCGTGTCGCCACTGATGAAAGTATAGAATTCATTCGCTTCTTCATCTGTTATTTCGCCTTTTTTTCGATGCCAAAGGGCTGAAATTGTATTTACTAATTCACCGTTAACATAAATAGGGAAATCAACAAAATTTGAATATTTTTTTAAAACTTGCTTTACAACATTTACATCGGAATATTTTTTATATTCATCTTTTAATTTGAAATAAATTTTCGTACCATTGGTAATTCTTTCGATTTCTTTTATTGTGTATTTATCTTCACTCACTGATTCCCACATCAAAGCAATGGAACGGTCTTGAGCATATTTGGTTTCAATTGTAATCTTATCGGTAACCATAAATACTGAATAAAACCCGACTCCAAATTGACCGATGAGATTGCTATCAATTTGATTATCCTTTTGATTCATT
>JBBISM010000171.1:0-5592 GCA_037441245.1 Ignavibacteria bacterium | reverse complement strand
TCTAATTGTCGCAGCTCTATCGAAGGCAGATATGCCGGTTGTTGTGCCGTGTTTGTAATCTACTGAGACAGTGAATTTGGTACCGTGCAATCCAGAGCCATCTTGAACCATTTCATCTAATCTTAGCTCCAAAGCCCTTTCAGGGGTAATTGCTAAACATATTAATCCCTTTGCCTTTGAAGACATAAAATTTATTGTCTCGTGAGTGCATAACTCTGCAGATGCGATTAAATCACCTTCATTTTCCCTGTCTTCATCGTCCATAACAATTATCATTTTCCCTGAGACAAGGTCTAATAAGGCTTCTTCTATTGTATTCATAGGTTTTACGAGCATTGATAAGTTTACTTTTTCGCAGCTATTGAGGCTCTTTCAAATCTGACCTTTGTATTATCAGCGATTTGAATCTCGAATGTTTTATCATCTAAATCTGTTACAGTTCCATGTATCCCTGCTGATGTAACAACTTTATCCCCTTTTTTAATACTTCCTATCATCTTCTGGTGTTCTTTTTGCCGTTTCTGTTGTGGTCTGATTAATAGAAAATACATTACTAAAATAACAGCTCCAAACATCAATAATGTTGGCATCATCTGTCCGAAACCTCCTGCGGGTTGCTGTTGAGCTATTATGAAAAATATTGTCATAGCTTGTTCTTTGTATTAATTAAACATCTATTTTATTATTCACAAAATTACGAATTAAATTGTCTTTCCACTCAATAAATTCATTTTCTATAATTTTTTTTCTCGCTTCTGTAACAAGCCATTTATAAAATGCGAGATTGTGCTCTGTTGCAATTTGCAATCCTGCAATTTCTCCGCTAATAAATAAGTGACGCAAATATCCAAGCGAATATTCTTGGCTGGCATAATTATCGAGTGTTTCATCAATTGGTGATTTGTCGAATTTATATTTAGAATTTTTGATATTTATTTTGCCCCGTTTAGTGAATAATTGCCCATTACGAGCATTTCTTGTTGGTAAGACGCAATCGAACATATCAATTCCAAGCATTATAGCGTTTAAGATATTTTCGGGAGTTCCTACTCCCATTAAATAACGAGGTTTGTTCTTGGGTAAAAAATCAGTCGAATAATCGCAAATTTCATACATCAATTCTGCCGGCTCTCCGACTGATAAACCACCAATAGCATATCCATTGAATTCTAAATCTATCAATTTCTCGATATATTCTTTTCTCAAATCCTTATACATCCCTCCTTGAGCAATTCCAAATAATGCCTGCTTACTATTATCAACTTGTTCCAGATATTTATTCTTGCATCGTTCAGCCCATTTCAAAGATAATTCCATCGAACACTTAACATCATTCTTATCGGAAGGATAGGGCGGGCAATCATCGAGTATCATCATTATTTCGGGACCAAAAATTTTTTGAATTTCAATGACTCTTTCTGGCGAAAAAAAATGACTTGAGCCATCAATATGGGATTTGAATGTAACTCCCTTGCCGTTTATGCGACGTAATTCCTGAAGAGAAAATATCTGATAACCGCCACTATCAGTTAAAATTGCTCTATTCCAATTTATAAATTGGTGCAAACAATTGAATCTTTCGATAACATCAATTCCAGGACGTAAATATAAATGATATGTATTGCCTAAAATGATGTTGAATCCACAATTTTCGAGAAAGCGATTAGAAACTGCTTTAACAGCACCTTGAGTTCCAACTGGCATAAATACAGGCGTTTCAATTATACCACGATTAGTTATAATCCTACCTGCTCGGGCTTTGCATTCTCTAATTTCCGAATCTATAACAAATCCTATCATTGATTTTTCAAAAAACTATTCACAATGTTTTTGATTTTATTTATAAGTAAAGTTGAAACTACAAGACCAATAGCATCTGCAATGAAATCATAAATATTTGCATCTCTGTTAGGTACCTTTGATTGGTGATATTCATCAAAACCAGCATAGGCAAGACCAATTATAAGGACAATTGAGATTGAATGTTTTATTTGCAAATTTTTATTCAATCCGAAAACAGAAAATTGCAAAGAAATCCCAAGAATAAAATATGCTATAAAGTGTAATAATTTATCGAAAAAGTCAATACCAATATCAGGTAATGAGAGCAATGGTTGACTTGAAAGAATAAAGATTATGGAAATAATTAAAATAGAGGGTAATATCAGTATTAGTTTTTTAAATATTTGTTTCATTATGGTAGGATTTGGTCTAAACAATTGATTAGTGATGATGCTGTCAGTGAGAATTGAGAATAATTCTCTTTGTGTAAATCGCCCGCTTTGGAGTGTATGTAGGAACCCAATGCCACTGCCATTAATAGCTCTAAACACTGTGCGGATAATGATGTTATAATCCCAGTTAAGACATCTCCACTGCCGGCTGTTGCCATTCCAGGGTTTCCTTTTGTATTAATATATGAAATATTCCCATCTGTTGTTATACTGGGAACGTATTTCAAGTGAATTATACAATTCATTTTTTGAGCCCAATGATTTGCTATTTCTAAAGGATTTTTTTCTAACTGACTTCTTTCAATATTTATTAGTCGAGCAAATTCTCCAGTATGAGGCGTTATAATGAGATTTGTCGCGTATTTTTTATCTTTGGAAATGGCTTTTATAGCATCAGCATCTACAATTATTTTCTTTGTTGATAAGAAACTATCAATTATTTTTTTCGTCAATTCAATTGTTTCCTGATTATCTCCTATACCAGGACCTATAGCAATTACATCACAATTATTAGCATAATCAAATATACAATCTAATGCTTTCATCGAAATTGTTCCCGAATCTGTCATCGGTAAACTGATAGGAATGATTTCAGGTAAGAGTGATGGATGCAATGTAGGAGTCATTAGATATACCAAACCAGCACCAGATTTGATAGCTGAATTCGCTGTCAATGCAGATGCCCCTGGCATATTCTTTGAGCCAGCCATTATCAATAGTTTTCCATAATCAAATTTTGAGCTTATTCGCTTCCGGCGGGGTAAGAGCTTATTTATATCCTCATCTTCTAATACATAGTTTTTAGCAATCTCTGATAAAATAGTTCGAGGTGCACCTAAATCGACTGTTATGATTTTACCACAAAATTCTGGAGCATCTCCAAAAAACATTCCTATTTTTGGGGCATACATAGTTATTGTATAATCAGCTTTGAAGCAGTATTCACTCACTTCACCAGATAATGAATTCAATCCAGTTGGGCAATCAATAGCGATTTTCACTGCTTGCATATGACTATTACATTTTTTTAAAATTGGGATTATCAATCCTTTTAAATTGTGAGAGCCACCTATACCAATCAATGCATCAATAATTATGTCAGAAGTTAAGTCTATACTATTAATCTGTTCTTCAGAAAATAAATATTCTATGATTACTAATTTGCTCGTAATATCGAAGTTTAATTTAGTTTCAGGAGACATCTTATTCAAATCACCAATATAATAAACCATCACATTGAAATCGTTAGATAAATGCCTGGCGAGAGCGAAACCATCTCCCCCATTATTCCCAGAACCGCAAAAAACAATTACTTTGTTGTTCTTTTCAGCAAAAGTTCTAATAAAATCGGCAGAACAACGGGCTGCATTTTCCATCAATAACGAACCACTGATGCCATAATACTCGATTGCTTTCAAATCGGCAATTCGCATTTCTTCGGGAGTTAGTATTGGTATCATTTCATAATTCTGATTTGCAATGGTACAAAATATATATTACAAAACTATGGTATATCTTAGTACTATCCAATTTTGCTTTTTAAGGAAACATTTATATAAAATTAACGTAATTAAATTAGAATAGTTTAACAATAACATAAAATCATTGATTTTCAATGTAAATAACAAATTTTATTATATAACCGTTGCTCTAATAACATTTATACTCAAGGCAATCGGCGATATTTTATTTTTTTCATTCAAATTCAACGATTCCTTTTATTATTATCTATGGCAGGCATTGTCTTTCGGGATTTTGGCTTTTGCAATATTTATAACGATTTATCCAGTCAAAATACATACATCCGAAATTGATGATACCGAATTTTTAAATGATACAACCAAAACTTTAATCGTTTTGATATTGCTATTGGTATTAAATTTTAGTTTACCAGATGGAAAATATAATTTATCAATAGGAGAAATTGTTTTTGCCAATTTTATAGCGTTAATCAATCTTGTTATTATGCTTTATATTTTTAGCTATAGCATAAAATGGCATAATATAAATCGGCATCGAAAAACAAGTCTATATAATTCTCGATTGATGGTCATTTTTCCTGCTATATATTTATTAGACTGCACAAATTATTTCCTATTCGATAATAACTCTTCAATCATTAAAGCCATAATAGTGGTTCTTCTAATTTATATAATGATTTCCAGCTTTTTCAATGCAAAAAAATTATCATGGATATCTGTCTTAGAGAGAAAGTACAAAGTTTGGATATCATTAGCAACGTTTCTTGTAAGCATTTTGGGGATAATTGTTTGGGTAAACGCAAGCGGGGATAGCTCAATTTATGAAATCTTTTATAAATATTCCGTTGGATTTCCGGTTTTAATATCAGCAATTTTTTGTTTTTATCTTGGTTTCATATTTAAAATTTTCAGTTCGACAATAATTACCATTCCAACTTCAACTATCGTTGATAAGAGAATCTATGAAATTAATTCACTTGCATATATAAGCAAACTAATTGCCAATACTCAAAACTTTGATAAAATCTTAGATAGTGTTACGAATTTGGCCATCAATACAAGCCAAGCACATTCTGGATGGATTGAGATTTATGACGATGAAAATATGAATATCGTATCCTTTCAGAATTTTACTCAACAACAAATCGAGATAATATCAAATGAAAAACTTCACCACCTATTTAAGCGTTTCAAAAATCCTACAATAATTCAAGATATAGTAAAACATACCGAAATACAATCAAAAATTAGCAAAGTAGGATGGTATCAAAGCATTATTATTATTCCCATACAAAAAGATACACACCGTTATGGTTCTTTAATATTACTAAATAGTGATAAATATGGCTTCGATTATAGTGATTTGAAAGTACTAACCGCATTTAGTGAAAATATAAATATAGCTTTTGAAAATGCTAAATTACTTGAAGAGTCCTTCGAAAAAGAAAGGCTAAAAAAAGAACTGGCTATCGCTCGAAACATTCAACAAAACCTATTGCCAAAATACTCCCCCAAAGATAATACATATTCTATTGAATTTTTTTCTCAACCTGCGGAAGAAGTCGGAGGAGATTATTATGATATATTCGAATCAGATGATAAAATAATTATCATTATAGGCGACGTCTCTGGCAAAGGTATGAACGCAGCTTTCCTAATGGCTCAACTCAAAGGGACTGTTTTAGCAATAATTGATAATATTGATTCTCCCACGGAATTTCTTCAAAAGATTAATTCATCGCTCTATAAAAAGATTGATAAATCTATGTTTATTACAATTAACTGCATTTTTCTTGATAAAAAAACCAATACCATATCATTTGCACGTGCAGGGCATTTACCAATTTTGTATAAAAATTCCATAAAATCAATTTATT
>JBBISM010000170.1:5257-5628 GCA_037441245.1 Ignavibacteria bacterium | reverse complement strand
GGAATCCGCTCAACTGCATAAAGAAGTTATAGAATCGAATATTCAATCCAAGTTCAGTCAAAAAACCTGTCTCTGATTTCAATCCTGGATTCACTTTGAAACGATTCAAAGCACCTGAATATGCCTCACGCATAGTTGGGAAACGAGTTCTACGACTGAAATTACCGAATAGCGAAATTCTATCGGTAATGAAATATGAAGAATTGATAAAAAAAGTA
Source organism: Ignavibacteria bacterium (assembly GCA_037441245.1). GTDB lineage: Bacteria > Bacteroidota > Ignavibacteria > Kapaibacteriales > UBA2268 > CALHGZ01. The sequence goes on along the minus strand of JBBISM010000170.1, from coordinate 5,410 downwards.
AAATCATTACTCGAAGAATTTTTAAATTCTTTAAAAACACCAGTTTTCGGAGTTTTATTATAGTCGTATAAAAGCCCCCCAAGTAAATTTAATTCTCCGAAATTACCGTGATACTGCAATCCAGTGCTTAAAGTATTCTGACTAAATTCTGAT
>JBBISM010000170.1:0-5247 GCA_037441245.1 Ignavibacteria bacterium | reverse complement strand
CAGTATCCTGATTGATTTGCTCTTTATGATTTGTTGTAAAAGCGTTTAATACATATGCTAATCTTTGTTCCTTGCTTAATCCATATCTTAATGCTAATCTCGCGCCGATGGTCAAATCTTTGTCATTTTGAATATCAACAATTCTGTTATAATCCGCTGAATCATAAGAATCAATACGTTGGGAAAAATCATCAAGCCAAAAAGTGCTATTCAGAGTTAGATATTCAGTTAAATATGTTTCATTATTCATCGTAATGAGGAAGCGTTTCCATTCTGGATATTTCCAAAATCTTGTATTAGACTGTAACAAGTGGGACTCAGGAGCAACCCCCTTTTCACCATTAATTAATAAAAAAGATAATCCAGATTTATTGAATCCAAAATCGTATTCGCCACGAATATAACCCGATAACTGCTTTTTGGTTGTATTAGTTCTAAATCTTGAATTATTATCTTGAAAATATAGAGTATCCGGTGCATTGGAAGAAAGTAAATCCCCTTTGACATCTCTATATGAAACTTTAGCAATATAGTTAAATTTATCAATTTTGCCATCGGTGGATAAGCTTAAATAATAAGATTCTGAGTTTGAACCTTGCAATCTGATACTCGTACCAAAACCATCTGTGGCACGTTCATAAGTATTAATATTCATAACTCCACCGAGTACATTCGGTCCGAGCAAAACAGAGGTAGCATTTGAATTAACAGTAATATTGCCAATTAAGTCTGGAGGCAAAAAGGAAAGGTCAAATCTATTATCCCAGGGAACATTAATAGGCACACCATCAAAAAAAACACCCAATTGACGTTCACCAGCCCCTCGCAGAAAAAGCATAGATTCGCCTCTCGAGTTAGTTCGGATTCTACCTGATGGTATGACTTTCTGCATTTCAATTGTGGATAATCAAGAATAGTTAAACTTGATTCCCTAATTTCCTTTGAATGGTAACCAAGAATATCTATTGCTCCCAAATAGTAGATTTTGATTGAATCCGATTCGGATGCAATCAAAGTTTCGGTATTAACAATTAGAAAACATAGAAAAGTCAGAACATATATTTTTTTTATCATAAATCACCAACTTTTATCGAAATTACCAATTACCACCAATTTTAATCTTAATCTCCCAGTTTTTCTGGTCAATCGAGTTTGTCGTCGAAAAATTTGTTGTTGTACTTACCTGCACATTCATATTTAGTAAATTTGTATTTAGCAGTGATGCAAGAGGAACATCTATGCTAAATGTATTGTTATTAGCTAAATCAGCAACAGTGCCACCCAGTTCCCAGCTAATATCGCCAAATAGTCTTCCAGTCAATCTTAATCGGGCTGTTTGAAAATCACCACCTTCAAAGTTAATATCTGCGCTCTGTATCACTTCAGTTCCACTCAATAAATCGCTTAATGCTTTCGAAGTCTCAGTCGAGAGTAATGAAGTAAAAGTTTCACGGAAAATATCTGATTCTGCTGAACCACTTTCGAAAAGTTCTTGCTTTGTCTTGCCAGTCATTAATAAAAACAAGGCATTTTCATTAATTGATGTTGAATCACCAGTTTGTTCAACTCCATCGAGAAAATATGTAAAGCTCATATTCGGAAGATTTTTTGTGCCTGTCAAGTTCAAACGGACAAGGTATGTTTTTGAATTTCCACCGACATAGGTTTTCCCGCTGTATTCAGCAATTAAATCTAAACCTGGATCAATCATCGAACCTGTTGGAAAATATACATTTCCACGTGTTGAAAATACTTTATATAATTTAAGTACTGAGCCATCCTTGACATTAATATCACCATACAAACGTGGTTCTTGTTCATCCCTCAATTTTACATACCGAATTGGTACTGTTCTATCTTGAGTTCCTATATAAGCAATAAGTTGTGAACCACTTATACTCATCATTAAAATAAATTGACCAACAAATCTGATTCGTAGGTCATAATTAATTAAATCAGCAATATCTTTTGTTGGGATATTTTGTAAAGCTTCTGAGGTATTACTGGTAATTGTATCTCTGGAAATTCTTGCCTGGTAATAATTCTCCCTGATTTCGTACATCATTGCAGAACGAGTTGGACGTGAGGCAAATTCATCAGGCATTTTTAAGTCAGCTCTTAAAATTGAAATATCACCATCAAGATTGGGTTCCGCAAAACTTCCCCAAAATCGAAGCGGATTTGGTCCCGTAGCGATTATGAATTTACCATATAATGTAGGCATAGATTTTACAGACGCATCGCTGAGTAGCATAAAACGAGGGGTTGAAATGCTGATATCTAAATAATTTGGATTAAACTCCCTATGCTTGATTGTACCCGTAATAAAAGCTGTACCGTTGGATAAATCTTCGGGAGCATTATTTAGATTAATGTTTTCGATTATTATTTCATCAGTGGTAATTCTCACCCTGCCATTTGCATAGTATTTTAAGTTATTAGCTGACAAAACGAATGAAGATTGATGTAATCCGGCATAGCCTACAAACTGTAATTTGTCAGGCATTTGACCATAAATATTGAGTTCGCCTGAAATAGAACCTCTTAGTTCTTCAAGTTGGGTTACAAATGGTTGAACAAAAGCCATCGGCAACTCAATTAATTTACAACGGATATTTACAGATGCTTTATTATGAAATCTATCTTCGATATCGCCCAAAGATAAATCAATTGGTAAACTAAATACATCAATTGTTATCAAATTAGATGAAGTCCTTGTAGGAATTTCAATCCAAATTTTCCCATTGATATTGCTTCGGTTATGCTGTAATTCCGCCTTTAATAAACCTAATTTGCTAGAATTAAGCTCAATATCATTTGATTTTAATGATAAATCAATAATAGGAGAATCTAATGAACCTTCTATTCTAACTGTTAATGAATCTATATCACCTTTCAAATCGGGTAAAATATCCCTCATAGCGCCATTGCTGAACCTATCAATATCTTTAATAGGAAAATGAGTTATCAAAATCTTAATACCATCAGCAAATTCTTTTCTGTAAGTTCCATTTAATTCGATTTTTTCTGCGGATTCACGATATAAAGACAGTTTTTCAATAATTAATCCTTCGTGGCTATATTTTGCTAAAATTTCTTGGTTAGTTTGCCAAATTAAATCATTCGAGGCAAAGGTTAAGGTATCAAACAATATATCAACTTCATTCGATTTGAAATATACATAGCCCTTGCCAGAATAGAAAAAGTCATCATTCATAGTTGTCGAAAAATCAAAATTTGCTAAATCTCCTGAAAATTTGAGATAAAGGTTCGGATTTCGAAAAGTCAATTCATTTATAATCATATTAGATATAGATTGAGCTTTTATATCTAAATCTCGCAAAGATGTAATTGAATCGGTTATAACAAAATTGATTTTACCAGTTAAATCCAAAGCATTTGTCGTAAAATATAAATCTTTATCTTTTATATTTATTGTTCTTACTGAGATATTTTCGATATCAAGCTTACTATAATCGAAATCTGAAGAATAATTCAACTTAATATCTGCTTTTAAAAACAATTCAATATCTGAAAGAAGAAATGAAAAAGTGGCTAAATTTTTTATTTCAGCATCAAGATTGAAGTGCATTTTAGGGAATTGTGATATTAACTCAACTTCTTTATTGACAATATCGGAAGATACAAATTCGGGATTAATCGTATAAAGTTTATGTTCGAAATAATCAACAAGATAATCCACTTGCTTAGCAAGTGTTGGTATCAACTCTGAATAACTAAAAACTCCAGTTATCATAGCATCGCCGAAATCAGAGTTAATTCTAAATTCTCGGGTATTGAGGTCTCTTCGAAAAAGAATGTCTAATTGAAAAGGTAAAAGCACCCTATCTTTGAAAATTGATTGCTCTATTTGTAATGCAATTTGTGTTTCGAGGCTATCTATATGAAAACCGCTTCCCACTGTTGATAAATTACCAGTGAGACTATTTGGGAAATCGCTATTACGAAAAATCTTATATAAATTCAACGCCTCGAATTGACTGACCAAATTATATTGGGGTTTTGAGTGGTTGGATATATCTAGAAAACCTTTCATGCCGATAAATTCACGCTCATCTTCTATCAACCAAATATCCTCATCTTTTACCTGATTGAAAAATTCAATGAATACTGTATCAAGATTAATTTTACCATATTCAATGATATTTGCATTAATAATTCCCTTCCTTATGGTTCGATTAGCAATGAATGAATCATAAATATCCGCTTCTACATTTAAGAGCAAGTCACCCAAATCATTGCCTGAGGCAGACATTTTAATATGCCCATTAATCAATGAATTGAAAAAACTGTCATCTACTATTGGCATCAAATTAAAATTCCTCATCTCAATCGAGCATATATATAAAGGAAATTGCGATATATTCGAAATACTAAAATTTCCTGATACTGAACCGATATTGCTGATTAAATTGAACTGAGTATTTACTTCATCATCGTTTCCATTGACACTACCGACATATCTAATCATTTTAAAATCGGGCAAATCACCAATCAACCTCTTTAAATCATTAATCTCACGTTCAAATAGCGAAATATTAGCAATTTCTACATCATAACGAAATTTATCAAAGTCGAGTAAGTTAAGTACTTTGCCTTGTAGGGAAATTTCTGAATTCCCAATATTGACCACTAAATCATTAACTATTAGATTATTTAAATCACCGACTGCGTTAAGGCGAAAAGCATCAATTGAAGGTAAATCAACTGGAAAAGCAAAGAAATAATTAAAAACGTCGAAGCTAAAGGTATTCAATTTCAAATCAATTTTGAATACGCTTTCTTCAATGGCTGGTGAATTAAAATTGAAATTATCAGCAACAACATCAATACCAATATTAAGATTATCAATTGTTAGATTTAAATCTTTTATCTCAACTTGATTTTCATTTGCAACTATTATCAACCCCAATTTGTCAAGTTTAAATTTGCTATAACTTTCAACAAATTGAATATTTATTAGATTTAAAAAATAAGAATCCTTTTTTAAATCTGCTTCTGCAGTTAATTCGATATTTAGGTTATCAATATTCATCAAGCTATAATTTATTCTGCTATGACTTTCGTTTGTATCGAGTGGGTCAGAAAGAAAAAATCTCCCATTTTCGATACTAAAATTCTTTAAGGCAATAAGCCAATGTGGTGCTTCGGTTTTGGTAGTATCTTCGCTTGGGGGTGCAATTTTTTCAAAATTCCATATACTATCAATTGGATTGCGGATAATTT
>JBBISM010000169.1:0-5651 GCA_037441245.1 Ignavibacteria bacterium | reverse complement strand
AGTTTCACTAGTAAGAATCAAAGCAGCATAATAAATCACATCGGATTTAGCACGTTCTAAAAATCTGAATCTGATTATATCAATAAGAGCTTCATTTGGTTTGAGCTTAGTTTGGATATCTTTCCAGGATATTTGCGGTTTATCGTAAATTTTTTGAAATTCTGATGAATAGCGAGTCAAGTACTTTTCTAGTTGTATAATAGTATCCTTCAAGTTTTCGATGTTTATGTTCTGTGCTTGAATTTCTCTTTTCGAAAGTAGATAAATTCTTGATAATTGCTCCCTTTTTTCGAGCCATTCATTGTATTTAGTAATCAACTCCTGATTATTGCTATTTAGAATATTCGAGCGAACTTTTTTTGATGAATTTATTAAAATTGCTTTGGTCTCTAATTGGATATTAAGCATATCACTCAGCAATTTTGGGTTCTGTTCAAAACGAGTAATAACGTAACAATTAAACATTTCAAATCTTTCTTTGAAAGAATTGAAGAAACGACTTTTTTCTTCTTCACTTAGAAAATTGAAATAATTATCAATTAATTCAAGATAAATTGAGAAAGCTGTCTTATAATACTGATCTGCCTTGTCATAATATCCCATATCTTTGTATAATCCAGCGAGATTATTCAATGTAGTTGCATAATCTGGATGCTTATCTCCTATAACCTGTTTTCTCAAATACAAGCAGTTTTCTAAATATTGTTGGGCTTTATCTAAGTTTCCTTCAATCCAATGAATAGTACCGAGAGCATTCAAACACGACGAATAGAGCGGATGACCATTACCGAAGTCTTTTTCGGTTAATTCCAAAGCCTGATTAATTAATTCTTTGGCTTTTTCTCCTTCATCGAAAGACCAATGCAATAGTGCAAGGTTGTATAATGTTGATGGGAATTCAGGATTGGTTTGCCTTGACTTTATCGCTTTTTCAGAAGTTGACTTTTGTAATATTGCTTTTGCTTCTTTTTGCTTGCCGAGTGCCAGATATGTATAAGCTAAGTTCAATTCCGCTTTTTCTGTTTCGCTATCAAGTTCGCCTCTATGCTTTTTTAATGTTGTTACAGCTGATTCAAGAAAACCTTCTGCCCTTTCATTATTTCCTAATTTTCTATATAAAACACCTAAATTGAGCAAAGAAAATCCATAAGATTCGTTATCAAATCCCTCTTGATTTCGCTTTATTTCTAATGCTTCTGATAGTAATGGCTCAGCTTCATAGTATTTACCCAACTCAATATATAATTGAGCAAGATTATTTATAGATTTAGCGTAAGATACGTCTTTTGTTAATCCCTGACTACGTTTCAATGAAATTGCTTCGTTTAGATATGGTTCTGCATCATAAAATCTGCCAGATTGCTGATAAATTACGCTGATATTGTTGATAATTCGGGCATATCCACTGTGATATTTTTGGTCTAAATCTAGGTAAACATCTTTAGACGCAATGAAGTACTGAAGTGCTTCATTAAATTTACCATATAAATAGTAGGCTTCAGCAATTTTTGAGAGACTTTGAGCATAATATTGAGAAGCTCGACCAAACTCTTGCTCGGCATATTTGAGCGATTCTTGTGCATATTCTAATGCCTTTGGGTAATCTTTTTTATCAAGTAATTCATCAGCTTTGCGAATCGAACTTTGCCAATCTGCAAGCAAAATAGAATGATTTATTATACATAAAATTAGAATGATTTTCATCATTATTTCCTGGTATTAATATTGCTTTCAATGAACAGATAACTTTCAACTAATAAGACGACAAAAGTTTATAGTTTTGTAATTTACAAATATTTTATCAATCATTTTTAAATTATTATGAAAATACTTGTAACAGGTGGAGCAGGATTCATAGGCTCTCATATTGTTGATAGATATATAGAATTGGGCAATGAAGTTGTTATAATAGATAATCTATCAACAGGAAAATCGGAAAATCTTAATCCCGCTGCTAAGTTTTACAAAATGGATATAACAGATGAGAAAATATTGGAATTATTCAAACAGGAAAAGTTTGATATTATCAATCATCAAGCTGCTCAAATAGATGTCCGAATCTCTGTTGATGAACCTTGCTTTGATGCCCAAACAAATATAATCGGTTCGCTAAACCTTTACGAATCCGCAAAAAAGACAGGCGTTAAGAAAATTATCTTTGCATCTTCTGGAGGCGCAATTTACGGTGAGCAAATTAATTTTCCTGCTACAGAAGATGACCCCACAGAACCGATATCACCTTATGGAATTGCTAAACTTATTAATGAAAAATATCTGTATTACTATGAATCTGTCCATAATGTTGATTATGTCTGCTTACGTTATGCTAATGTTTATGGACCAAGGCAAAATTATTTGGGAGAAGCTGGTGTAGTTGCTATATTCATTAATAAGATGCTAACTGGTCAACAAGCCATAATTAATGGCGATGGTTTAAATACCCGTGATTATATATATGTTAGTGATGTTGTCGAAGCTAATTCGATAGCTCTTATGGATTATTGCTCTGGAATATATAATATTGGCACTGCTATTGAACATAATGTAAATTTTATTTTTAAAAAATTGAAAGAGCTTACAAAATCAGATTGTATCGAATTTCATAGCGAAGCCAAAGCTGGTGAACAAAGAAGAAGTGTTATCTCATATCAAAAAATCAAAGATAAATTTAATTGGCAGCCAGAAATTGATTTGGAAACTGGATTAGCAATGACTGTGGATTATTTCAAAAAAGAAATCGTCAAATAATGCAACTTGCTGTCATAGATGTAATAATTATCATTGTTTATTTTCTTCTCATTTTATTTATTGGATTCTATTTAGCCCCTGCAAAATCCTCAAAAGGCAATGTTGAAGAATTTCTTCTTGCTGGACGGAAAATAACTCTACCACTTTTCGTTGCTACCTTAGTTGCAACTTGGTATGGTAATATTTTAGGTGTTGGGGAATTTGTTTTTAAAAGTGGTATATCTGCTTGGGTGTGTTTTGGATTGCCATATTATATTGCCGCTTTATTATTTGCACTATATCTTTCAAAAAAAATAAGACTTTCGAAAACGCGCACTATTCCAGAGCAAATCAATTCAAGATTCGGTAAACTACCTTCATTGTTTGCTTCGCTTGTGGTATTGCTAATCACAACTCCTGCAGCTTATATCTTGATGCTTGGAGTTATGATTAATTTATTCACGGGCTGGGATTTATGGCTTTCCATAATTTTAGGAACTGCTATTTCAATTATTTTCCTGTTCACTGGCGGATTTAAAGCAGATGTATTGACCAATTCGGCTCAATTTGTTTTGATGTATATTGGTTTTTTTGTGCTATTATTTTTTGCTGTTGCAAACTATGGTTTCACCCTTGAATTTTTCAGCTTTTTACCAGAAAACCATATAAAATTTTTCGGTGGTTTTTCTTGGCAATATATTTTGTCTTGGTATATTATTTCATTCCAGACATTTGTTGACCCGAGTTTTCATCAAAGATGTGCAGCTGCAGCCTCTGATAAAGTTGCTCGCAATGGTATTTTGGTATCCATTCTATTCTGGATGATATTCGATTTTTTAACTCTCTCGACTGCACTCTATGCAAAAGCTTTTATCGCAATTGATAATCCTCTTTTGGCTTATCCAATAATGGGCGATTTGATTTTACCAGCTTTTTGGAAAGGCATCTTTGTTGTTGCATTATTAGCTACAATTATGTCAACACTTGATAGTTACGCTTTTATAAGCGCTGCAACAATTGGATATGATATTATTAGCCCAGTAAAACATAAATTACGATTATTAAAAAGAATATCCGATGATAATGCAATAAAATTTGGACTTGCATTGACAGGAGTATTCGGAATTTTTGTTGCATTGATTATCCCATCAGCGATTGATATTGTCTTTAAAACTGCTTCAATTGCTGTACCTGGATTATTAATACCCTTAATTTTATCTTATTCACAAAAGTTTGTGATTAGTCAAAGAAAGGTAATTTATTTAATCCTCATACCAGTAATTCTCTCTTTTATATGGACTCTCGGCAAAGAAGCAGAATTGAGCAATTTGATACAGTCAATAATTTTTACGAATTTTGAACCAATGATTATTGGTATTTTCAGTTCATTAGTATTATCAGCTTTGTTTATTAAAAAGAATGAAAATTGAATGGAATATATCGAACTTGATTAGTTTGTTTCGGCTTTTGCTTTCGATACCGCTTTGCTTTTTTCTAGTCTATGATGAAAAAGCTCTTGTTTTCTTGATGTTTTTGATTGCTTACATTAGCGATATGATGGATGGTCATTTAGCACGTAAATTCGGTATAATAACTGAATTTGGTAAAGTGATTGACCCGCTTGCTGATAAAATTTTCATTAATAGCGCTGTGATTACATCAATTATCCTGAACAAAATTCCATTGTGGTTTGCTGTGGCTGTTATTGCAAGAGATTTATTAATTATTATGGGTGGTTATTATGCCAAAAATAAACTCAATTATGTTATTCCCTCCAATGCCGTTGGAAAAATAGCGGTAATCGTCATTGGAATTTCTATCTTGGGTGTTATCCTCGATATTCAAATAATAATTGATTATGGTTTTCATCTCGCTTTAATTTTGATGATAATATCATTAATTGTATATTTGATTAGAATGATTGATGAATTGAATAAAAAATTTTAAGGAGTCAATAATGAGTTATTATTTTCATAAAATCATTGATGGCAGTTATGATGAGGCAATTGCAAAGGTAACCGAAGAATTGAAAAAAGAAGGATTCGGCGTGTTAACCGAAATTGATGTCCAACAAACCTTAAAAAATAAGCTCGACGTTGATTTTAGGCCATATAAGATACTCGGTGCTTGCAATCCACATTATGCGTACAAGGCTTTTCAAGCGGAAGATAAAATCGGCACAATGCTCCCGTGCAATGTTATTGTTCAGGTCAATACTGAGGGCAAAACGGAAGTTGCTGCAATTGACCCAATTGCCTCTATGATGGCTATTAAAAACGAATCTTTAGCCGAAATTGCTAATGAAGTTCGTGAAAAATTGAAATCAGTTATCGGAAGAATGTGATAAATTTAACTTAGTGTTTTATATTATAAAGGCGGCGATTACCCACCGCCTTAACATATTTACTTTAAATTTTTTCTTTAAAGAAATTAATAGCATTTGCTGTCGCTTTCAGTAGTGGCTCGATTGACAATCCGTTATTAACAGCATTCAACATCCATAGCTCAGGAGTTATTCTTCCAGCGACGAGCATTCTTTCCATTTCATTAGCAAAACTTTTGCTTTCTATATTTTCTTCAATTTGGAATTCAATTAAGTGTCCGAGTGGATAGGCTGATAAATACAATGGATAAGCAATCATATGCGAATATATTGCAAGAATTGGCTCGTCTTTAGTTCCGAAAACTGGAGCATAATAATTATTCCAAACTTCTTTAGCAATTTTGATTGTTTCATTTTTCAATTGTTCGCTTGTTGCATCTGGATTTTCATAGAGCCATTTCCAAACACGCATATCAACGAGTGCAACTCCCATTATTTCATAAGTCATCCAGAAATTATCTAGAGTATTTAAGTGTTCGATGTCAGGATTTTTATCGCTTATACCGAGCAAATCTAAATCACGCTTTTGAAAAATAAAAGC
>JBBISM010000168.1:4998-5657 GCA_037441245.1 Ignavibacteria bacterium | reverse complement strand
TACGATAATATACAAACCATAGAAGTAAGTAAAGAATTTTCTGCTGACTGGGAAAAACAAAGAGAAGGTGAATGGATATGTCCGCTATGTAACAGACCACACCATAAGGAGCCGGGTCCGTTTTTTTATGGGGTGAAAGCAGATAAGACAGAGAATGAATCAGATCCATTACTGTATTCCGGGGGAACCGTAACGATATGGGTACGGGCATTGGTTGCTGTGCATGGCATCAATCCTTCCCGTATCAAGATATTAAAAAAGGTACGGTAAATCGTGGAAATATACATCCTGTTCTTCAAGAAGTATTTTCACATTTACAAAAAAAGAAAAGATTAAAACTTTCAATTAAGAAGTTACAATGAAAAAGGGAACTCAAACCAGCTCTTTTGGCACAAGTGGTAGAATAAATCACGATTCTACCAAGTTTTACAATTCAAAATTGTATTCTACTCTTGAAGGTAAAGAAGTAACAGACAAGACGGAAAATAAGTTACCAGATGAATTTGTAAATAAATTCATTCTCGGTTCTGCAGAAAATATGAAAGAGTTGCCAGACAACTCTATTCATTTGATGATTACTTCACCGCCTTACAATGTTTCAAAAGTTTATGACAATGACCTTTCATTAAAAGAGTATTTGCAGTTACTTGAAAATTCTT
>JBBISM010000168.1:0-4985 GCA_037441245.1 Ignavibacteria bacterium | reverse complement strand
CGTGTGCTTGTGAACGGTGGACGTGCTTGTATTAATGTTGCAAACCTGGGACGCAAACCATATATACCGCTTTCTGACTATATTTCCAAAATGATGATTGACATGGGTTACAATATGCGCGGGGAAATTATTTGGAACAAAGCAGCGAGCGCCAGTCCATCAACAGCATGGGGTAGTTGGCAAAGTGCTGCAAATCCAATTCTCCGAGATATTCACGAATATATTTTAGTATTTTCAAAGGGTGACTACAACAGAATTTCCAAAGGGAAAAAGAATACCATTGCCAAAGAGCAATTTATGGAGTGGACAAAATCAATATGGGTGATGAATCCCGAATTGGCTAAAAGGGTAAATCATCCAGCACCATTCCCAGAAGAATTGCCCTATCGTTTAATTCAGCTTTATTCATTTAAGGGTGATATTATTCTTGATCCATTTATCGGGAGTGGGACGACAGCAGTTTCAGCAGTAAGAACAGAACGAAAGTTCGTTGGTTATGAAATTTCTCAAGAATATATTAATTTAGCAGAAAAAAGACTGAAACCTTATTTGGATCAGACAACTTTAAAATTTATAAATGAAAATGAGTGAAAATAAGAGCTATTGTATCCTACGATAAACTTGACCAAGAAATATATTTGAAACTTTTTTTATCATATAAAAAAATCTAATATTAATCCTCATTCTCAAATTCTGGTTCAATCAAAGTCCCATCGGGTAGTACCATTGGATAATTACCAATGATTTCGCCTGTCTGAATTTTCTTTAATTTGCTTTTTATCAGTGCTTTTTTTATACGACTGATTCTATCGAAAAATATGATACCTTGCAGATGGTCAAATTCGTGTTGTATAACCCTTGCCAAAAAATCGCTTGCTTCGAGTGAGTTCTCTTTTTCATTAAGGTCATAGTATTTTACAAGAATTGATTTAGAGCGGGGTACTTTCTCGTAAAGTTGAGGAATGCTCAAACATCCTTCGAGTTCTTCAACTATATCATCAGAATAATATTCAATTTTTGGATTGATAAGAATTATAGGCGATTGGCGATGCTCTTCCTCGCTTGCGGATAAATCTACGATGAAAAGGGATTTTGAAATTCCGACTTGATTTGCAGCCAGCCCCACACCGTTACCAGTGGCATGCATTGTTTGGAACATATTATCCACGAGTTTTTTTATTTCTATATCAATATTTTTGACTTCTTCAGTTTTTTGCCTCAAAACTAGATGAAAGCAATTATAAATAGGAAGTATCGCCATAATTCAGCTTATCAAATGTTTAATAAAAAAGCATAACGTTTTTCGTTTTGATTTATTACGATAACAGCAAGTATGTATTTTATTGGTAAAATAATTAGCTGTAATTTTGATTAAAAAAATATGGACAAAACAAATGGAAATGACAGTAATTGGAGCAGGTAAAAGCGGTATTTCTTCAGCTTTGCTTGCAGTAGAAAAAGGTTTCAAGGTTTTCCTGACCGAGTTGCAATCAGCCGAAAAATATTCAAATGAGATAGAATTACTAAATCAATCTAATATTGAATATGAATTTGGTGGGCATAGTGAAAAGGCATTAAGATATTGTGATTTGATAGTTACCTCTCCAGGTGTGCCCCCAAATACTGAAATTATTAGAAATGCCGAAAAGAAAGGTATAACAATAATCAGCGAAATTGAATTCGCCTATCGCTACTTGAAAAATCCCATAATCGCAATCACAGGTACAAATGGCAAAACAACAACAACTGCTATGACAGCATTTATGTTGAATCATGGCGGGAAAAAGGCAATTGCTTGCGGAAATATTGGTGTGCCATTATCTTCTTTGGTAGGGGAAATCTCTGATGATGACATATTAGTTATCGAAGTAAGCAGTTTTCAATTAGATAGAATAGTAGAATTTGCACCAGAAGTAGCTATTATTTTGAATATTACCCCCGACCATTTATATTACCATGGCAGTTTAGAAAATTATATAGCTTCAAAAATTAAAATTTCCACCAATCAAAATGAGAAAAATTTTTTATTTTTGAATAATGATGATGAAATTATTAAGTCATCATTGATTCAAACTAAGGCAGTTAAAGAGTGGTTTTCGTTTAATCCTGTCGAAAGGGGGATATATATAGACAGGGGGATAATGAAAATCAGAAATTATAAGCAGTATAATTGGGAGGAAATAATGCATACCGAAGAAATACGCTTGCCAGGTATTCATAATGTTTATAATTCGATGGCATCAGCACTTGCCGCTCGTGTATTCGAAATTAGTAATGAGAATATACGTGATAGCTTGATGGCTTTTTCGGGAGTTAATCATCGGCTTGAGTTTGTGAGAAGTATCAATGGTGTTGATGTAATTAATGATTCAAAGGCAACGAATGTCAATGCAGCTTGGTTTGCACTTGCGAGCTATAATAAACCAATTATCTGGATTGCTGGAGGACGGGGTGAACAAAATAATTATTCTTTGCTTGATACAATTGTTAGAAAAAATGTTAAGACTATTATTGCGATTGGTGAAGATGCAGAAAATATTTTCAATCATTTCTGCACAATCACAACCTGCATTCGTAGTATAAATTTACAAAAAGCAGTTTTAAAAGCTGTCGAAATATCAAATTCTGGTGATGTAATTCTATTTTCTCCTGCCTGTAAATCATTTGATATGTTTGTTAATTATGAGCATAGGGGTGAGGTGTTTAAAGAAATTGTAAATGAAATAGATGGATAAGGCAAAAGGGCATATAGACTGGTGGATACTTATTCCCGTTGTAGCTTTGATGATGCTTGGGATTTCATTTGTTTTCAGTGCAAGTGCTGCTATAGCAGAATCTAAGTTCGGTTCGCCAGATGATTTGTTTTTAAAGCACGCCTCAAAAGTATTAATTGCAATTGTAGTATTATTTGTTTGTGCAAGGATTGACTACCATTTTTGGATGAAAATTTCAAAGCCCTTTATGTTTGTAGCAATAACTCTATTAATTTTGGTATTGTCTTCGGGTAAGATAAATGAGGTAAATCGTTGGATATATCTCGGTCCATTTAGCTTTCAACCATCTGAATTTGCAAAATTTGCTTTGATACTACATTTTGCTGTGATATTAACATTAAATCAAGAACACATCAAAAGTTTCAAGCAGACTTTTTTGCCTTTGATTTTATGGGCTGTTTTGACAAGCTGTCTAATTGCATTGCAACCCAATTTTTCTACTGCTTTGGTAATTTTTTTAATAGCAATTATAATGATGTTTATTGGTAACGTGAATATCATATATTTGTTTATAACACTGATTGGAGGTTTATTAGCAACATATATCTATCTAGATGTGAGTGCAGGATATCGTTTAGAGAGAATACAGACATATTTCAATGAGCAAATCAATTCAATTAGCGATGCCAATTATCAATTAAATCAAGCTTTGATAGCACTTGGCAATGGAGGCATATTCGGAATAGGAGCTGGTCAGAGCAGACAAAGTCATCATTTCTTACCTGAATCATATGGAGATTTTATTTTTTCTGTTATTGGTGAAGAATATGGCTTTGTCGGATTGGGGATAATAATTCTTGCATTTATTATTATATTTTGGCGGGGAATTAAGATTGCAGAAAATGCGCCAGATTTATTTGGATATTTTTTATCTTGTGCTATTTTGATTACATTTGCAATCTATGTTTTTGTGAATTCAGGAGTAAATTGCGGATTATTGCCGACAACAGGTTTACCGATGCCGTTTATCAGCTATGGCGGAACAGCGATAATTATATACGCTGCTGCCATGGGTGTTCTTTTGAATATTTCGGCACAAGCGGGTATGTTTCCTTTCGAGAAAAAAAACGAGGAAGTTGAATAGTTTGTTTCATAGATTAATACGATTAGTTCAATGAATAGATTAGATCCATCTGTCAAAACAATATGGGCTTTAGGTATTCTGGTAAAAATGTTTTTCTTTGCTTCAATTTTCTTCCTGATTGAACTAATATTTATCAAACCAAATCTCAATTATGAAATACCCAGCGGGATGACTAGCTTAGCAATATTTTTTTTTAGTTTTATTTTGGCAATAATTTATCCATTATTGAAGTATAAATTTTGGTTTTATGAAATAAGGCAAGAAGAGATATTCCTTCGCCGAGGTATAATAACTCGTATAACTACGATTGCTCCATTTAACCGAGTTCAGCACATAGATGTTCAACAGAATATTTTCGAACGTATGATGAATTTAGCGAGATTAGTCATATACACAGCAGGAACAAGAGGTGCTGATTTAGTTATCCCTGGCTTGCCTCTCGAATATGCAGAAATGCTCCGTGACCAGCTTAAAAATTATACCACCGAAGATGCATTATGAGCGAAAGTTTACAATCAGATATTGAGTTGAGACTGCATCCTTTGACAATATTTTATCGAGCGGTTATTTCTTCGCCCCAGTTACTAATCATAATATACTTCACTATAATACGAGGAGATATTGGGCAGCTCATAACGGTCATTGTTATTATTGTTTGGGCAATTATGGCATTTCCATTTATTTTTTTGAATTATTACTTTTTTACATATATCATTACATCAAAGGAGATAATTATTCATTCAGGGGTGTTTTCTCGACGACAAAGGAATATACCAATAGAAAAAATTCAAAATGTCGAAATCACACAAAATTTTTTGCAAAGGATATTATCATTAGCCAAAGTAAGCATCGAAACAGCTGGGGAATCGGGAGTCGAAGCTAACCTTGAATTTGTAAGTAATAAGCGCGCCGAACATATCAGAGAGACAATAAAGAATTATCAGAAAAAGATTGAGTCTGATGAACTGATTGAAAAGCCGGAAGGAACTATCGAACAAGTTACCATTGCTAAAGGACAGAAAAATTTGGTTTATGCAATGTCTATCAAAGATAATATCATCTATGGAGCTTTAAGATTTCGACCAATACTATTTGCGATTGTTATTTGGCTTCTTGGCTTGACCCAA
>JBBISM010000167.1:3070-5660 GCA_037441245.1 Ignavibacteria bacterium | reverse complement strand
ACAAATAAAAGAATATGTATGATATTACTTCTCAATTTTTTGCAATTCTCTTAAATAACGAATTAAAGCCCATCGCTCAATTTCGCTAAGTTTGTGATTAATAGGCATCATCAAATTTTGTCCTGCACTTAGAATATGAAATAATCTTGAATCGCTTTTTCGGATCGTTAAAGTATCTGTTAAATCTGGAGGCTCGGGAAAGCCTTCTTCGCCTTCATCCAATTCTACTTGGGTAATAATTTGACCCTTTCCTTTTCCATCAGAATTATGACAATAAATACAATGAACTTCATAAAGGTGTTTACCGAATTGAAGATTGTAGTCATTTAGATTAATTTTTTCAATCTGTCTAACTTCAGCAATTTCATATTCGATTGATTCAAAAGGATAACATTCTGCATTTGATGGTACTGAGCCGATGGGGGAATTTCGTATATTAATACTATCGCCGAAAAATAGATTAATTGCCTGATTTTTAGGATTAGGTGACCTATCCATATCATTTATTAAATAATACGGCTGAAATTTTCTACTGATTGTAATAGACCCAGCTTCTATCAAATAATAAAATGTAACTCCAGCGAAAAGAATCAAAAGTGTCAATATTTTGAGTATCTTATATATCATTTTATCTTTTCAATTTTCTCAATTTTATACTTATTATCGAAATCAGTCTGACATAAATCTTTATCAATCTTTAATATAAAAATGTAATTATCGAATTCCACTGAATTTATGAATATTGAATCATCGTGTCCCCGTTCATTGATATTTACAACAAATAAAATCAAAACAGCTATAGATATTATAAAAATTGTAATAGTAAAAGCAAAAGGTGGAGCCAAAATAATTTGAAAATCACTACTTCCACTGACAAAAATTTTATAATACTCCACAGTCCAGAATTGAAATAAAAATCCACAAAAGAACAAAATGATAGCTAACCAGAATAAGAAATAATTGATTTTCCGATTGTGCTTAAATTCGAGTAATGGAACTGGAGAATAAATTTTATCTATAGCATTAGAATAAGATGAATTCAAAAATATCTCTGCATCTTCCTGATTTTTAATTACTATTTTATATATGTTTTTCATTTACTATAACTTGAAATCAATATCGAAATTAGAATTAATGGGTAAAATTTTAATAATAATTAGATAGAACATAAAGAACATACCAAAACTACCCAATAACAATGAAATTTCAATTAATGAAGGAAAGTAAAATCCTAAAACTTCAGATATTGGGCTTTCCTTTAAAGAACCGACTACAATCATATATCTTTCTAACCACATTCCAAGCAAAATCATCGTTGAAATAACCAATGTTGTAAGTTTGTTCGAACGTATTTTTTTTATCCAAAGAAATTGTGGGATTAAAAAATTTGTGAATAATACTAAAAGATATAACAATGATAGGTCGCCAGTAATTCTACGATTTATTAATTGAATCTCTTTTTCGCTACCGCTATAAAATGCAAAAAAGATTTCTATTAAATACACGTAAGCTATTATTAATGAAAATGTTAATATGATTTTATTCATTTTTTCGATATTTTCTCTTTTCACCAATAATTTTTTCCCACCAAAGTATTCCTTCAATAGCGTGATAACCTGAACAAAAGCACAACCAGAAAATATTGCTCCAGCTACAAAATATGGTGGAAAAATTGTAAGATGCCAGCCTGTTACCAGAGTTACCGAAAAATCATAAGAGACAATAGTATGAACAGCAATAACTAAAGGGGTAATAATTCCAGCCAATAATAAATAAAACTGCCTGTAATAATTCCATTGGTAGTTACTCCCATTCCAACCTAAACTAAGTTTCGAATACGATCTAAATAAAATATGATTTTGAGTTTGTCGAGATTTCATTGCAAAATCAGGAATCATTCCAATATACCAGAAAACAAATGAAACGAAGAAATAAATAGGAATAGCAAAATAATCCCAGACAAGAGGCGATTTGAAATTTGGCATAAGAGCCATATCATTCGGATATGGTGCAAGCCAATACCAAGCAAACCATGGACGTCCAGTATGTATGATTGGATATGTGAGTGCAATCACAATGCTAATCAAAGTCATCGTCTCAGCTTGTCTATTAAATGTGGAACGCCAACTTTGACGTAATAAAAGCAATATAGCTGATATCAATGCGCCTGAATGTGCCAATCCAATCCAATAAACAAAATTCGTTATATCGAATGCCCAGCATACCAAATCATTTATACCCCATAATCCTAGCCCCTCTGTAAAGGTTAAATAGGTAGAAACTGCCCCTTGTAAAAATAATAAAATTGAAATCGAAAGGAAAAAGATATAGTTAAATTTATGATTTTGAATGAATTCAATTTTTCCAGAAATAATATTTGAATTATCTTTATTCACAATTATATATAAGCTAAACTATTAATACTAAATAACATACCATACAGATGGTTCTGTATTATATTCCTCGAGCAATTTTATAACTTTTTTATTTTTAATTAACTTGCTTATTATTTCTGAATGGTATTTTAAGTTACCGAAATAAATAGCCGCAGTAGGACAAACTTCTTGGCAAGCAGTTTTTATTTCAGAAT
>JBBISM010000167.1:1614-3049 GCA_037441245.1 Ignavibacteria bacterium | reverse complement strand
TAATTCGTTGAACGCAAAATGTACATTTCTCCACAATTCCCCTCGTACGCACAGTTACTTCTGGATTGAGCATTAAATTAATCGGTGAACTGAAATTAGATGAATAATTGAAATAATTGAATTTACGAACTTTATATGGGCAATTTGCCATACAATATCGAGTACCGACACAGCGGTTATACGTTGTTTCATTTAGCCCGTCATTACTATGTGTTGATGCCGTTACTGGACAAACTTTTTCGCAAGGAGCATTATTACAGTGTTGACATAATAATAGCAAATTTCTATAGCTACCACCAAAATTAACAATGCTATGTTGCATCCATTGTAGATTTCTGCCTTTTATTATTTCGTTTTGCCCAATAAATGGAATATTATTTTCGATTTGACAAGATAAAATACAAGACTTGCAACCAATACATTTATTTGTATCAATTATCATAATCCATTTATTTTCTTCAACGTTAAATCTTGTATTAAAAGTTTTGTTTAATTGATAAAACTTTTCATTAATTTGATTTTCAATCCTGGGAATTTTAATAGCGTTAGCAGTTTTTCTAATTGTAATTGGTAATACATTAGAAAATATCGTATTTATATCTTTTATTTTATAAATAGTAACACCAGAATCATTTGGTAATGAATTATTGCAATTCCTTCCATATCCATAATAACCCATAATAGTATCATCAGCAAGCCCAGAATTTATAATTACCGGGGATTCGATTTTATTAGCATTATAATTTAATTCAATAATTTCACCGTCACTTATATCCATTTCTTCAGCAATCTTTTTATTAATAATCAACGGATTCATCCAGCATACACCAGATATAGGATTGGGTAATTCGTTTAACCAGGGTACCGATGAAAAAGTTCCATCATACAGATAAGGAGATGTAAATAACAATAAATTAACTCCTTTAAATTCATTAAAATGATTCATATATTTGATAATATTATCAATTTTGAATTTGGAATCTGGAATTTGTTTATTATTATTTACTAAATAACCAATTTTTAATGAATTAACAAATTCTTCTTCAGATAATTGATGTTTTATTAATAAATTATTGTAAATATCATCATTATGGTCATTTAAAATAATTGATTTGACAAATAACAAAAATTCTTCAATAGAAATACAATCTGGATTAATTGGTTCAATAATTGGTTGTCTGATAATGAAATCCTGATTGGGCAATTGAGAATCTCCCCAGGATTCCAAATAATGTTTAAGTGGTATATTTATTGAGCTATTAAAAGCACTTTTATCTTGCAATAATGAAATCGAAATAATATTTTCCCGCGGTAATTTTTCCAATTTTCTAAATAAATTCCTATCAGCATAATAGAATATATCAATGTCTAATAAAATTAGCAACTTATCATCATTTTTTTCAAGTAATTACTTGAAAAAAATGATGATAAGTTG
>JBBISM010000167.1:0-1604 GCA_037441245.1 Ignavibacteria bacterium | reverse complement strand
TCATTTAAATGATTAGATTTATCATAACTGTTTGGTACTTTGAAAAATTCATTGATATATGAATTAAGAATGTTATTTAATAATATTGTAAGTGCAGTAGTCATATCTGATGATACTATACCCGATTTGATAAAAACATTGTTCTTGTTTTCAATCAATAATTGCGATAAATCCTTAATTAAAGATTGATTATCATATTTCAATTGAGACAACTTGTCAATTATTCCATTGGGTAAAAGCAAATTGAGTGATTTAGAAATTTCAAGTATTAACGAGGATAAGAATGAATCAATTTCGCTTTTCCTAATACAGATTCGCTCATTGGAATTCAATCCAGTTAAAGTAAAGGCCGATTCAACTGTAATTAATTTAAATTCGGGATACCTCTCTTTCCTTTTTGCAATTTCACTTTGATAATATAGTGCATATTTATCAGTTCCTAATAAATCAGATTCGATTGATAACAATAGATTTAAACGAGATATAACAGGCAAAATTTCTGAATTAATTCCAAGCAAATCTTTATTTATTTTTGCTTCATTCGAGTAAATCGTTGGAATTTCTATAAATTTAATTAATGGATTTAGCGATTGAAGCTCATTGCACAATAAATTCAAAAACTTACTCGAATGTTCGTTCATTAAAAATCTTATTTGTTTATTCGATTGTAAAAATTCTTCTATTTTTGATTGAATAGATTTCAATGCAAAATTTAATTCTTTCTTTTCTCCATTGACTTCCGGTTTTCTCAATCTATCTGGATTCAGCAGTTCATAAATTGAAGCCTGAGCCTTTGCATCAATTGCACCTTCATAAAAAGCTCTATTGCCAAGTATTTTTATGGGCTTGCCATCAATTGTTTTTACGGTTATTCCGTATGATACGTTCTTATTGGAAAAGACTGTATTAAAATAAAGAAATTCATCATCAGAATAAAATTTCGTCGGTTCGACAAGTGGAACAATTTTATCTTCTGATTGCCGACAAGAATTGAGTGCAAACATCATCGAAGATAAAGATAACGATATGAAATTCCTTCTATTCATAAACTAATAATGACAAGCTGAACAATTTTCTGGTCCATAATCTGGCAAACGTTTATAGAGTACATTTTTAATTGAATTGTTTTCAAAATCAGCATCAATCATTCTATATCTTATATTTTCAAAATAGTTAAATATATCTGTATAAATGCCTGATATTTTTCTTGCTGGTATTATGAACTTCAAAGGTTGACGATGGCAATCCAAACACCATTTCATCGTAAGCGGTTGATTTAATCTGATTTTATCCATTTTTTCAACTTCGCCGTGACAGCTCGAGCAATCAATCATAACCTGTAAATGCGTATAGTGATTAAAGTGAGTATATTCGGGCAATTTATAAACCCGATTCCAGACCAACAGAGAGCCAAAATCGGCACTTTCGATAACTTTTTTCATTTTCTCAGAATCGCTTTTCAAAGCATTGTGGCAAACCATACAATCCCAGGTTGTAGGAACGCCAGCAAATGATTTTTTCTCTGCATAATAATGGCAAAAAGTACATTTCATTTCATACTTTTCGATATGGTCTTTATGAGAAAATTCAACAGGTTGGTCAGG
>JBBISM010000166.1:0-5668 GCA_037441245.1 Ignavibacteria bacterium | reverse complement strand
GTAGATGCTGATGTAATGATTGTCGGAGGCAGTGAAGCTGTTATTTGTCCGATGGGTATTGGTGGTTTTAATGCGATGAAAGCTCTATCAACAAGGAACGATGACCCATTGACTGCAAGCAGACCTTTTGATAAGGGGAGAGATGGATTTGTTATGGGCGAAGGTGGCGGAATACTTATTTTAGAAAATATCGAACATGCGATGAAGCGTGGTGCCAAGATTTATTCTGAAGTTTCAGGAATCGGATTGACTGACGATGGATTTCACATAACCCAACCAGCACCTGGGGGAGAAGGAGCTGTTCGTTCAATGAAATTGTGTATTGAAGATGCTGGATTAACTATTAATGATATTGATTACATAAATGCCCACGGAACATCAACACCATATAATGACAGAAATGAAACTGAAGCTATCAAGTCTCTTTTTGGAGATAGAGCATATCAGATTTCAATAAGTTCGATTAAATCAATGGTAGGTCATTTACTCGGTGCTGCTGGAGCGGTCGAAGCAATAGCTACAGTTTTAGCAATAAAAAATGGTAAGATACCACCAACAATCAATTACTTTACACCTGATCCCGATTGTGATTTGGACTATACACCAAATGAACCAAAAGAACGCCAAATTAGGGCTGCTATTAGCAATACATTTGGTTTTGGTGGGCATAATGCCTCAATTTGTTTCAAGGCTTATGAAGAATAAATTCCAAAAATGATATTAATTCGATCGTGAAAAGAATATTTAAACAGGTTTATGGTGGATTGGTGAAGATTTTTCCACCAAAAAGTAAACAATATGAAGAATTAATATCAACTCAAAATAATGCAGAATTAGGACTATTCACTCCAGAAGAGAAGCTGCAATTACAAAACTCATTCGGAATAGAGATTCATAACTTCGGTTATTTTGAACAAGCTCTATTACACAGGTCTTATGTTCAAGTTTTGACTGAAGAAAATATAGGGTCAAATGAAAGGCTTGAGTTCTTAGGTGATTCAATTCTGGGAATGATTATT
Organism: Ignavibacteria bacterium; assembly: GCA_037441245.1. Classification (GTDB taxonomy): domain Bacteria; phylum Bacteroidota; class Ignavibacteria; order Kapaibacteriales; family UBA2268; genus CALHGZ01. Next base: position 4,649 of record JBBISM010000166.1, on the reverse strand, counting down.
TCAGAGTATTTATTCTCGAAGAATCCTAATCTCGAAGAAGGCGAATTGACCAAAATGCGTTCTTGGCTTGTCAATAAAAAATCTCTAGCAATATGTGCAAAAAAATTAGAAATTGATAAGCTTATTAAATTAAGCTATAGTGCAGAAAAATCCCTAAAAAGTGGTAGCGATTCGATTATTGCTGATGCATTAGAAGCAATGATTGCTGCTATTTATCTTGATAGCGGATTTGACATTGCAAAAAGAATTGTTATTGAGTGTTTAGTGCCAGTGATGACAAGTAAGAATGTTATGGTAGATACGAACTATAAAAGTATTTTGCTGGAAGCTGTTCAAGCAATGGGATTACCTGCTCCGGTTTATGAAGTGCTATGTGAAATTGGACCCGACCATGATAAAGAATTCACAGTCGGTGTTTATATTGATAACAAATTAGAAGGAACTGGTACTGGTAAAAGTAAGAAGAAAGCCGAACAACTAGCTGCACAAATTGCATTCGAAACAAAATTTTTTCATTTAGATAATAAGTAAATTATTGAGAATAGTATGGAACCATTAATCTTTGAAAAGAGTAAAAAGGGCAGGATTGGATATACTTTGCCAAAATTTGAACTTGAAAGAAAAAATATTTCTGATTTAATCCCCGATAAGTACATTAGAAAAGAGGAATTGCAATTGCCAGAAGTAAGCGAAATCGAAGTAGCAAGACACTTCCTTAAACTTTCACATTTGAACTATAATATCGAGCAAGGATTATATCCACTTGGCTCGTGTACAATGAAATATAATCCAAAAGTAAATGAGAAAACAGCATCTTTACCAGGGTTCGTAGATTTACATCCTTGTTCAGATGAATCATTTGCACAAGGAGCATTAGCTTTGTTGTATGAATTGGGTGAATACTTGATGGAAATTACAGGATTGAAGGGCGTTACGCTTCAGCCTGCTGCTGGTTCTCAAGGTGAATTTACGGGTATTATGTTATTCAGAGCATATCATAAGGATAGGGGCGATGATAAACGTACAATTATATTGATTCCTGATTCGGCTCATGGAACTAATCCAGCATCAGCATCAATTGCAGGTTTTCAGGTGAAAAGTGTTAAATCCAACCATAGGGGGCGAATAGATATTGATGATTTGATAAGCAAAGCAGATGAAAATGTAGCTGGTTTGATGCTTACAAATCCCAACACTTTGGGATTGTTTGAATCAGATGTTATGAAAGTAGAAGAAATCATACACGGTTGTGGTGGTTTGATGTATATGGATGGGGCAAATTTAAATGCACTTCTTGGAATTGTCAAGCCAGGCGATATGAAATTCGATTGTGTGCATATAAATTTACACAAAACATTTTCAACTCCACACGGTGGTGGTGGTCCAGGTTCAGGTCCAATATGCGTCAGTGAGAAACTTATTCCTTACTTGCCGGTTCCCCTAATTCAGAAAGTTCGAGATAGGTATTCCATAATAATGGATACTCAAAAGACAATTGGTAAAGTACATTCGTTTTTTGGCAATTTTGGAGTATTTGTTAGAGCCTTGACCTATATGAAAATGCTTGGTCCTGACGGTATGCGCGAAGTTTCAGAAAATGCCATTATTAATGCAAATTATTTATTCAGTCGGGTAAAAGATAAATATTTTGCTCCTTTTGATGAGTACTGTATGCATGAGTTCATATTAAGTGGGGATAATCAGAAAAAATTAGGAGCAACCACAAAAGATATAGCCAAGCGGCTTTTAGATTATGGATTTCATGCACCTACAATTTATTTCCCCTTAATAGTACACGAAGCGATGTTGGTCGAACCGACAGAGACTGAATCATTAGAAAATTTAGATGCCTTTGCCGATGCAATGCTGAAAATTGCAGAAGAAGTAGAAACTAATCCTGAAGTTGTATTATCAGCTCCACATAAAACACCTGTGAAAAGAGTTGATGATGCTCTGGCTGCACGGAAATTAAATGTCTCTTGGTTTCAAAAATTTTAAAAAGACAGAACAATAAAACTTATTATTGACGGGGGATTGACCCCCGTTTTTTTTTGAAACGTTTCAGTCTTTGTCTTGTTAGTATATTCCATAAAATAAATCATTTTTAGAAAATCTATGTAAAACAATTACGTCTGATTTTTTAATTATTGAGAGTAAATATTCAACAGGAATAAATATGATTAAGATTCTATCAATCAAAATTATCTTACTTTTATTATTCATACCAATTGGATTGCAATCACAATTTGGTAAAAATAAAGTTCAATACGTTGATTTCGACTGGAAATATATAGAGACAAGACATTTCGAAGTATTTTATAATAAAGGTTCGAAATATTTAGCGAGCTTTGTTGCAATCGAAGCAGAAAAAGCCCTTAAATCAATACAATACACGCTGAACTTTACTATTAATAATAAGGTCATGATAATAGTATATGATACTCATAATGAATTTCAACAAACCAATGTCATTAGCCAATATATGCCCGAAGGTGTTGGTGGAGTAACTGAATTGTTTAAGAATCGAGTAGTTGTGCCATTTCAAGGTAGTTATAGTCAGTTGCGTCATGTCGTACATCATGAGTTAGTGCACGCAGTAATTAATGATATGTACTATGGTGGTACTTTTCAATCAGCAATTTCTACTTCAAGCGGAATACAATTTCCTTTATGGATGAACGAAGGCTTATGTGAATGGGAAAGTATAGGCGGGATGAATACTGAAACAGATATGTTTATGCGAGATTTAACAATTAGCGAATATCTACCTCCCCTTGAAAGATTGAGTGGATACCTTGCTTATCGAGGTGGTCAGACTTTTTACTGGTATGTAGCCGAAAATTTTGGCGAGCAAAGAGTTGGTGAACTATTGAATAAACTTAAAGTCAACTATTCTTTGGATGCTGCCTTTAGAAGCACTTTCAACCTATCTCTTGAAGAATTTTCTGAGAAATGGCAAAAAGATTTAAAAAAATATTTTTGGACAGATCTGGATATTTTTCAAGACATAACTGATTTTTCAACAGAAATAACCGATAGAAAGAAAAGAAGAAATTTTTATAATTCCTCGCCTGCAATATCTCCCGATGGGGAAAAGGTAGCATATATTTCAGATAAGCGTGGTATTTTCAGTGTTTTTGTCCAGGATATCGAAGACAAAGAATCAGCCCGTGAAATTGTTAGTAGTTTCAGAAGACAAGATTTTGAAGATTTGAATGTATTAACACCAGGCATATCTTGGAGCCCTGATGGGAAAAAACTTGCCATATCTGCAAAAACAGGAGGCGAAGATGCTATATTTATTGTTGATGTAGCAACAGGTAAATACGAAAGATTACGATTTGGACTTCGCTCGATTACTTCTGTTGATTGGTCCCCCGATGGTGATAAATTAGCTTTTATTGGTATCAAAGATATGAAGAGCGATATCTATGTTTATAAACACTCCACAAATTATCTTTATAATCTCACTGATGATATTTTCACTGATTCAAATCCAATATGGGGTACTGATTCAGAAACTATTTATTTTATCTCTGATAGAGAAGATTATTCCGATATTGGTATAAATCATTCATTTAAGATGTGGAATCATAATTACGAGAACTCGGATATTTACTTGATTAATATTATATCAAAAAAAATAAGGAGATTAACATTCGATGGTCAATACACAAAGACATCAATTGCAGTTTCGAAAGATAATAATCGCTTACTATTTACATCCGATAAAAATGGGATAAGCAATATTTATATATTAGATTTAAAAGATGGAGAGGTAAAACCGATAACAAATTCTCTTAATGGAATAACTCAAATTTCATTATCACGTGATGAGAGTAAACTAATAATAACAGCCCAAGTAAAAGCCGGTTATGACTTATATATGATGCGTTTCCCATTTAATAAAGAATTATCACTTGATACTTTGCCTTTGACAAAATTTAGAAAAAGTTGGTTGGAAAAGAACAAGTTGATTGTATCTACTCCAACAGAACCAGAAAAATTGAAGGAAATAGAGAAAATTGATGTTACTTATGGCAAATTTGATGTCTCATTCGATAACCAACAAGTTGTTAAGCCAAATACTAATATTGGCAAAAGAAGTGGATTGCATTCTCAGTTTGCTATCAAAGGCGAAGATTATAGCGATAGTGATTTTGTCGAGCGGGATTATAAAATTAGATTTACTCCTGACTTGATATTGGGAAATCCAGGTTATAGTACCTATTGGGGCTTTCAGGGAGTAACTCAAATGCTTTTCAGCGATGTATTAGGTGATCATCAGATTTATGTGCTTGCTAATTTACTTTTAGATTTGCGAAATAGCTCATTTCTTGTTTCATACTTATATTTACCAGAAATAATAGACTACCAATTTAGTGTTTTCCATAGTGCTGGCTTTGTCAATCGTTGGTATCGTAGCTCGATATCAGAAAGACCGGAAAATGTTTTATTTCGCTTTAGAAATTGGGGTGCATCTGTCCAAGCCGCTTATCCTTTTGATTTATTCTCACGGGTGGAATGGGGTCTCAGCTGGTTGAATCTTTCTAAAGAAAATATAGATGACCCCCAGTCAAACTTAAATATAAGTAGAATGCTTTTCGTTCCGGAAGGCAGATATGTTTACGATGATGTTCTATATGGTA
>JBBISM010000165.1:0-5677 GCA_037441245.1 Ignavibacteria bacterium | reverse complement strand
CTACATTAGAAGATGTTAAAAAGCAAATTGTTGATTTAATTGGATGCAAAGAGGAAGAGACCTTACTCGTTTCTGCTAAGCAAGGTATCGGTATAGATGAAGTTTTGGAAGCTGTCGTCGAGCGTATTCCCCCGCCAAAGGGAAGTCCAGACGAATCCCTAAGAGCATTAATTTATGATTCTTTGTATGATGCATACAAAGGAGTTGTTGTTAATATAAGAATTTTCGATGGTATTTTGCGTGAGAAAGACAGAATATTGTTTATGGCGACCAATCAAGTTTATGAAGTTGAGGAAGTCGGTGTTCTACAAATGAAAAGGCATAGAACAAAAGAATTATCAGCTGGTTATGTCGGATATTTTACTGCTAATATTCGCAATTTGCACGATACAAAAGTTGGAGATACGGTAACGAACGAAAAAAATCTTTTCTATGAACCAATTGAGGGCTTTAAGGTAGTCAAACCAATGGTTTTCAGTGGGATTTATCCCGCAGATGCAGATAATTTCGAAGATTTACGTGAATCATTAGCGAAATTATCCTTGAATGATTCATCTATTTCCTATGAACCAGAAACCTCGAAAGCTCTCGGCTTTGGTTTCCGGTGTGGATTTTTAGGGCTTCTCCATCTAGAAATTGTGCAAGAACGACTCGAACGGGAATTCAACCAAACTATAGTTACTACTGTTCCAAATGTTCGCTATAAAGTAGTACTATCAGATAATACAGAATTTTTCATCGAAAGCCCAGCTCAATTACCACAACTCACTAAAATTAAAGAATTAATGGAGCCATATATAAAAGCACAAATTCTCACTCCGACAGAATATATTGGGAATATTATGAAATTATGTATGGATAGGAGAGGTATATCAACAAATACAACCTATCTATCCCCAACAAGAGTTGATTTGCAATTCGAATTACCACTATCAGAAGTTATCTTTGATTTTTATGATAAATTGAAGTCAATATCTCGTGGATATGCTTCATTAGATTATGAATTTGATGATTATAGGCAATCGGATTTAGTCAAACTCGATATTTTGCTCAATACAGAGCCAGTAGATGCACTCTCTTCAATAGTACATAGGCAGAAGGCATATGATTGGGGCAAAAAGCTCTGCTCAAAATTAAAAGAGTTAATACCTCGTCAAATGTTTGAAGTGGTTATACAAGCAGCAATTGGCTCGAAAATCATTGCAAGGACAAATGTAAAACCGCTGAGAAAGAATGTTACAGCAAAATGCTATGGCGGTGATATAACTCGAAAAAGGAAATTGATTGAAAAGCAAAAGGAAGGCAAAAAGCGGATGAAACAAATCGGAAGCGTAGAAATTCCACAGGAAGCGTTTCTTGCGGTTCTAAGTATTGAAAATTAATTTATAATTTATTATGGTAATTTTATGAATACTAAAAATTTAGTTCAGTGGTATAAAGATTGGAGAAAGAAAAAAAAGAAAAAGCCCGAGCCACAAACCTTCACCGAGAAAGTGGTTTCTTGGATAAAAACTTTTGCTGGGGCAATTGTAATAGTTATGATTATAAATGGCTTAGCAATTGCTTCATTTGTTGTGCCGACCGGTTCGATGGAAAATACTGTGATGACAGGCGATTTTCTTTTTGTTAATAGATTAGTTTATGCACCTTCTACACCACAAGTTATACCGTTTGTAAATATTCCGCTTCCATACTTTTCTTTCCCGGGCTATAGCAAGCCGAAACGAGGCGACGTAATAGTATTTATTTTTCCCGGGAATAGAGACCAAGTAAAAGCATCAGAATTTCAATATTATTTGAAACGTTGCGTAGCAATAGCTGGAGATACAGTTGAGATAATCAATAAACAATTATACGTTAACGGCAAAGAAGAGCCTTTACCAGAGAAAGGGAGGTTAGATAATAGCATAATCACGCCCCAAGTGGATCAATTTAGAACATTTCCAGAAGGGCATAATTTCACAAAAGATAATTATGGACCGCTCAGAGTGCCCAAAAAAGGCGATGTTATACAATTGACGCAAGAAAATTATAAAGAATGGCGTATATTCATAATGAGAGAAGGCAAGGATGTTTTTAATGATGGCAAGCAAGTATATATAGATAATGTGCCTGTTACTTCCTACACTGTCGAAAGAGATTATGTATTCGGATTGGGAGACAATCGAGATAATAGCACTGATAGCAGATATTTCGGCTTTGTTCCTGTTGAAAGCGTTATTGGCTCGCCATTGATTGTTTATTGGTCCTGGAATACCGATTTACCAATAACAAATATTTTTCAAAAAATTGCCTCAGTTAGATTGAATAGAATTGGAACGCTTATTGATTAATTTAATCTAATGCAAATTTATAGCAAGATTAAACAATACAAGTATCAGATAATATCTATAATTCAGATATTATTCATCTCATTTTTAATTGTTTTTTTCCTGCGTCTAACAACTATTGAATTTTTTCAGGTTCCAACGGAATCTATGGAAAGCACTCTTTTGACTGGCGATTTTGTCATCATAAATAAATTGGCTTATTTCATCGGAGTATCCCCTTGCGTTCCTCTTTTTAACTTACAAGTATCAAGTAATTTAAGGATTAAGAATACTAAAATTGTTAAAGGCGATGTTGTAGTTTTTTTTTATCCAATGAAGAGAGTTGCCGAAATCTATTAGTAAAACGAGTTATTGCCTGCCCTGATGACACATTAGATATAAGCCGCAATATGATAAAAGTTAAAAATCGTGATTATTTCAAAATATATTCTTTCCCAGAAAAAGAGTTATATTCTTTTGCTAATGAATTAGCTAAAAATAAGGGGAGATATGTGATTCCACCCAAACATTATTTTGTGCTTGGCGATAACATCGAGCGAAGCACAGATTCAAGATATTTCGGTCTCGTTGCTGAAGCTAATATTATCGGCAAAGCCTTGATAATTTATTGGTCTATTGTTGACACAAACAACACAATTCGATTTGATAGAATATTTAATCTGATTAAATAATGGCTGGTTTATATATACACATACCCTTTTGCGAAAAGAAATGTTTTTATTGCGATTTCTATTCTATCGCTGAATTAACAGATGTTGATAGATTTATAGATTTCTTATGCTTTGAAATAAAAAAAATTGCTGAGAATTTTGAAATAAGTCATAAAATTGAATCTATTTTTTTGGGTGGTGGGACTCCTTCAATATTAGAAATTGAGCATCTCGAAAAGGTACTCAACGCAATTGCTGATTTATTTTCAGTTGAAAAAGATGCGGAAATTACTATCGAATGCAATCCCGGAACTTTGAGCAAAGAGAAATTAGATGCATATCGCAATCTTCAATACAATAGATTGAGTTTGGGAGTGCAATCTTTCATTGATAGCGAGTTGCAGTTTTTGAAAAGAATTCATAATACTGATGATATAATAGAGTCATATGATTTAGCCAGGGCTTGTGGATTTGACAACATAAACTTCGATTTGATGTTTTCATTGCCTGTTCAAAGTCTTAAAAGCTGGGAATATACATTAAAGCGGACAATAGAACTCGCACCCGAACATATCTCTGCTTATAGCTTAATCTATGAACCAAATACTCCATTATCCAAAGAAGTAAAATCCGGGAAAATAAAGCCTCATACAAATGACGTTGATTCCGAGTTTTACTCATTTACAATGCAATACTTAGAAAGTGCCGGGTATAATCAATACGAGGTTGCAAATTATTGTATAGATAACAAAAAATGCCGTCATAATCTCAATTATTGGTATGGTGGAGAATATATCGGTTGTGGTCCTTCTGCTCATAGCTTTATCAATAGCAAAAGGCATTGGAATACAAGAAATATTCAAAAATATTGCAATATGCTCTCAAAAGGCGAACTCCCCATTGAAAATTTCGAAAATTTATCGTTAAAAAATCAGCTTTATGAAACTATTCTACTGCAATTAAGGGCTGAAGGCATCATTAGGGAGAAATTTACTTTGAATTTTGGATTTGACCCCGTAATAAAAGATGATGTTTTTTCTGATTTCATAAATAATGAATTAATAATTATTGAAAATGATAAATTGAGATTAACGAAAAAAGGCTATTTAGTCTGCGATGAAATCGTTATGAAACTTATAAGTATTTATGAAAAAATTAGCAAAGCGAGAGGATAAAACATCGGGGAAATCCCCCTTTTCATTATAATTTCGAAAATCGTTTGAATATTACTGAATCAAATAATTGCCCGCAGGTTAAAGCCAGTGGCGATTTCGAAGCATCCCGAAAGCTTTCGGGATCAACCTGCACTGAACTGAATAGAAGCATCCCGCACGTGCGGGACACGTCAGCCCCCCTGACGCAAAACCCGTGTTATGCGGATGTGCTTTCATTTTCTTCGTCTGTGAATAAGTTCGCTGTCTGCGAAACTGTCTTGCCGTTTTGTTGCTGAAAATATTTTAATCGGTGCTCTTGTTTGATTTTTCCGTTGTTGTCCAAGCGAGCTAAAATCATTTGATAGTAGTCGGGATGAATTTCACAAGTGATGAAATTTCGTTTTAAATTTTTGCACAAGACAATTTCAGAGCCGCTGCCTCCGAATAAAATAAATACATCGTCATTGTCTTGCGTGCAAGATTTAATGAGTGTCTCAACAAGCGGTAACGGAATTTGGCAAGCGTGAAATGTTTTGTCTTTGGAAACATTTTTTACCAAATCAAAATAAAACCAACTGTAAGGCATTCGCCCTTTGTGCCCTTGAGCGATGCGTTGTAAAATCCGTTTGTCTGTCGGGTTGAGATACGGTTGTGCAACATTGTCCTTGTAAAAGTGATTGTCTTTTGTTTTAGTTGCGTGAAGAATGGAGCGGTGAGCCGTTGTAAATCTTTTCGGACTATGTCCAACATTGGTGTTATAAATCCAAACATAATCTTGCACATCATAAGCGTTGTCATCCAAAAACTTTACTCGTAAATGCGCGTTCTGTTTTGGATAATTCAGCATAAATAAATTTCCCGTTGGCTTTAACACCCGCAAGCATTCTCTCGTCAATTCAATATACCAGTCAATGTATTCATTCCATTTTGTCGTATAACTTTTGCCAGCGTAATTTATTCCGACATTGTAATCGGGGTCACCATAAACCATATCCAAAGAATTGTCGGGAAGTTCTTTTAGAACTTTCATTATATCTTCATTGAAGATTTTGTTTCGGTATTTTTTTAAAATATCATTCATCTCCGTTTTCAAGATAAGGAGTTAATTGTTTCAGTAATTCTTTATTTGGAAGAACACAAATACCTCTTGACTTGGAAAACATTTGTATTGTTTGAGTAATCTATTTTACATCAATTACTCCTTTGTTTTCCGTCTTGTAAATGATGTCAAGAATGAAATTGCTTATTAGAAGTGGAGCGCTGATTACACTCAAAATCGTATTTACTCTTCCAACTAGCGGCTGGTATTTTTTGAAATCCGGTTTTCCATCCACGATGTGATACTTTACATCTTCATTCCAACCGAGCAAATCAATGAAGTGCAGATATTCTAAAAGTCCGATTTCTTTGGTCTTGAATTTGTCTCTGAAACCATCTTTGAGAACAAAGTTTTCAATGTTGCTGATGTAATCTGAAATTTCTTTTGAGGGAAGATAGCGTAGTTTTCCTTTTGCGTTTTCTTTATGGTCAATAAGAAAGCAAA
>JBBISM010000164.1:0-5731 GCA_037441245.1 Ignavibacteria bacterium | reverse complement strand
ATAGCTTGCCTATTCATTCTCTTTTTAAATGCTTCATTAACTGCTTTTGCTCTATTTGAATTTTTATTTATTTCATCCATTTTTTTATACTCTCAAATTGATTATAACATAACTTCTAATAAAATTGAATTAATTAGCTTTAACTTTTGGATAAACACCACGGTGACCGAAGTGCTTCCCAAAATAATATCTCGAAAAGGGCCATAGAATATAATGAGACATCTTACTAAATGGGACATAAGCAATTAAAAAGGCAGTAGTGAGTAAGTACAATCCCATCACTAATGAATTATTTATGTCGAAAACAAAGTAAGAAGCCAAAAAAAACCAAATCACCATCATTGCTATAGAAAAATAATCATCTGGATGACTAATAACTCTATTGACGGGTGAGAAAATGCGGCGGAATAGTCTAATCAATGTTACAATTAACGAAAGAGAAAAGACAATTCTTAATAACGGCATAAATGCAGAATTAGCAATTAATGATTCATCACCAAATGAAACAACAAATGAAACAATAATCGCTAACGCAACACCAATATGGAAAATTGCGAATTCAATCCATTTATACCATTTTTTCTGGTGCTCTCCATTTCCCACGGCATTGCAAAATTGAGAAATGAATATATTATCGCTTTTCGCTTATCACCTTTAGGAGGCGTTCTTTCGTTCATCGGTTTAAATCGCATTATCCAGATGATTTTACCGATATAGACCGTTCCCATTATTGCTAAGGCTATTAGATGTACTTCGTGCTTAAGTAGGCTTATCAGATAAGGATCCATACTTTCTCCCAAATTAATTCGTGGATAAATGTTGCGATGCATTGAAATCTACATCACAAAACTTATATTAAACCACAACAAGGTGAAAGCTTGTTTGTAGAATTTATCTTCTACAAGTGGTTTGAATCATTCAACTCAATTACAAAATAATAAAATTTTTCAATATGATACAATGATTTATTGTTATGAAAAATATTTTTGTATATAATATGTTGATGTTTTTCTAAAATCTAAATATGATGGAGTACTAAATAATTAATAAATGATAGACAAAGCTCTTCATTGATGGCATTATTTATAAATAAATGTTTTCTATAAATCAATATCAAAACAGAAGACATAAAATTAAATCGAACATAACTCAATCATAAAATTAATTTGCTAACAATGTAACTTTTTTACTATTTTAAGTGTTATATAACATATAAAAAGAACAAATACAGGCGGAGCGACAGAAAATAATCAGAATTAAGTATTGACGGGCAAAGCGAGCGAAAAAACTACGAAAATAATTGCTTCGGCAAAATATATATTTTAAATATTTGTTTCAATATTTAGAGGAGTCTTTATGAAAAGCAAGAATTTTTTTCGCAACGCAATTGCGGCTATCTTCTGTATCCTATGTGTTGGGGGGGGGTTAATACATTAGCTCAAGCCCATGGAAAAGTAGTCATCTCCGATGGTGGCGGAGTGTATCGTAAACAGCAAGACCATTTAGATGCCCGATTATTTGTAGAAGGCAAAGTAGTCGCCAAAGAAATATTTGTTACAATTGACAATTGGGCTGACTTTGTGTTCGATGAAAATTATGAACTGCCAACTATCGAATACCTCGAGAACTTTATCAAAGAAAATGGACATCTGCCGGATATTCCAAAAGAAGAAGAAATAATCAAGAACGGCGTCAATCTCGGCGAAATGCAAGCAAAATTGCTACAAAAAATTGAAGAGCTGACGCTGTATATTATCCAACTAAAAAAAGAAATTAATCAAATTAAAAACAAATAAAAGGAGGATTGAACTTGTCATAATATTAATTCACCCCAATCTCCCCACTCAAGCACTAACTTTCAATTTTTACTGTTCGTCAGCCTTCAGTTTATAACATATTTTATTGATATCATCGAATCGCCAGTTTTTATAATGAAAAATTAATTTTGTAATTTTAGTTTTTCAAAAACATATAATTTAATATTGCCAAACAAAATAAACATATTGCCGGATTTCATAGTCAATCAAATAGCAGCGGGCGAGGTTGTCCAAAGGTCCGAGTCCGCTGTCAAGGAGTTAGTGGAGAATTCGCTCGATGCAGGAGCAACCGAAATAGCAGTAATAATCAAAGATGCAGGCAAGCAACTCATTCATATCATTGATAATGGCTCAGGTATGAGTCGTGATGACCTTGCATTATCTATAAAACGGCATTCGACAAGCAAAATATATACATTGGAGGACCTCGAAGCAATCAGAACATTCGGTTTTCGTGGCGAAGCGCTCGCTTCGATTTGCTCGGTTGCCCTTGTCGAAATCCGAACCAAACAAGCACAGGAAAAAATAGGCTGGAAACTAATCTCCGAGCCGCTAAAAGAGCCAATCATCGAGCCAACCATAACCGATAACGGAATGCAAGTCTTTATCAAAAATTTATTTTATAACGTTCCAGCACGTCGAAAATTCCTTCGTTCAAACCTTACAGAATTTAGGTATATCTCTGATATAGTTATGAAATTCGCAATCAGCCATTACGACAAAAGGTTCACATTCTATGATTATGACCAACTCGTTTTCGATTTGCATCCATCAGACCTGCAGCAAAGAGTAATTGATTTATTGGGAGCAGAAATCCAAAACCGACTTATCCCGGTCAATTATGATAATGAATATATCAAAATAACTGGTTTCATTGGGACAAAAGAAGTAGCCCGCCAAACTCGCTCAAATCAATATTTATTTCTAAATGGCAGAAGCATAATCAATCGCTCAATCAATTTTGCAATTTATTCTTGCTTCGAATCAATTTTAGATAAAAATAAACATCCGCTATATGTATTAATGCTCGAAATTGACCCGAAAAAAGTTGACGTAAACATCCATCCACAGAAAAATGAAGTAAAATTCGACGATGACAGATTTGTATTTAATTCAATTTTCGAATCAATTATTAAGACACTCAAATCATATCACCAGATACCCGAATTGGTCTATCTCGATAAACTATCGCAATTTCCTATAAAAAAAGAATATACAAAATCGCCATTTTCAAACAAACAAGAGCTATTAGTCAATAAAATAACGGGCGAAATCATTGATAATGTGCCAAGAATTTCTCCCCAGCACTCAACCCATCGAGAAAGCCAGTACCGACAGAGTTTTGATAATAATGCAAATTTACAGCACAAAGATATTTCCGCATTCGATTTACTTTTTAAAAAACCGACATTGGCGATAGAAAACGAAGATATAGAAGATAGTCAACTAATTTCGACAGACTCGAAAATCAAGATACTCGGACAATTCGCCGATAGGTATATACTCGCAACAAATGAAAACGGTTTGTTGATAATTGACCAATCATCTGCACACGAAAGGATTATTTATGAATCGTATCAAAACAGACAAAATTCGAAAAATGCAATGCAAAACCTTTTGTTCCCGCTTGATTTATCGTTCCGACCTGATTTTATTCATACACTCCAAAAAATAAAAAATGAATTGCTCGATTTCGGTTTCGATTTTGAAATTAAGCCAGAAAATAAAGTTACTATTAAATCAATACCAACAGACATACCTACAGGGCGTGAAATCGAAATATTCAAAGAATTAATTACCGAATTATCTAATATCGAAATAAATGAACAAATTGAAAATACTATACTTCTTTCTTATGCAAAGACATTATCCATCAAAGCAGGAACTCCATTGACAATTGAAGAAATGGGAAATCTATTAAATAATCTCTTCAATACGAGCAACCCATTTCTCAGCCCCTCGAATAAAAGAATAATGAAGATTCTCAAAAAAAATGAATTAGACGCTTTTTTTGCAAAAAATGAAATTTAAAATCTTTAGTGAATTAATTTGTGAAAATAAAATTTTTAACTTAATTTTGTAAACTTGACTATTTAGCACAATATGTATTTGGAGTTTAAAAGTGGAATTATCAGCAAAGATTACAAAATCATTACGCAAAGAAGACGTCAAACGCAAATGGTGGGTTATTGATGCCTCAGGTAAAACATTAGGAAGACTATCTTCGCAAGTTGCAGCATTATTAAGAGGTAAACATAAACCTGAATTCACACCACACGTTGATTGCGGCGATTTTGTCATTGTTATTAATGCAGAAAAAGTAATCCTAACAGGAAAAAGACCCGAACAGAAAGTCTATTTTCATTATACGGGATATCCCGGCGGAGCTAAATATCGCGATTTTAAACAATTAATACAGAATAAACCAACAGAAATAATACTGCACGCAGTCAAAGGTATGCTCCCCAAAAATCGTTTGGGCAGACAAATAATTAAAAAATTAAAAGTTTGTCGTGGTTCTCAGCATCAACATATTGCACAACAACCTGAACAATACGAACTTAACTACTAAAAATGATTATGAACATTAAATTGGAGCTTGTCTAAATGAAAGTTTATATAGCCACAGGAAGAAGAAAAACATCAGTCGCACAAATTCGATTGATTTCTCCAGGCACAGGCAAAATGATAATTAACAAACAACCAATTGACCAATATTTCCCAATAGAATCTCAAAGAATTGAAACACTCAAACCACTCGAAATCTCAAAATTGACCGGAAAAGTAGATGTTTCTGCTACTGTACGTGGCGGTGGAAAAAGCGGACAATTCGGTGCTATCCAGTTGGGTATATCACGTGCGTTAGTCGAGTTAGATGAACAATTACGTTCGCAATTGCGAGCTGCAGGGCTCTTAACTCGCGATCCGCGAATGGTCGAGCGAAAGAAATATGGATTGAAAAAAGCTCGCAAGAGATTCCAATTCTCGAAGCGATAAAATATTAATAAACATGCTACTGGATTAATTGTGTGTGGCTCTCGATGAGTTGTGCAATTAAGATGAAAGGAGCAGATGTAAAACACAATGGAGTTAATTATGTCTTTAACAACAATTGAAAAACTACTCGAAGCCGGTGCTCATTTCGGGCATCTCACTCGCCGGTGGAATCCCAAGATGCAGCCATTTATTTTTGGCGAAAGAAATGGGATTCACATAATTGATCTAAGAAAAACTTTGATTCTTCTCGAAATTGCAAGAAATGCAGTTCACGAAATTGCTTCGCAAGGCAAGATGATGCTCTTTGTAGGTACTAAACCACTTATCAAGCAATTCATTCAAAACGAAGCTCAAAGAAGCCGTACTAACTGGGTATCCGAAAGATGGCTCGGTGGAATGCTTACAAATTTTCAAACTATTCGAAAAAGCATCAAACGACTTAATACAATTGACAAAATGGAAGTTGATGGCACTTTCGAAAAATTAACCAAAAAAGAACGATTACTTCTTCATCGAGAGAGAGATAGATTGAGAAAGTTTTTCGGTGGTATCGAAGAAATGACCCGATTGCCCAGTGCTTTGTTTGTAATTGATATTAAAAAAGAACATATTGCTATAAAAGAAGCAAAAATCTTAGGTATTCCAGTAATAGCTATCTGCGATACTAATACTGACCCAGAGCTAGTTGATTACCCTATACCTGCAAACGACGACTCAATCAAAACAGTTGAATTGATTACAAAAATTATGGCAGATGCTATCATCGAAGGCACAGAACTTTCGAGAATTAGAATGGCTGATTTAACCGCTGATACTGATAAAGCAATTAAAGAACAAGACATTTCAACAGAAGATGAGCAACCAAAGGTCAGAAGAAAATTAAGACAAAGAACATCCAAAACCGAAGAAAATCCCCA
>JBBISM010000163.1:1257-5757 GCA_037441245.1 Ignavibacteria bacterium | reverse complement strand
ATAATTTTTTTTTTTAAGTTATTGACGAATTAGAATTAAAATATAAAATAATTTGAGACGAAATTTAAAAATAATTGTCTTTCAATAAATAATAGTAACAAATTTGAAAAAAAATATGAAAATGATAAATAAAGTATCCTCAATTGTTGTAAGTATTATTATAAGTACTGCCACTGCCTATACTCAAGATGATTTGCCCCGCTATATAGAATCGAAAGACCATTCGATAATGATAACTGTGGATGCCCAAACTGTATCACCAAACATTATTCTCAAATGGGCTTCGAATGATTTAGTTCTTAAGTATGAAATATACCGCAAGGAACTCCAATCAAATCGGTGGGGTAAACCGATAGCCATTCTCGAAGGGATACAGGACAATTATACAGACAAAGATATTCAAATCGGTATTGTCTATGAATATCAAATCGTGGGATTAAATTTTGGCTCATTAATCTTTCGGCTTAAAGATAAAGAAGGTAATCCTTATGACTCATCAGCAGGTGTGTATTTCAATTCATTTGGTTATGCTATAGCAGGTATTGAAGTCGGTCCTTTCGATAATAATGGGGTTGCATTGATACTGCTTGATGAAACACTCGAAACTCCTGAATTCAATCAATTATTCGATGAATATGAATACGAATTGATGAGAGATGGTTGGGGAGTAATAAGAAAATATGCTCCCAGGGCTGAAAATTTCGATAAGAACAAAGTTTCAAATACCAAACTAATAATTGCTTCAGAAAAAGAAGACGACCCCCATAACATTAAAACTTTAATTATGTTCGGAAGGATCGCTGTTGCGTATTCAGGGGATTTTGCGCCTGATGGTCATTCTGATCATATGGGGGCATGGCCCGCTGATATGTATTATGGCAATTTTGAAGAATTTCTCTGGACTGACTTTTTAGTCAATAATATCAGTGCGAGTCGTAAAGAAAATCATAATATTCCTAATGATGGCAGATTCGACCGTAGTTATCTTGATAATGAAGCAATTGATATGCAAATCGGTAGAGTAGATTTCTATAATTTACCGGCGTTCAAATCAACAGAAAAAGATTTGCTAAAGTATTATATCGAAAAAAACATGCGATATAGAAGAGGAGAAATCCCTTTGAACTATCGAGGCCTTGTCAGCGATAATTTCCCAACGAGAAATTATGAGGAAGGTTTTGCTTCGAGCGGATGGAGAAATTTGGCTTCTCTTTTAGGTTATGAAAATGTTAGTGAATTAAACTGGCCTCAAACTCTTACAACAGAAAATTATCTTTGGGCTTATGGCTGTGGTAGCGGCTATTATAATTTCGCTGACCATATCGGAAATACAGAATATATGGCATCAACAGATATACGGGCTATATTTACAATGCTATTAGGTTCATACTTTGGAGATTGGGATAGTCGAGATAATTTATTGCGTTCAGCAATAGCTTCATCGCCATCTATACTTACTTCAAGTTGGGCGGGGCGACCCCATTGGTATTATCATCAAATGGCACTCGGATTGCCGATTGGGTATTCAACACGGCTATCAATGAATAATTTCAATGTATATAAACCTTATCGCTATTATTTCAAGGGGCTGGATTCCCTCCCATCGCAAGAAGGAAAACATAAGCGTGGTGTTCATATAGCTTTAATGGGCGATCCAACGCTGAGAATGTACCTAAATGAAGTACCCCCTTTAAATTCAATTAATATTACAACTAATGGAAGCAATGTCAAAATAAGTTGGAATTTGCATCAAGACACAAGTATAAAATATACTATATACAAAGCTCAAGGAAATGGTGGGCATTTTGCACGTCTAAATAAAATGCCACAAAGAATAAATGAATTTATTGATGATAATCCAATTCAGGGACTGCAATATTATCTTGTAAAACCTGTAAAATTGATTAAAACAAATGGTGGTTTGGTCTATTATACTGGTAGAGGTGCTTTCCAGAAATTTACTTTTGTGAATATCGCAGAAAGCAAGGATTTAGAATTTAATTTTAAAGCATTTCCAAATCCGGCTCATTCCTATTTATCATTCAAATTTTTACTGCCAAAACCCGCAGAGACTTCTATCGATATTATTGATTTTAGTGGCAAACCAATTAAGACAATATATTACGGATTGCTCGGAGCAACAGAGCATCAATTTATAATGGACTTAAATGAAATAGATTTTTACCCTGGAATTTATTTCGCGAAAATAAATGCTGGGCAGTTTATTAAGGTAATAAAATTTGTTTTTACAGAGAATTAAACTAACGAAATTAACTTCAAAATGAATTTAAAATTTATAAAATTATCAATCTAAATTTCTATTTACAAAGCACTTATCGTATTGAAAAAGAAAACATTAATGCAATTTTACCAATAATGATAAATTTCTTTAATTTTCATATAAACCTGAGATACTCAATTTAAAAAATCAGCTTTCTTCCAAAGCAAAGTGATGAAATTTATTGTCAATTATAAGCCACAATTAAATAAAAGTTTTGTTTTATTCAATTAAATGTATTAATTTTTCTCTTTATTTGACTTAATATTGGGGATTAATTATGATATTCAACAAAATCATCGGTACTATTTTCGCTTTCTTAATCTTTTTGAACTGTGCTTCTCAAGATGAATACCGCACAATCGAGAAAAGTGATAACAATGGCTATAAGTATCAAATTGTAACGAATGACCCATTGGGAATGCGATTATACAAGCTCAGCAATGGCTTATCGGTTTATCTTGCTGAAAATAAAGATGAGCCACGTGTAATGACTCTAATCACCATAAAAGCTGGTTCAACTTATGATCCTCCAGATAATACTGGTTTAGCACATTATTTAGAGCATCTTATGTTCAAAGGCACAAGTAAATTTGGTACAATTGATTGGGAATCAGAAAGAAAATACTTGCAAGAGATTTCGGATTTATATGAGTTACACAAAAAAACCGAAAATCCTCAGGAAAAAAAATTGATTTATGCAAAAATTGATAGTGTTTCACAAATAGCTGGTAAGTATGCAATTGCAAATGAATATGACAAAATGTGTTCAATTATCGGTGCGTATATGACTAACGCATACACCTCTAATGAACGCACAGCTTATATGAACGATATTCCAGCCAATGAAATCGAGCGATGGTGCATATTCGAAAAGGAACGTTTCAGTAAGCTTGTTCTAAGATTATTTCATACCGAACTTGAGACGGTTTATGAAGAATTTAATATGTATCAGGATAGAGACGAAGTTAGGTCTTCTGAAACTCTTATGAAACATCTATTCCCAACTCATCCCTATGGCACTCAAACGACCATAGGAAAAGCCGAACATCTCAAAAATCCATCTATGGTTAATATCGAAAGTTACTTTAGAAACTATTATGTGCCCAATAATATGGCAATTTGTCTCGTTGGCGACATTAATCCAGACGAAACAATTAAATTAATTGATACATACTTCGGCGAAATGGAACCCAACCCGAATATCCAAGCTATTGAACATCCAAAGGAAGAACCTTTAACCGAATCGAAAGAATTCGAAGTTTTCGGTCCACAAGCTGAATTCGTTGATTTTGCTTTCCGATTCGGTGGTGTTGCCTCTGATGATAAATATTATGTTCAATTGATAGACTTGATTCTAAATAATTCTGTTGCTGGATTGATTGATTTAAACTTAGTCAAGAAGCAAAAAGTATTGGAAGCCGAAACTTACACTGCACTGATGAAGGATTATGGATACCATTGGTTCAGCGGAAAGCCACGAGAAGGTCAAAAGCTCGAAGAAGTCAGAGATTTGATTCTGGGCGAAATTGAAAGAATAAAAAATGGGGAATTCGATGATTGGTTGATACAAGCGGTTATTAATAATATGAAAATAAGTAGAATCAAACAATTCGAATCAAGATTTGTTGCTTTTACTATTGCTGATATTTTCAGCAGTGAAATCAGCTGGGAATATTATTTAAAAAGGTTACAAAAAATGGAAAAGATAACAAAACAGGAATTAGTAGATTTTACCAAAAGAAATTATAAAAATTATGTATTAGTTTATAAGAGAATAGGAACTGACCCGAATATTGTCAAAGTTGATAAACCCAAAATGACTCCTGTTCCGCTAAATCGAGATGATGAATCCGAATTCCTTATTAATTTACGCAATAGAAAAACTGAACCAATCGAACCAGTCTTTGTGGATTTCAAAAAAGCAATAAATTTCGACAAATTAGCTGATAATATCGAATTTCATTCCATAAAAAACACTACAAATGAATTGTTTAACTTATATTTTGTCATTGATATGGGCAGTCAACACTTGAAAACTCTGCCTTTAGCAATTGAATATATCCCATATATCGGTACGGAGAAATATACTCTCGAGGAGTTGAATAAAGAGTTTTATAAATACGGCATTTCGTCGGGTGTAACGACTGATGATCGTCGTTCTTATATTTATGTCTCTGGCTTGGATAAGTATTTAGAGAAAGCTATTGAGTTATTAGAAC
>JBBISM010000163.1:0-1247 GCA_037441245.1 Ignavibacteria bacterium | reverse complement strand
ATTCTCTATCCTCATTTAAACACGATAAGAATGCCTACGATGAATATGTTAAAGGTATAATCAAAAAAAGAAGTGACAACAAACTCAATAAAGATTTCATACTTTGGGAAGGACTTTATAACTGGGCTAAATATGCTGATAATTCCCCGTTAAGAGATGTTTTTTCTAATGATGAATTACAAAACATTGAACCTAATTTACTTACAGATATTTTAAAAGATTTATCTAAATACAAACATAAAATCTTTTATTATGGTCCTCGAAAACCCGAGGCAGTGAAGAAAATTCTTGCAAAATTGCATAATAATCAAGCTAATAGGGATTACCCCGAACGAAAACATTATCCAGAAAACGACTATGATAAGCCCTATGTTTTCTTTGCAAATTATGATATGGTGCAATCCAACATTGTCATTTTAGCAAAGAATAGTCCTTTTGATGTTAATTTAATACCTGTTTCGAGATTATTCAATGAATATTATGGTGGCGGAATGTCCTCGATAGTTTTTCAAGAAATTCGTGAAGGTAAGGGATTGGCTTATTCCGCTTATGCTGGTTACTCTGTTGCTTATTATCCTGATGAATACAATTATGTTTTCGGATTTGTAGGCACCCAACCCGATAAAATGGAAATCGCTACAAATGCTATGCTCGATTTGCTCGATTCAATGCCAAAGGTGCAAAAGCATTTCCAAAATGCCAGAGAAAGTTTATTGAAAAAAATCGAATCCGAAAGAATTACTAAAGCAAATATCTATTGGTCTTATCTAAGAAATCTTGATAGAGGAATTGATTATGACTTCCGTGAAAAGATCTATAAATATGCGAAAGAATCAAATATTGACAATTTAAAAGAATTTTTTGATTCTCATATTAGAGGACGCAATTATATATTTCTTGTAATTGCAGATAAAAAGAAAGTAAATTGGAACATTTTGAAGAAATTGGGCGAAGTCAAGGAAATTCCCCTCGATGTATTGCTAAATTATTGAGTTTTCTATGTTATAATAATTATTTAGTGATTATGCATATTTAAGGTGCGTTTGTTTCAACGCCACTGCTTTTATTATTTATTCGTCACCGTGCTGTAAATCTTTTATTGGACAGGCAAGGATGCCTGAACTACCATTTCGAGATACCTATCCTTGGTAGGTCAGACATTCTTGTCTGACCAAAGGAATATTGAGCATTTTGAACAGACAGGAATGTCTGTTCTACTATTGCGAGATACCGGTCTTGGTAGGTCA
>JBBISM010000162.1:0-5791 GCA_037441245.1 Ignavibacteria bacterium | reverse complement strand
GAGGACATAAAAAAAGTCAATCCAAAAATATTTCAAAAAATTGAGGAATTTCGCAGTCAGCAGATGGGAAAAAATTTTGATAAAATAGTTGAACTTGGTAAAAATCGGAGTGTGTTTCGTTCTGATATAAATTATAACATTGTTTTCTTAGTTCATTTCCATTCAGTTCAAAACATATTAAAACCTGAGATTTTATATCAACTGCCCTTGTCTTGCACAGATGTGATATCAGAAATATATGATATTTTATTGAAAGGTGTTTTAACTAATAAGGGACGAAAACTTTATGTCAAATAACTATTTACACCTTTTTGCTATGTTTTTTGCATTAATTTGGTTGATAAAATGAGAAAAAAAGAACGGAATATTGGCTTAATCCAACTTATTGTGATGATAATAATAAGTTCGCAAATGTTTGCTCAAGTAAGAGAATTAGATTTAAATCAAGCAATCGAAATTAGCCTTAAAAATAACAACGATATTATTTTAGCGATTATGGATATAAAAAAAGCCAAATCAGCAATAAATGAAGCTTATGGATATGCTATGCCATCAATAGGTCTATCGGCAAATTATTCCTACTTTATTGAAAAACCCAAAATGGCCTTCCCAGATTTTATATCCTTGCTTAGCAATTCAACTTATGATGTACTTTTTAGAGAAAATGTAATACCTCGAGATGATTCAAAATTTTTACCAATGAGAACAATTCTACAATCATTCGTCCAATCGAACAACTTCGAAGTTAAAGCTGAACTTTATCAGATTTTATTTAATTCAACGATACTCGAAGGTATAGGAGCTTCAAAAATTTACTATGAATTGTCTGAAGAAGCATTGAGGGCGAATATTATTAATACTATAGCAAAAGTAAATAAAACCTTTAATGGTGTTGTTCTCACCAAATCTTTGCTCAAAGTCTTAGAAGAATCATTAGCAAATGCTGAACTGAATCTCAATAACGTCCGCTCTTATTATAATCAAGGATTAGCATCAGAATATGAATTAATTCAAGTCGAGGTACAAGTCGAAAATTTAAAACCTGCAATACTTGAAACAAAAAATTTTCTTAACCAAGCTGAAGATGGATTGAAACTTCTGCTTGGGTTAAAGCCACAAGAAAATATCCAATTCATTGGCGAATTAATTTACAATGAGATAAATCTCCCAGCAGAAGATATTTTATTTTCGAATGCACTTCAAAATAATTATGATTTAAAAACTATGGAAAAGAAAAAGCAAATAGATAAAGCATTTATTCAATTGGGTGTTTCTGAATATTGGCCAACTCTTACAGCTTTTGCAAATTATTCGCTTGCTGGCTCTTCCGAGGACTTCAAATTCCAAACTTATAGATCATCTATTGTGGGCTTAAATCTTTCTATAAATTTATTCCAGGGTGAAAGGACTAAAAGAAAGGTGGAACAATATACTATTTCCTATGAACAAACAAAAGAGCAATATGAAAAGCTCAAAGATTTCATAACTATGCAAATTAGAAATCAAATTATTGAAATAGAAAGAATAAAGACAACAATAAATGCTCAACAAAAAAATGTAGAAAAAGCTCAAAAATTATATGATATATCATTAGCAAGATTCAATCAAGGGACAGGAACTCAACTTGAAATTAAAAACTCTGATATTGAGCTTCGATTGGCAAAAACTAATCTACTCAAATCAATTTTTGAGCATTTAAACGCCAAAGTAGAATTAGAACGCCTATTGGGCATAATAGATGACAAATATCTACACAAAGTCTTTAAAGAAATTTCAAATTAAAATGGAGAAAAACTAATGAGTTTAAGAATATTTATATCGTCAATACAACTTATTATCATCACAATCATCATAATTCAAGGATGCACGGTTGAATCAAAAGAACCTCCCAAGAGTATGAGCGAAATCCAAGCCGAAGAAGGTTTACCAGTTACAGTTGAAGAAATTCAAGCAAAAGAATTCTCACGAGAATTACGCTTTTATGGACAACTAAGCGGAATTGTCGAAACTACAAAAGGTGCACCAATCGGAGGCAAAATAGAGAAAATAAATGCAAAAGTCGGTAGCAACGTAAAGCAGGGACAAGTTATTATGCAATTCCCAACGGACGTTCCTCAATTGCAATACAATCAAGTCAAACAAGCTTATGAAATAGCCCGCAAAACTTATGAACGTATGAAGAATTTGCTATCTGCTGGGGAAACATCTCAAGCAAATTTCGATGCTGCAGAAACACAATATCTTATAGCTAAACAGAATTATGAAGCACAAAAACAGTTGATATTCATAGAAGCACCAGTATCAGGAACAATAGTAAAAATCTATCCGAACGTTGGAGAAAATGTGAAAGGAGACGCTGCCTTATTTACTATTGCTCAGTTGCATAAGATGAAAATCCGCTTTTGGTTAAATGAATACGAGGTTAACGAATTAGAAAAAGGAATGTCCGCTAAATTTTATTTAGCTGGCATGGAATATCAAGGCAAAATCACAGAGATTTCTTTAGCAATGGATAGACAAAAGCAGGCATTTTATGCAGAAGCCGAAATCAATAATCCAAAAAATCAACTCAAAAGTGGATTAACAGTTGAACTAATAATTAACACTAATCACAAAAAAAAATCTATTATAATACAGCGGAATTTAATAATCAATGAAGACGATAAGCAATTTGTTTATATCGAAAAAGATGGCAAAGCTGTAAAACGTGAGGTTGCTATAGGTAATGAATCAGGAGCAGACATTGAAATATTAAGCGGATTATCCACTGGCGATAGAGTTATAAACTGTTGTCTTTCGCTTTTAGAAGATGGTATGGTAGTTAAAGTGAATCCGAATATGTAGTATTTATAATTTCAAACAGGAATAAGATGTTTTTAGCAAAAGTCGCAGTAAATCGCCCCATTTTAACAACAATGGGGATTTTTGTGTTTCTTATTTTCGGTCTTATCGCTTTTTTCCGATTGAATTTAAATCTAATGCCTGATATTGAAATCCCTTTCGTTACGATATCTACAGTTTACCCCGGTGCAGGCCCGAAAGAAGTTGAAACACTCATAACAAAAAAAATTGAAGATGCAGTCGCAACTATAAGTGAAATAAATAAGATTGAGTCGTATTCACTCGATGGATTATCAATTATTATTATTCAATTCAATCTCAATAAGAATATAAATGTCGCCAATCAAGATGTTAAAGATAAAGTTGACCCGATAATAAACGATTTACCATCAGATGCTTTCAAACCAATTGTTCAAAAGGTTGATTTCAAGGCATTTCCAATTATAGACGTCGTTTTAAGCGGTGATTTAGACCCACGAGATTTATACGAAATAGCAGATAAAACACTCAAAGAAAGGTTTTCTCAAATTCAGGGAGTAGCTAATGTTAATGTCGTTGGCGGACAGGAAAGAGAAATAAAAATTTCTTTAGATAATAAAATAGCTTTCGAAAATGCTATTTCTCTGCCTCAATTGCTCAATATCTTACGAGCTCACAATATGGACATTCCTGGTGGATATTTAAAACATCGAGACCAAGAATATACCGTAAGATTATCCGGCGAATTTCCTGACCTCGAAACAATTCGCGAAATCGAAATTCCAACCCCCTTCGGATTGAAAAAACTACGACAAATAGCCAATATCCGAGACGATGGTAAAGAAATAAGACAAAGAACAATTTACCTTAACAATTTGAAAAATATTAAAGATGAAAATATAATCCGATTAGGAATAATCAAAAGCCCAGAAGGAAACGTTGTCAATGTAGCTGAAAACGTAATTAAATTACTTCCAGAAATTGAAAAAGCATTGCCAGCTGGCTGTAGACTCGAAGTAGTAAATGATGAATCAATATTCATTCGAAGCACTATTGAAGATACAATGAGTAACATTATACTCGGAATAATTTTTACTTCAATTGTGCTATTTATGTTTCTCAACAACTTGAGGTCAACGATAATAGTTGCATTATCAATGCCAACTTCGATTATTTCGACGTTTTTGCTAATGCAATTGAGCGGTATTACGCTCAATATGATGTCTTTGATGGGACTTTCAGTCTCGGTTGGAGTATTGGTTGCTAATTCAGTCGTTGTCATAGAAAACATATTTAGATATAAGGGAATTGGTGCAACGAATAAAGATGCAGCATATAAAGGCACATCAGAGGTTACAGTAGCGGTATTGGCTGCTACATTAACTAACTTGGTAGTATTCGTTCCAATAGCCAATATGTCCTCGATGATTGGATTATTTCTCAAAGAGCTAGCATTATCAGCCACCTTTGCGACCATTTTCTCGTTAATCTTTTCATTTACATTAACTCCAATGTTGGCTTCATTATTACTCAAAGAAGATACAAAACGTAACTTTTTAGCAAAGATTTTTGAAAATTTTGAAAAAAATGTATATAAAATTTACATCTTAATTTTAGAGTTTATTTTAAAAAATAAATATGTTAGTCTCGCTGTAATAATAGCCGTTTTTCTAATTTTTATTTTAACAGTTGGATTTTACGGACCCAAAATTGGATTTGAATTTATGCCACAATTCGATGATGGCAGATTGAGGGTGGATATCGAATTGCCTCAAGGATATAATCTTGATATGACTTCGAAAGTTGCAAATACAATTGAATCGAAAATCAAACAGTATCCCGAAGTTGAGCGAATATTAACAAATATTGGGAAAATCAGCAATCTTGACATTGGGTCTAATATGGCGAGAATTGATATACAACTCGTTGATGCAAAGAATAGAGATGTTAGTTTAGAATATATGATAGGAGTATTCACAAAAGAATTAGCAGATATACCCAATGCAAAAATCATTGTTGATTACGGCTCCGGAATGGGACCGGGCGAAGCTCCGATTCAATTTTATCTACTTGGACAAGAATTAGATAAACTAGAAGAATTGAAATATAAAATACATAATGAATTAAAAACTGTCCCTGGATTAATAAATTTCGGTAATAGCTCTAGAACAGGAAAGCAAGAAATCACAGTTTATCCAAATCGGCAAAAACTTAGCGAAGCTGGGCTTACTGTTATGGATTTAGCTTTTACTCTACGCTCATCAATCGAAGGAATAGAATCATCTAAATTCCGTGAGGGAGCAAATGAATACGATATCACAGTTACACTCGAAGACGAATCAACTAATTCACCCGACAAAATCTCATTAATTCCAATTATTTCGCCTGTTGCTGGAGCAATGCGACTTTCTGATGTTGCAGATATTAAATTTACCTCAGGATTTAGTCGAATACTTCATTTTGATAAGTACACTTCTATATCCTTCACCGGCTCACCAGCTGCGGGTGTACCATTAGGAAATGTAACTGCGGAAATCGAAAAAAGGTTAGCAAAAATTGATTTTCCTGCCGGATATAGTTGGCGATGGGGCGGAAACACAGAAATGTTTCAAGAAATGATTTTGGATATGTTATTTGCTTTCATAATCGCTGTTTTATTAACATATATGCTACTTGCTGCCATACTCGAAAGCTTAATTCAACCAATCTTCATAATGCTAACTATCCCCTTAGCTTTAATCGGAGTTCTATTATTCTTATACTATAATCAAATTTCTTTGGGCATCACCTCGCTAATGGGTGTAATTATGCTTATAGGAATTGTAGTGAATAATGCTATATTATTACTTGATTATGCCAATCAATTGAGAAGGGAGCAAGGATTGGATGCCAAGACAGCCATTTTACAATCTGGACCAGTCAAACTGAAACCAATAATTATGGCAACAACAGCTTTGATTTTGGGTATGCT
>JBBISM010000161.1:0-5802 GCA_037441245.1 Ignavibacteria bacterium | reverse complement strand
AAAACGACCAATTTAATGACAGTTTTCGAAATTATGCCCTATAATCAGCAATTCAGAAGTTTTGCTGGAATATGTGCGGGTTTATCGCTTAGCGATATAAATTGGCACGAGCAAATCACGGCCACTGTACCAAATGATGCTCGTAAGACAGGCGATGTTTTAATTGAAAAAGCTTATTATCCAGTATTTAAAGTTTATACTGGAACTGAACTGATGTTCGATAAAAGCAGATATAATTCCTTGTCAGCAGGCTTGATTATTGAATTATCTTACACGTTTATTTATAGAAAAACGGGGGTTTTCAGTTCGATTGCTAAACAATTTGATAATCCTCCCGATTTCTTCTATAATGATATATTAATTTGTCCAAGTTATGTCTCTTTTACAATGGCGTTGTCATTTGAATTTACAACTTTAATTATCAGATAGGTTATAATATGTTTTTATGCTGTATATTATATGAGATATTTTAGCTATTTCTTTTATAGTTTTAGTATTATTTTCAATAAATCAAAGAGGTTGTTATGAAAACAAACATTACCTTCAGACATCTGAAAACACAGCCAGAACTTCAAAGCGCAGCACTCGAGGCTGCTGAAAGTTTCAGCAAATTCAACGACCAGATAATAAGCACAGATGTCGTTTTTAAAAATGATAATGACAAAACGGTTGAATTTACTGTACGAGTTCAAGGCAGCACCTTGATAGCTAAAGAGAGTTCCGATGATTTTAATAAATCCTTGAATAGCGCTACAAATAAGATGGTGAGACAATTAAGAAAATGGAAAACTAAACGAATGAAAATTTAGTTAATTCACTTTTTTTAATCTTCATTTATTCATAATTTTAAGGAGGTCAATTAGACCTCCTTTATTAATAATAGCTGGATAATTTAAAATAATATTTGGACTACAATGAAAGTATTAGAAAATTTACAACCCATTTATCAAGAAAGTATTTCTGTTAATGTTTTATTGCAATCACCCTGCAAAATAACCACATTGTTGGGTGAAACGGGTATGAATAATTTAATTAATAATAAGAACGTTTATAGGCCCCAGCTTGCTCTGGCTGGGTATATTGATTTTTTCAATCACAATCAGGTTCAGGTATTTGGTAATACAGAAACTTCTTATCTTAAAAGTCTAACTAAAGCTAAACGCATCAAAGCATTCAAAACATTATGCCAATTTCCAATCCCCTGTATTTTGTTGACTAATAATAATGCACTGGATAAGTATTTCTATGATATTGCTAGGGAGAGCAGTATAGCAATTTTACAAACGCCTTTTGATACAACTCGAGCTACTTATCTTTTATCTGAATTTTTAGATGACCAATTTGCTCCTCAAACGGTTATTCACGGCTCATTTGTGGATGTTTATGGGGTTGGAATATTATTTATTGGACGTAGCGGCATCGGCAAATCTGAAATTGCCTTAGACTTGGTCGAAAGGGGGCATAGATTAGTGGCTGACGATATTGTTATGCTCACAAAAAAAAGAGAAACAGTTATGATGGGTACAGGCACAAGTATGATTCAACATTTTATGGAATTGAGAGGCTTAGGAATAGTGGACATTAGGCAAATGTTCGGTATTCGTTCGATAAGATTCCAGAAAAGATTAGAAATTGTAGTTGAATTGGAAGATTGGAACCCAGAAAACGACTATACTCGCACTGGTTTGGATGAAGAGCTTTTGAGTATATTTGATGTAGAAGTGCAATATGTTAAACTGCCTATTTTCCCCGGCAAGAATATTACTGTCATAGCTGAAGTTATAGCAATTAATTATTTGTTAAGAACTTATGGTTATAATGCAGCAAAAATTCTTTCTGATAAATTGGAAGAAACTATTCGTAAGCGTTCAAGATTAGATTCAGCATTTACCGACCAAAGGAACATTTCATATTTTCAGGGTGATAATGAATAAAAAAACAGTTTTGTGATTTTAACGTCAACTATATTACTGATTAGCAATTTTAAAGGAATTACGTGTATGCGATTTAATACGATGATAATTATTATAGTGCTTTTATTCGCACCTATTTTTGATATGGTTGCACAAAAGTCATATATAAAAATTGCAGCTTCAACAAAAAAAGAAGAAATAAAAAAAGGTCAAGAATTTGCCATCACTCTTAAGATCATAGTAAAGAAAGATTGGTATATTTTTTCATTGAATGAACAAATAAACAGTGAGGGGATTGGACCTACGCCGACAGAAATAAATGCTGATAATAATTTTTATGAAATTCTTTTTGATAAGTTTACACTTCCAAAGCCCAAAAAGAAATACGACGAAGCTTTTGAAATGGATGTTGAGTATTACGATGGTGAAGTCAATTTCTCAATTCTTGCCAAAGCAAAAAAAGATATTAGTTTTAAAAATGATAAGCCAATAATAACAGTTTATTTCCAATTATGCACAGAGGGAAAATGCATACCTCCCGAAGAAACTCGGATTGTAATTGCAAATACGCTCGAAAAAAGCGTGGAAAAAAAAACAGGTAAATCTTTCAAAAAAGATTATGATGATAAATTTCAACTGATAACACCTTCAAATTCAGTAATCCAATTCCTAGCTTACCCTTCGAAGTCAGAAGTTAAAGCAGGCGAAGAGTTCAAAATCAAACTTGAAATGTTTTTATCAGATTATTGGTACACCTATAGTTTGAAAGAACAATTAAATCCAGAGGGGATAGGACCGACACCGACAGATTTTTTTTTCGATGATAAGAGTCATATTCAGCTAATTGGAGACATTATCGCTCCAACTCCGAAAGTTAAATATGATAAAGGTTTTGAAATAGATATTGATACTTATGAAAGTAGATTAGTATTTATTTTATCTGTGAAATCTAAGAAGGATTTAAATTTTCTTTATGACGAAGAGCCAATGATTGCTTATTTGCAATTATGCGATACAGTTAGATGTTTGCCACCAGAGGAATATTATGTTTATCTCAGCAGTGAAGTTTTCGATTATTCTCCAGCTTCTGAAGAAGTACAATTAACTGAAAGCCAGCGCGAAATAGAAGAGAAAAAAAGACAGGGCATATTTTCATATTTATGGTTTGCTATGTCAATGGGTGCGGTTGCTCTATTAACCCCTTGTGTGTTTCCTATGATTCCAATAACAGTTTCCTTCTTCACCAAAAGAGCTGAAAAAAATCCAGGGAAAGGTTTGAGGGATTCAATTATTTATGCGATTGGTATTATATCAACATTCACAGCTTTGGGCTTTTTGCTGGCTCTAATTCTTGGTTCTACTGGTATTCAGGATTTTGCGACTAATCCTTGGGTAAATCTTTTTATTGCGGCAATATTTATTATTTTTGCACTCAATCTTTTTGGAGCATTCGAAATACAGATTCCTCCGAGCTTATTGAATATGCTGAATGTAAAAAGTCAAGGAGGTGGCATTTTTTCTGTATTATTGATGGGTTTGACTTTCTCATTGACTTCTTTCACTTGCACAGTACCATTCGTAGGAACCTCGCTTGTTGCTGCCTCCGCAGGCGAATGGTTTTCGCCAATTATCGGAATGCTTGGTTTTTCGGCTGTTTTTGCAGCACCTTTTTTCCTATTAGCTCTATTCCCATCTATGTTGCACAAGTTACCGAAGTCGGGCGGATGGATGAACAATGTTAAAGTTGTAATGGGTTTTTTAGAAATTGCCGCTGCTGTTAAATTTATAAGCAATGCTGATTTAGTCTGGAAATGGGGAATTCTGCCAAAGGAAGTGTTCTTAGCAATATGGATTGGTTGTTCTATTTTAATCACTTTATATATTTTGGGGCTTTTCCGTTTTGCTCACGATTCTCCAGTTTCTTCAGTTAGCACTCCACGTATTATATTCGCAATATTTTTCACTTCAATTACTGTTTATTTGTGGACAGGTCTTTATGGTAAACCGTTAGGAGAACTTGATGCTTTTTTACCACCGCAAGATTATGAGGAACTAATGAGTGAAATACGAATTGACACACCCAAAATAGACCCTGCTTTAATAAAAAAACCGAATCCAGGTGGTTCTGAAAATGAGTGGTTCAAAGATTATCAATCTGCCTTAGCACTTGCTAAAACACAAAATAAATTTATTTTCATTGATTTTACTGGTTTTACTTGTACAAATTGCAGATGGATGGAATCGAAAATGTTCACAAAATCTAAAGTTTCGAATCTTCTCGATAAATACGTAAAAGTCAAGCTATTTACTGATAGACCTCAAGAACCATATAAATCCAATAAGAAAATGCAGATGCAACGCTTCAATTCAATCGAATTGCCTTTATATGTAATTTTGACTCCTGATGAAAAACTAATTGCAACCAAGGCTTTCACCCGTGACGAGCAGGAATTTATTGAATTTTTGCAAAAAGGTTTGAACTAAGGTGCAGTTACCAGCATATTATCAATTAATCTGGTTGTTCCAAGATAAGCAGCGATGAGTAGCACTATTTCATCGCCTGATTTAAATTCCATTGCCTTTTCTAAATTATTGGAATATACAGCAGTTGCAAAGTCAATTTTGATTTCTTTTACTTTGTTTAAATTATCAATCATAAATTTTTCTATTTTTGATTGATTTTTTTCGCCATTAAGAATTAGATTTTTTGCATTGGCTAATGTATCATAAATAATTGTGGCTTTTTTCCTTAAATCTGAATCGAGATAGATATTTCTGGAACTCATAGCTAATCCATCTTCTTCTCTGCCTGTGGGTAGTACAATTATTTCTAAATCGAAGTTTAAATCTTTTACAAGTTTCTTAATAACTAACGTTTGCTGATAATCTTTTTGCCCAAAAATTGCGATATCTGGCTTTGTTATATTGAATAATTTAGCAACGATAGTTGCGACGCCATCGAAGTGCGTTGGCCTTGACTTTCCTTCAAATTTTTCAGTTATTCCCTTGATGTGTATTGTTGTACTATAATCATTGGGATACATTTCTGAGTTATCTGGATAAAATATATAATGAATTCTTTCATTTAGGGCAAGTTTATAATCTCTATCAAAGTTGTGTGGGTAATTGTTGAAATCCTCATTCGGTGCAAATTGTGTTGGATTTACAAAAAGCGATGTTATGACAATATCTGAATTTTCTTTAGCGTATTTCATCAAAGATAAATGTCCATCGTGAAAATAGCCCATTGTTGGAACTAAACTGATTTTATTACCAGCAATTTTTAATTTATTGACTATTTCGGTCATTTGTTTAGTTGTTCGGATTATTTCCATAATTAGTAGAGTCCTTGATTTTTGTTTTCAGGTGGAACTTTTTGCAAATTAGCATATCTTAGCATTAGATGCTTTTTACCTCCGACCGAGGGGAAAAATACGACCGCACGACGATTTTCTCCTTCGCCAGAGAGTCCAGTGATTTTACCTTTACCGAAATGCGAATGCTTTACAACATCACCAACTTTGAGATTGCTCTCGAAGCTGGGTATTTGCGAGTAACTTTCATAGTCAGGTATTTGATTATAAATGCTTTTAGATTTGGGGGGTACTGATGAACTTTCCCGATTTTTCTGCACATCAGAATAATTGAATAATTCTTGTTTAATTTCGAATAGAAATTTGGAAGGGGCTTGATTTGAATAAGTTCCCAAACGCATTCTTCGTTCAGCAAGACTGAGATATAGTTTTTCTTGTGTTCTTGTGATTCCGACATAGAAAAGCCGTCGTTCTTCCTCTTCTTCGTCGTGATTTTGATTAGCTCGTATGAATGGCAATAATCCTTCTTCGAGTCCGGCTATAAAGACTATTGGAAATTCCAATCCTTTGGCTGA
>JBBISM010000160.1:0-5809 GCA_037441245.1 Ignavibacteria bacterium | reverse complement strand
AGTATTATGATGTAAATTTATCTCCAACAGTTTCCCATTCACGTGAAGTAAGAGGAGTATATGCTGATTTATAATCTTTGGGTAGCAAAATTTTGCTTGTGAGCATTTTCTCTTGTTCGCTCAGGGGATAAGCAGAAATAAGTCGAGAACGAATAACCGATGGTGTTTCGCCTAATTGAACAGCATATACACCAGTTAGCATAACCTGTAGAATCTGCATTTCTTGATTATGTAGTAATTTCAACTTATCACCGATTGGAAGCCACACGATATTTGCCATTAATATTCCCCACATTGTTGCAATGAATGCTGAAGCAATGTGATGGATTAATACATTTGGGTCGCTTCCAGCAGCAGCTAAAGTCGAAATCAATCCCATTACAGTACCGATAATTCCCATTGTTGGAGAATAACCGCCCATTTTTACAAACAGATTGATATTGGCATTATGCCGTTCGGTTATATGATGAATTTCGGTTTCAACAATTTCTTGCAGTGTTTGTGGGTCAGCTCCATCAATGCAAATTTCGAAAAGTTTTTTTAGAAATGGATGTTTTGCTTTTTTTAGCAATGGCTCGATAGCTAATAATCCTTCCCGACGAGCTACACCAGAAAAATAGACTATTTGATTGATGATTTCATCAAGATTATAATGCGGAGGAGAAATAGAAAGTTTAAATAATTGGGGTATTTTGGCCATCTGCTTCATAGAACTGCCAGCAAGACCAGCAGCAAGAGTACCACCGAAAACAATTGTCATTGCTGGTAGCATAAACAACGTTTCGATAGTTCCGCCTTCCCAGAGAAAAGCTCCGAAAATTGCTATTAATCCAAAAAGGATTCCAATAAGGGTACTTGCCTTCATCAATCCGTTTCATCGCCCAAGAAAATCAAATAATGAACGAGGCAGTAAATTAGCTCCAACCTGTAAACTATACTTCAATGCAGTTTCTTCTTGCAATAGTTTAATCGTTGAATGAGCTACATCTGTATCTTCATCTAAAGAACGTAATTCTTTAAGTCGAACATTTTCCTCGCTAATTTGTCCGCTTATTGTTTCAAGACGAATAATTCGCGAACCATTTTGCGAAGTTATATTACTGACCTCATCATATATTTCGGCAAGTCTTCGCTGGGCTTTATCAATTATTTTTATATCTTCGGAATCCAGCTTATCACCTAACTTTCGAGGGATACCATCTTTATTATATGCCATTATATTATACAGCTTAATAACATCTTGGAAAATTCCTACACCCCCATTACCAAAAACTTCTTCAGCTAAAACATTAATTTGCTCGACAGAATGTGGGTCTTTATTTATTATCCTTGCTTTATTATTACCTTTAAAGATAACGCTCAATCCTGATGGGTTCTCAGCATCTGGAGTTCCTTCGATTAACTCAATTGGAAAATCGTTTTGCGATGGGTCGGTTTTATCTAATGATTCTGGAGTCGTTTTTGTACCTGAAAAAAGAAATCGTCCATTATAATCTTTATTAGCCAATTTAATCGAATCTTCTAATAATCCTTTGACAAATTTACTCAAAGTAAACATATTGGCAGAATTACCAGTAGCTGTGGATTCGATTGCAAGATTTCGGATATCCAAAATCATATCTCCGAAATTGTGTAAATAATCATTTGTTACACGTAATTCCGACAATGCCTCATCCATATTGCTTTTGTATTGCTCATTTTTCAAAATTAAATTTGAAATTTGCTTTACTTTTACAAATCTTGAGGGTTCATCGGAAATATTCAGAATATGCTTGCCGGTGCTTAATCGCAAATTTTCTTGGAATCTTCGGTTTTGAATCTCCTCTAAATTTTTGAGGTATAAATAAGTTTGATTTTTATTTGTAATTCTCATTTTATCTACCGAGATTAATTACAGTTGCTAATAATTCATTTGTAGTATTAACAACACGTGCAGCCGCTTCGAATGCTTTCTGAAACTTGATTAAATTTACTGCTTCTTCATCAAGATTAACCCCAATTATTGATTCCCTTTGAGAAATTAACTGTTCGGAGATAAGCCCGGAAATGCGTCTCCCGCTGATTGCTTCATATCCAATATTCCCAAGTTGCCCGAGAACGCCAGTTACATAATTGCCTGGAGTTTGCCCCGCAAGAAATGAATTATCATTCGATAGCTTAGCTATCAGAAGTGCAATAGCGTTATTCCCTGGCTCCATTGGTGAATCAGATATAGGAATATTTCTAGGATTGTTTTCAATATCTGCAGAAAGTCTTATATTACCTGCTGTTACCTGCCCAACAATTGGTTCGAAAAAATTCCTTCCTGGTGGTGTAGGACCGATATCGTCGAGACCAAAACCATTTATAGTTAAAGTATTAACCTTTTGTACAAGGTTAGCGGCGAACTCGTTTAGACTTTTTATTATCGAAAATCCATTCGTTGTATCTCGCTCATCAAGTATAACATTATAACCTTTTAAAAGCGATGCTACTTCTCCATTATGTGGATTAATTGCTCCAATTATATTGTTTTTATTATCCATTTTAACTATACGAGCGGTTTTCTCTCCGTTTAATGCATTGACATCAACAAGTAATTTTAAGCTATTATAATTTGTCCCTGTTATAATATTCATACCGTTGATAAATACATTGCTGGTGCCGTTATTTTCATACGTAACAGTTATATTAAACAAGCTCGACAATCTTTCGAGCATTTCAGCCCGCTGGTCAACGTAAGTTTGGGATTCTACTCCACCGATGGCTTTGGAATTCGCAATATTCTTATTCAGAGCAACTATATTCTGGATTAATTTATTCGCTTCCTCGATTTTTTGACTAGTGTCGCCAAGCAATGTTTCTCGAAAATCATTCAATTGACTATGTGTTGAATGAAGTCTATCAATCAATAATTTTGCACTGCTCAAAACATTTTGGCGATTAGCTACATTATCTGGCTTTAGTGATAATTCCTCGAAAGAGTTGAAAAATTTAGCTACCAGTTCATTCAGTCCGATATCAGTTGGTTCAGCAAGCAAGGATTCTATTCTTTTTATCAATTTTTCATCTGCTTCAAATCCAGCAGTACGGGAAATATTAACTCTTATTTCCTTGTCAAAAAATTCATCCCGATAACTTCGAAGTTTATCTATTAATACTCCAGTTCCCATAAATGCACCCGAGTTTAATTGAGGGGTAGTTTCTTGTAATACTGCATCTCTGCGGGAGTAATTTGGAGTATTTACGTTAGCAATATTGTTGCTTGTTAGGTTCAATCCCATTCTCTGCACAAGCAGTGCACGTTTGCTTATTTCTAATGATGAAAAGTCAGCCATATATATATCAATTATAATTTTGATAAATGAATGGATAATTTTTATCTACTAATTCATTGATTTTATTTAATTTTTCCTGTAATTCCTTTGTTTCGCAATATTTGAGATTATCGGCAAGTGATAAATATAAGCTACATCTATTAATATTATTTTTTGCTTCAATCCAAGCTCTAATTTTATTCACTCTCGTTGGAAAATGATTTATATCATTAAAATATGATTTTATTATTTCAATGCATTGCTCTATTCTTAAATCTAAATCATAATTGCTATTAAAAGTAATTTTTAATTTTATCTCTGCTAATAAAAATTGCAAATCCTTTTTGGCTTTGATTAATTCCTTTTCTACTTTCATTCTCATTATTATCCTATACTTTAACGTTGCACAAATGATTATTTCCGTCAGAAATTACACTAATTATCTGATTTACGTTACTTCTTGCACGGTTAGCAAGTAATCTATTTGTAGAATTTAAATTATTTAGCTGATTAATTTTGGTAGATAACGATTTTTTGAGTTGTCGTAATTCTGCAATTTCTTCAGTCTTAACTGTACTTTCTATTTCTGAAAGCCAAATACTGCTGGCTTCTTTTTTTGTCAATCCAAGCCAAGTAGAGACTAAATTAATTCTATTTTCCTCAGTTTCTCGTAATAATCTTGAAGTCTCTTCTTGATACGATGTGAGACGTTCTAATTCAGTTAGATTATATTTGATTAGTGCAATCTGTTGCTTCTCTGAAATTGAGACTAATTCACTAATCAACTGCTCTTCGTATTTTAAAAAAAGTAATAATTTGTCTATCATATCATTCTCCTTTAAATCAATAATCTAATTCTTTATCATACTTTATGTTGAGATGATCATAAAAATCTAAATAATGTTCTGATGCAATGCTTTCAATATCATTATTATCAATATCATCATCAAGTTTCGATTCCCAACGACTAAGTAGAATATTCCTCAGCTTATTTATCTCATTCAAAAATTTATCATTCAGTAGTTTATAAAAATTCCTATTCCGATGTTCCCCCAAGCAAAAATCATTGAAGTATTTCTGCCTTTTCTCAATTAGGTTAATCATTTTGTTGAGAATAACTTTATCATCGCTCAAATCGTTCGTTAATAACTTATCCATTTTCTATGCCTTATATTAGAATTGATTTACATCATCATTTAAATACTTTTTAATTCTGCGTACATATGCTTGAGTTTCCTGAAATGGAGGAATACCTCCATATTTAACTACATTTCCTGGTCCAGCATTATATGCAGCAAGGGCAAGCTCAACATTTCCATCGAATTTATCGAGCATTTTTCTCAGGTAATTCGTTCCTCCCATAATATTTTGCTCTGGGTCGAATGAATTTTTAACACCTAGACTTTTTGCAGTTCCGTCCATTAATTGCATCAATCCCTTTGCTCCAGCTTTTGATACTGCATTACTTTTGCCAGCGGATTCAGCTGCAATTACTGCTTCGATGAGATTTTGCGGTATCCCAAATTTTTCGCCTGCACTTTTAATAATATCTCGATATTGGGTAAGTCTTTCTGAAACATATTTCGGAATGTTTGTATTCAATACTGAATTCAAATCCGATAAAGATTGCTTGATATTATAAACAACTTTTTCTGGTAATTTATGACTTATATTTAAAACTTCCCTTGTTCTAATTTGTTCTTTTAATTTTTCTCCTGTGAAATGTTGGTAAATCATATCAGCGATACCAATACCACCATTAATTGAAGCAACTTGTTCAGCAAACATCAAATCGCTATACCCTTGCAAAGTATCAGCACCGAATGTAAGTTGTTCATTTTTCTCTTCGAGCATAGCTTTTTTCATTTCTTTCAGCATCAAATTGATAAAAATCGCTTCAAATCCTTTGGCTGCTCTTAAGATTTTCTCTTTCTGCTCCTCACTTGCTTGAGTTTCAGTTTTATTAAATTGAAATTTTGATAACAAATCAGCCCTGCTCTGAATAGCTGATTGCGATACTAATTCAATATTTTTATTTATTGATGAATCCATAATTTTTACTGAATAATTAACTCACCCATAAGAACACCAGCTTCTTTTAATGCTTGAAAGATGGATATTAAATCTCTTGGTTTTACTTGTAATAAATTCAAAGCAGTTGCGATATCTTGGACAGTTGCTCCAGCTACGTTCAAAGGAGTTGCAGGATTTATCTGCTCTTGAGTTGTAATTATTGAATAATCATAAGCCCTGGGTGGATAAACAGTAAAAGGTGCTGGTTGGGGAACAATTATTTGCCGTTGTATCGAAATCTCCAATCCACCATGAGCAATAACCGCTGGTAATAATTGTACATTCCCTCCGATTACTATAGTACCCGTTCGTTCATTAATTACAACTCGAGCCACTGGATCGCTCGTTACATTAGTCCCCTCAATATTAGCAATAGTCTGCATTATTTGTTGCTGGTTCAATCCTACAGGTAATTGCACTTGAACTGTAGCGGCGTCAAT
>JBBISM010000159.1:0-5906 GCA_037441245.1 Ignavibacteria bacterium | reverse complement strand
TTTTCAATGCCTGCGATGAGACAACATCACCAACAACAGAAAACCCCGTAATCAATTCTTTATCCCATAACTCAGGTTATGTCGGTATGGAAGTTACAATCAACGGTACCAATTTCGGTAAAGCAACCGACCCAGGCACCGTTCGATTCGGTGGTGTTGATGTGCCTGCGGAGGGTTATATTGAATGGACCGAAACAAGAGTGCGAGTCAAAATACCCGCTACCGCAAAAACTGGTAAACTCATATTGATTAACAACGGCAGACCCAGCAACGAAGTGGATTTCACAATCGTCCCAGAAAACCCCGAACCCCCAACTGAATTATTGGCTACTTCAATCAATAGCACAACCGTCCGTTTAGTTTGGAAAAAATCTCCCCAATCTGATTTTTCAATATTTAGCAATTATGTTTTGACTGTTACTGGGGGTATTCCGATGAATCCTGTCACACTACCAAAATCAGCTACACAATACGATGTTACCGGATTACAAGAAGGGACTATATATACCTTCGAAATTATTTCCAAATATACAACAGGCATCGAAGGCACTACTTCTGCAAAAGTACAATGGTCCCCAGCTTCAAGATTTACTGAAGTCGATGCTCAGTCAATAAAAATGTTTGAAACAGCGTCCCCAAATGGAAGTGGTCTTGCTCTATTCGATGAAGTTACAGGCGGTCCAAGAACACATACAGTTAGTGTCGGAGACAAATGGAACTTAGGCTTATACACTACAGGGGGAGTCGTCCATTTTGGACCAGCAAGAAGCCTTTCTTATAATTATACTGGTACCCCGAAGAAAACAGAAATTGGCGCTGGTGAAGAATATTATCTGGTTAATTCACTTGATGATGCCCTCGATAATATACCAATGAACCAAAATATTACATATACTGAGAGTTTCCGAGACTTAAACGCTATTGATATGAAAGGCAAAAATGCAGTTGTTTTCCTTGTGCGTGGCGAAAATACCCCTGGCAAGTGGAATTATGCCAAAGTTATGGTAAAGAAAACTGGAGGTCAATGGTTACAGGGTACTCAACCCAATAGATACCTTGAAGTTGAGATTTCATACCAAAAAATAGTTGATGTACCTTTTGCTCAAACACCAAATAACTAATTTAAATACCTGCCGGCTCTATGCCGGCAGACTTTATCATTCATATTTGTGGAGGAATCAAAATGAAAAAAGCACTAATATTATTTTCAATAGCATTAATTTTAACATTTTCATCAATATATGCACAAAGAAGTCAGCGTTCTACACCTACCGAAACGCAGACTCAAGAACAAACTCAGGAACAGACGCAAGAACAAAAGCAAACTCGTAGTGGCACCGAAGCTCAACAAATCCCATTTGCAGACCCCAAAACCAAATTCGATTTTAGAGGTTATGTTGTCAGTTTGAATAAAGTTTTCTTGGGTCAAGACGGACGCGTTACAAAAGAAGAAGCAGAAAAACTCGTCAAAAACGGTCAACCGCTTGCACTTATGGTCAATAAAAAAGTTATGCTCGTTTTCAATACCGATGGTAGTTATGCTTCCAATCTTTTAGCAAAACTTGCCCCCTACAATACTATTGGAGTAAAAGGCAAAAGAATGACTAAAAGTGGCATTACTTACATAATGGCTGCCGATATGCAACCTATTAATTAAATTGTTCATTAAAAAGATAACAATTATGATATTAAAAACATTAACAATACTTACTATCTTTTCATTTTGCTTTTTTATGTCTTGCGGAGAAAGCAAAAAAGAAGAACCCCGAGATATACCCGAGGGTCACGAAATGCACGACCACAACGGACATCAGCATAACGACACAGTCACAGATAGCGGCGAACAAGACGTTTCGGAAGTAGAGATAGTTGAGTTTACTATCAGCGAATCTAATCGAGAAGTTCAAATATTGGTACTCGTAATAAACCCGTCAAAGCGACAATCATTAATTTACAGGACTTTCTAATCGGAGGCAGCGGAAATGTTACTCCCGACAGAGCTGAAAAACTTCTTGAGCAAGGGCAATTAATAGCAGCAAAGATTGACAAAGAGATTTACATTATTTTCGATGCTGGCGGTACTATTCCCACTCAATTATTAAAAAAATATGCAGGAAAAAATGTTGGTTTGATTGGCAAATCACAATTAATCGGCGATTTAAAAGTTTTTATCGCCGATGATATAATCCCCCTCTAAAAAAGCAATAAATGAAAATAAAAACCTCAGTCTTTAATCAAGCTGAGGTTTTTTCATTTTTAATTGTCTATTAATGTAATCTTATCTCTTTCTCCTATAATTTTTTCTTGGCCTCGACTGCGTTCTTTGTGTCTGCGAACTATCAGATTTTGGTTGTCCTGGGATAGATTTCCCTTGTGCTGCGGCGATTTCTTGTGCTTCACGCATTTTCTTTTGAAGCCATCCCTCTTTTTTAGGCATCCGCTTCAAATCTGCTAATGTCAGTTTCTTCGAAGAAAACTTATTCATATATACTTGCTGTAATATTCCAATTAGATTAAAAATAAAATAATATAGATTTAAACCCGATGGGAAATTAGAAAAGAGCAAAGTGAACATTATTGGCATTATATAAACTAAACCTTTCTGTCTCGGGTCAGTCATTGTCATCTTTTGCTGTATAAATAAAGTAGCCCCCATCAAAAGCGCCAATCCTGAAAATTTGTCTATTCCGATTAGCGGTAACTTAAATCCCAAATCAAAAATATAGTCAGGTACCGAGAGGTCGTTTATCCAAAGCATAAACTCCGCTTGCCGTAAATCAATCGAAACTCTCAAAACGGACCAGAGAGCATACAATATTGGCAATTGAAGCAGTAATGGCAAACATCCACCCATTGGATTTATGCCATACTCAGAATATAACTTCATTATCTCTTGCTGTTGCTTGGTATTATCTTCCTTATATTTCTCTCTTAAATTACTTATCTCAGGAGCTAACAATTGCATCCTCTGGGCTGAACGCATCTGTTGTATTGATAATGGATAAAGAAGCAACTTCATTAATATAGAAAATACTATCAATGAGATTCCATAATTCGGTATAAATGAGTGGATAAACTTGAATATCGGTAACATAAAAAATTCACCAATAGGCCTAACTACCAATCGCCAGCCAAAATTAATTACACCTTCCAAACCGACATTATATTCTTTCAGTATATCATAATCCAATGGTCCTACATATAGTACAAAGCTATTCGTTTGCTTGCCGCCCTTATATGGCACTCTATAAGACATCGAATACCTCGAAACTACACTATTGCGCCTCTCATCTCCCTTGTGTATATGATATTTTCTACCTGTTAAATCTATTGTTCCGTCAAAACTTCTAAAAGGTTGCGGAACAATAGTTGCAGTGAAATATTTGATTTTGACAGAAGTAAAATCTATCATACCCGTTGAACTTGATTCGACTGTCTTATTATCTTCTGCTGATATTTCATCAAATTCTCCGTTAAGCGATACCATAGCTACTGCTTCGACTGTTTCATCTACAGAGTTATATTCCTGATAATGCAAACCCTCGCTCCATATTAAGCTATAGCCACGACTTGGAATGAAATCATCAACATTATTCAAAACTATATCGCTCGATATATGATATTTATCTCCATAAAATGTTATTATCTTTTCAATTGTCCTGCCAGGACTCAATTCGAGCTTCGCTACCAATTGTAACGAATCTTTTCCACTTAATCGGTAATTCTTGGTATCTAAATTAAAAGTAAAAAATAAATCTCGGGAATCAATCCTTTTATCCTCAAAAGTTAAAAATCTAATAAAATACTCCCCTTTGGGTTCCCATATCAATTGAACCGTATCGCCATCCCATTTCTTATATTCTTTTAGATACCATCGTACTATCGCAGCCCCTTTATTTGTAATTTGTGCCTTGATTAAATCAGTCTCTATTGTGATAAGTTCTCTTTTACCGTCTGCAAGATGGGCAAGTGAGCCAAATTTTTGTCTTTTTAATCTATCCGAATCTGGTTCCTCTGATTTTTCAATTATTTCAGCCGGTTTGCTTATGCTCTCATCTGCACTATCTCTATCAAATTCTCCCTCTAGCAAAGTATCGTCTTGTTTCTTCTCGGTAACAATTTCGGGTTGCTGTTGAACTGATGTATAAAACAGCCAAATCGTAACTATAATAGTAATCGAAATCAGACCCAATAGTGAACGCTTGTCCATAACTCTCGAACTAATGTTTATGAAAATGTTTTATGTTAATATCATCTGGAACAGGGTCGAAACCCCCTGAATGAAAAGGATGGCATTTCAATATTCGCTTCATAGCTAACCAAACACCAGCGAAAATGCCAAATTTTTCGATTGATTCAATAGCATAACTCGAACAACTCGGATAAAATCTACAACTCGATGGAAATATCGGTGATATAATCTTCTTATAAAATCTTATCAATATGATAATGAATTCTTTCAATTATATCTCATATTGTTTGATAAAATCTTATTAAATAAGAACCGCATCTCGCTTAAAACCTCATCTAATTTAATGAGATTGGGATGCAAGGGATTACGATGCCAGGAAATAACCATTGTTTTAATGACAATCAAGTTTTCACCAAATTCTTGTGTTAATTTACGCAAGCTCTCTCTAATTAATCTTTTAATTCTATTCCTTACCACAGCTTTCTTAATAATCTTTTTGCTCAAAACAATTCCATAATTAAATATAAAAGTATCCTCAATCGCGCTATTAGCTGATGCTCCAATTAGATTTCGGTCAATATTCTCATAAAAAGTAACATAAGCAACAGCTTTATCGCTTTTAATTCTGACTGAATTTTTAATAGCATTCGTAAATGCTTTCACGCCCTTAATAGGTTTAATCTTAATAACCACCTCGGGTAATCCCTGTAGATATTCTATTTGAGCAATATAGCTAATCTCGAGAACAGACACAAATTCTACTCATCGCTGACGGTTAATTTGGCTCTGCCTTTTCTTCTACGAGCATTCAATATTTTCCTGCCGTTTTTCGTTGCCATCCGCGCCCGAAAACCGTGTGTTTTCACTCTTTTTTTTCTACTCGGTTGATATGTACGCTTCATAATTATTCCAAACAATAATTATTATTAATATGTATTTATAGAAATACAAAAATAATAATAAAATTCGAAATATCAGGTATTATTAGAATTAACTAAAAG
Organism: Ignavibacteria bacterium; assembly: GCA_037441245.1. Lineage (GTDB taxonomy): Bacteria > Bacteroidota > Ignavibacteria > Kapaibacteriales > UBA2268 > CALHGZ01. The sequence goes on along the minus strand of JBBISM010000159.1, from coordinate 713 downwards.
TTGAGATATTCAATGATTTTTATTCAATAATGCTTAAATTATTGATAAAACCTCGACTTCCCAAGTAGTATCATCAAATCCATCGAAAATATAAAGACGTTCATACAACTTAAAAACCTTGCAATTGCCTGTTTCGCCTGGGTCAAGTTCTAATTGTATTGTATGTTTGCGATTATAAATAAGTCTATCGTTTTCATTATAAACTTTAAGTTTGATAGTTAGCCTGGAAATATGATATTTAGAATAATTGGTAAATGTTAAACTCACTTTTTCTACACAATATGGGTCATATTCTTGATTATTATAACAATAAAACCAAGTCGTGTATGAATGGTAAATTTTCCATTTCTCAATTTTTTTTGTTTTTTTCTGAGCAATCAACTCAGTTTGTGGGTGTAGATAGAACGCTAAGCAAAAAATAAAAAATAGAATTAGTGATTTCATAAGCTATAACATTTAATTTTTTAATTACATTAACAATTATTTATGAATGAATAATTCCTGATTCATCTCAATAGTTCGCCTTTGTTATAATCAATTTTATTTTTTCCCAGAAAATACCTTATAGCCCTCGGGCAAATCGCAAAATTTAAATTCTGGGATTCCCTCAATGTCATTGTTGGGATTCCTACTAATTCCCCATTCATATTGATTAAAGCACCGCCACTATTCCCAGGATTTATCGAAGCTGATGTAAATATATATGGAGTCGT
>JBBISM010000158.1:0-5964 GCA_037441245.1 Ignavibacteria bacterium | reverse complement strand
ATTTAAAAATTTGATGAGATAATATTTCAAATGTTCTTCGCTCTCGCTTGTTGGCTGGCTTTCGATATTTTGGATTCTATCGAGCAAACTAACCATATTGCATTTAAAGGTATCAATTTCGCTTCTGCTGATATTTGCTTTCAGATATAGTGATAATGCCTTTTTTAATAGTATTGGTGTAATTTTCATTTTTTTTTGAATAATTTTTATTACTAACTGTTGTAAATTAATAAAATTAATCGAAAATATGCTCGATTTATGTCGCTTGCACATTAGGTATTGCCAAATTAATATACATTTAAAATTTCTTTTATTGAATAAAAGATTCCGAGCACATTTTAAGTCTAATAAAGATTTAGAATAGCAATGGATTCTTCTTTTAATCCGACTTAGTAACATATAACAGTATTATATTAACATTCAATAGTAGAAATTTAAGTCTTAGTTACAATATTTCTTCCTTAGGAAGAACAATTATGTATGCCTCCCATCCATCAGTACAATAGCATTTAATAATATACCTTGCTAACTTCTTATACAATTTGCCGCAGTTTATTTCACTTCTGTCTCCAACTTCAACTATTGCTTCTTTATCTTATTCTAAGCGTCTGGGTTCGAGTTTTTTACCTATTTCCTTATCCAGTTCAACACATTGATATTACTAACTCCTAATAATCTCCTTATAGCTCTAATTCCCAGCCCCTCGAGATATGAATGATAACTTTGGCGATTATTAATAATGCCATGCTTAACAAAATTTTAGGATGAGCATTTTGGACACTTATCTATCATAATAATCCTCATATTTAAGAAAAAATTTCTTAAAGATATAAGAAATACACATTAAATTAGCGGTGCCTATTTTGTCTTATTGGTTTAAGAGATAACAATATGTAGTTTTGTACGGCTAATGATGCATAGATTCAACTTTGTAAAATCACATACAGGGTGGGTTTCTTAATCAGCACACCCGAAGGGATTCGAACCCCTAACCTTCTGATCCGTAGTCAGATGCTCTATCCAATTGAGCTACGGGTGCATAATTTAGGATGTTTCTTGTGCTTTGAGTTTATAAACGAGTTTTGATAGTAAAGACTTCTTGTTTGCAGCATTATTTTTATGAATAACTCCCTTGGTAGTTACTTTATCAAGTATGCTCATTGCTTTTTTTAAATTCTCCAACCCATCATTATAATTGGAAGCTGATTTTACTGAACGAATAGCATCTTTAATCATTCGTTTCTTCGCTCGATTGTATAAACGTCTCCTTCGGGATTGCCTAATTCTCTTTAAAGCCGATTTGTGATGTGCCATTTTAATCCTCTTATTTTATATAAAATTAAGATTACAAAATTAATAAAAATTAGATGAATAAAAAAACTCAGTATCCTTATTAGATTATATCCTACCGATGTAATATATAATTCTTATATTCGCCCAATCTATAGCCGGTAATACTTTCGAAATGTCTTCGAAATTTATCAATAATTGATAAATTCCTGGAGGTTATATCAAAATCAAATTGCCAAGATATACTTTTGATTTTCTCATTCATTACTTTTGGATGGGTTGTTGTGAATTTAGCAAGTAACTCAATTCCATTATTGTAATCGAATTCTGACATTATAGCAAAATTTTGCTCAATAAAACGATCGTTATGCCATAATTTACTACAATTCATCAATTTCGAGAGTTGTTTTGATGGATGCCTAACCCATCCATAGTGATAAATTTCAGCATTAATTTTTTTTACACTTAATTTTTTATTAATCCCCTTTCGAAATCCTTGAGCATCTCGATAAGAGTAAATACTCCTATCATTTTTGATAATTCGGATTTCATTTCTATACCACCGAGGCGATGATGCTATATAATTATAAGAACCGTAAAAATGGACAAAACCAAAAAGAAGGCCATCAATTTTTCGATTCTCTAAATTCATCTTCATTTCGTTATAAACATTATCCAAATATTTTTCGTGAAGAACTTCGTCTGCTTGAATGTAGAATGCCCAATCAGCCTCACTGGAAATATTAGCAAAAGCTTTATTTGTTTCGATTGCTAATGCTTTCCCTCCATTTCTCAAACTATCATTCCAGATTGTCTGGATAATCTTAATTTTCGAAGATTTTATATTTTTTATACATTCAAGTGTTGCATCATCTGAATTTCCAACGGCTAAAATAAATTCATCGCATATTGGTAAAACAGATTTAATGGATTCAGCAACAGGATAATCATATTTGATTGCATTACGAACAAATGAAAAACCAGATACATACATAGCAAGAATTTTCAACAATTATTCTTTATAATGAGCAAAATTAAAAATAAAAATTGATAAGTTTGTTAAATTATGAAATAGCCAACTTAGGAAAAGTAGGAGGTAAAAATGTTAAAAGAATTGATGAAGCCAGAAATAAAGGAATTGATTGAACAAAAGAATTTCAACGATTTAAAGGATGTTTTATCTACCTGGCCTGCTCCGGAAATCGCAGATTTACTTCTTGACATAGATAAACCAGGCAAAGCAATAATTTTCCGAACTCTTCCCAGAGACCTATCTGCTGAAGTATTTTCATATTTAGATAAAGAACAAAGAAATGCTCTATTGCTGGATTTGACCGACCAGGAAACTAAACAATTATTATCAGATATATCCCCTGACGATAGAACAGCACTTTTCGAGGAATTGCCGGCCAAAGTTACAATGTATTTGATGAATTTATTGAGTCCAACAGATTTAAAAGAAGCTCGAGAATTACTCGGATATCCAGAAGAAAGTATCGGCAGGTTAATGACACCTGATTTTGTTGCCGTTCGTCCAGAATGGATTGTTTCTCAAGCCCTTCAGCATATTAGAAACTTCGGAAAGGACAGTGAAACCATAAATCGAATATATGTAACGGATAATCAGGACAATTTGCTCGATGATGTCCTACTTCGAAACATCATTTTGGCTGATGAAAGTCAAACTATCTCATCATTGATGGACTATAATTTTGTCAGCGCTTCTGCATTTGATGACCAAGAAGTTGCTGTCAAAATGATGGAAAAATATGATATTGCCGCTTTGCCCGTGGTTGATTCGCAAGGCAAATTAGTCGGTATAGTAACATTCGATGATATTATGGATATATCTAAGGAAGAAGCTACAGAAGACTTTCAAAAAATAAGTGGTATGACCCCTTTCGAAGAAAATTACCAAAGTGTGAGTGTTATTAAACTATGGTCTAAAAGATTACCTTGGCTTGCTGTCTTACTATTTGCAAATTCTATTACAACGGGTGTAATATCATCATATCAAAACGCTATCGAAACTGTTATAGCATTGACATTCTTTATTCCAATGCTTATTGGCACTGGTGGCAATACAGGGACACAGTCATCAACATTGATTATCAGAAGTCTTTCAATCGGCGATGTAACAATAAAGCATTGGTTCAAAGTTTTTCTTAAAGAAATGATTATTGGATTACTGTTAGGAGTTGCATTAGGAATATTTGCTTTTCTAAGAGGGTATCTGGAATTGCATTCAGGACTACAAATACCTTTGATAATTGGCATATCAATGATTGCTATTGTAGTATGGGCAAATATTATTGGTGCAATGTTGCCATTGATAATAGCCAAATTGAAACTCGACCCTGCCATTATATCAAGCCCTTTTATAGCGACTTTCTCAGACATTACTGGGATGATTATTTACTTTAATATCGCAATAGTAATGTTGAATCTTTAATGTTTCTTGCAATGTTTCTTGCTAAATCTGTAAGTCAACATTAAACCTATATTCCAAGGGGACTGCTTAAATGTATATTGGGAACCCGAGCCATAATTATAGTTAGTTCTCAATTCTGTATGTTCATTATATCTGCCACTTAAATCAATTCGCAAGTTAGCCATTGGATAAAAGCCTGCCCCAATTGCAAAGATATTCTTATTTGCACCTTCAATGTTTTGGAAATATGGAGATGATATCATCGAATAACTTCCGCGAATCACTATTGGAATACCCGGTAGTTCTAATTCACCACCTACTCCCCAAGCAATTTGTCCAGCAAGTTCTTCAAGTATTGCTTTATTTAGATTATCCAATCGAGTGGACCTCCCACTAAATTGAATTTGCGAAATATCAGAATATTGCAAACCTGCAGATAATGTCAAACCATAAATATGATAAGAGGCACCAATGCTATATATAAAAGGAGTTCTTATATTATACTTATTTACACCGCTATTTTTGTAATTATTTTGGCTTTTATCCCCATTATCAAATTCAGCCCAAGCAGTTTGATTAAAATCCTCATCAACCTCGTAGAACGTGGGTAGAGTTAATGTTCCGCCAATCCTGAGTATATCTTCGAATTTATAAATGAATCCAATAGAACCTGAAAATCCACCTAATGTTTGGTCAATTCTTTCACTAACAATAAGCCGAGTAAAATCAATGTCTGTGAAATTGTCAGGGTCATAAACTTTATATTTATTTTTCAAATCAAATTCTTCAAAATCTCGACGGTATTTATACTCTCCCCATTTTCCTTGCAAAGTAAATCCAAGAGCAAAATTATCACTCAAATCGAATGAAATACCACCAAATACTGAATGCAAGCCCCCAGATTCTATAATATAACCAGATTGATTCAAACTATCAATCAGTGGGGTAGAAAATTTATCATCTGCAAGTGATAAAAAAGTTGCTAAGTTATCATCATAATTGCGAGGTCCGTTTCTGGCAAAATCTGCAATAAATGTACTTTTAGTATTGAATCCATCGAATTTTATGAAATTTTTAAAATCACTTTCGTTAAAATAAGCAATAGCCAAAACAGTATTTTGCAAAACATTATCAATCGGTGCAGAAAAACCAATGTGAGTTAAATATTCATTGTTGGAATTTAGATTATTTTTATTGGAAAGAAAATCAACCTCAATAGAATTTTTTACAAAACCCATACCGATAGAAATCTCATATTTATTGTTGAGAGATAAACCAGCGGGATTGAATTTTAGCGATGCAATGTCATCAACAATCCCCAAATAGGCATAATTAAGTCCGCCCACTCGTGGAGTAATCATTGAATTGTTTATCGAGTACCTTAGAGCATCCTCGATAAATTGAGCCTTTACATCCAATAACGGTATTGCGATAATCATTATTGCCAAAACTCTTATCATTTTTTACCTCCCTCGATTGCTCCTATTGCCTTGTGATTCAGATGATGAGCTACTTGAAGACGAGCGTGAACTGCTTGAACTACTACCGCTATTGGAAGACCGATTGCTCGAAGAACTTGGTGCGGAATAGGAAGAATTGCTACTTTCCGAAGATCTATTGCTTCTCGAGCGATAGCCATCGTCTTGCCTGCTTCTTTCAGGTGAATTTTCCTGTTTTGGCTTTTGAATAAATGTATTACTATTAGATTCCCTATTTCTTGTTGATTCAACGTTTCGATTTTCAGGAGTTGGGACATTTTTATCTTTTGAAATATATTCATTTGACCTATTAAGTTCAACATTTTTAACAGGATTTTTAAATACATTATCTTGAATCTTTTCACCTTTAGGTAAACTAATCACATCTGAACTTCTGGGGTTAGTTCTATTAGTTGAAGATTCCACACCTTTGTTAAATAATTCATCAGTTGATACAGGAACATTGCTTATTGGCGTAATGCTTTTAACTTGCACAGCAACAGAGTTTGAATTTTTTGATGATATTCTGTTTGCAGGCTTTTTTGCATTATTTTCATCGGGCAAGAACTTGTCTGCTCTCGATTTGAACGGATTGTTTAAATCGGAACTTTTCGTCAAAACATTGCTTTGCGAATTAGTCCGATTTTGCTTCCACTCGCCTTTTGACTTATTAAAGTCATCAACTGAACCTCTACTCGGACCAAAATTTCTGTCTTTATATTCAACATAAACATTTTTTCGTGGATATCTGCCATAATCATTCCA
>JBBISM010000157.1:0-5981 GCA_037441245.1 Ignavibacteria bacterium | reverse complement strand
TGAAGAAGGTAAAGTCGCAATTCGTAATATCCGTAGGGATAAAATCGAAATACTAAGAAAAATTGAAAAAGACAAAAATATCTCTGAAGACGAAAGAAAAAATGCTGAAAACGAAATCCAAAAATTTACTGATGAATTTGTAAAAAAAATTGATGAAATATCTTCAGTAAAAGAAAAAGAATTGATGGAAGAATAGATTTTTTAATTATGATAAATTTTAATAATTTTGAATTAATGAATCATTTCAGGGCTCTTAGCTCAGTTGGTCCAGAGCGCTTCCTTGACGCGGAAGAGGTCATGCGTTCGAATCGCATAGAGCCCACATAAATATTAATCTCTCAAATAATTTCAACCAACTCAATTTCAAATGTAAGTTCTTGACCAGCCAACGGATGATTAGCATCGAGAGAAACTTTGTTGTCATCAATATCAACAACAGACATAATTATTGATTCTCCCTCAGGCCCAACAAACTCTAATTCACTACCCAGTTCAGGCATTTCGTCAACAGGAAATTCTTCTAAATCAACCTGAAATGACAAATCCTCATTATACTCACCATAGGCATCCTTCGGTTCGAGCTTCAGAGTTTTTTTCTCTCCGATAGACATACCAATAACCCCATTTTCAAATCCTGAAATTATCTTACCCTCGCCGATGGTAAATTCAAGCGGTTGACCGTTCATAGAAGAATCGAATATATCTCCGTCTTCAAAACTCCCCGTATAATGAACTTTAACTCTATCGCCTGCTTTTGCTTTATCCATTATTAATCTCCTATATGAATATTTAGTAACTTTTTTTCAATGTTAAATTATCTATTTTGCTAATAATTATACCAAATATAATAAAAAACAAGCCAATAATTGTAGAAAAATTTATTTTTTCTCCAAGCAAAAAGTGAATTAATATCAACGAGCAAAAAGGAGTCAATAAAATTAAATTTGATATGAAAGAAGTCCTATCGGCTAATTTAAGAGCTGAAAGCCAAAGCAAGAAAGTAATGCCCATCTCGAATAAACCGACATAGACCCCTGCTAAATAAAGAATTGGAACTATCCTCGGACTTTCAACAAAAAATAATTGGAAGATTAAAATATAAACAAATCCAAAAAGAAAATTCATAAATAATATGAAAGACATATCATAATTCAGCTTGGCACTATAAAGCCAATAAATAGCCCAAACTACTGCACTTAAAAGTGCTAAAATCACACCAATTGGATTACGAAATTCAAAACTCCCTAAATCACCTTGCGTTGCAATTACTAATACCCCAATGAAACTAATTATTACCGAAATTACCCCATTAATCTTCAGCTTCTGCTTCAATATTGGAGCTGATAAAATGACTAACATAATTGCCCAAGTATAGTTGAGCACAAGTGCTTCCTGCGCCCTGAGCATAGAATAAGCATTAAAAAGCAATAAATAATATAAAAAGGGATTCAAAAAACCAAGAACTGCAAAAATCAATAGCTCTTCAAATGATAATTTGATTATTTGTTTATACTGCCGATTTTTAATTATTACAAATGACAAAAAAGTAAAGGAAACACCCGTTGCAATAAATAATAGCTGGAAATAACTCATACCACCCAAAGCAATATTAAAAGCTGTTGCAACTGTTGACCAGAGCATTACTGATACAACCGCATATATCAATGATAAATTCTGCTTTTTCAATATGATTCGACGCAAATTAATGATTCTGAGAAAAAAATATTTTTCCTAAAAACGATTTTTCTTGATTTTTTTGAAAAAAAAGTGTAATATAGATTGTTAAAATTAGGAAAATTTAAGAAAACTAATTCAAATATTAAATATATAAATTATTAATAACAGTTATAAGGGTTCACAAATGAAACATTTCAACAATTTTCCGCAATTCAATTTCAGGATGCTTTTTCTACTCTCTCTCGCATCAGTCTTGATTCTTTTCAGTTCTTTCGATGCTTTTGCACAAGCAAGAATCGGAACGACAAACTACGCAACGCTTAAGGCAGCATTCGATGCAATCAATGCTGGGACTCATACTGGCAGCGTAACTATCCAAATTGTAGGTAATACAACCGAAACCTCAACAGCTGTTTTGAACGCCTCCGGGGCTGGTAGCGCTAATTACAGCAGTGTTACGATTTTCCCGACAGGAACTTACAGAATCTCGGGTAATGTATCTCCTGCCTTGATTGAGCTAAGAGGTGCCGATAATGTTACAATTGACGGACGCCAAAACCAAAGCGGAAGCACAAACGCCCTAACTATAGAAAACACGCATACTGCCGCCTCTCACGCTGTAATCTGGCTCGATAGCGTTACAACAGGAACTGGTGCCGGTGCACAAAATAATACTATTAGAAATTGTATAATTAGAGGTGGCACAATAACCAATAGCTATGGCATTACCGCTGGTTCGAGTGTTTCTATTACTTCCGCGGGTGGCGGTAATCATAATTTAAAAATTCTCAATAATCAATTTGTTAATTTATACTATGGAATATATGTTAATGCTCCCTCTAATATGCTCATTAGAGGTCTGGAAATAAAAAACAATCTATTCGGTTCGACTGATGGCTCGGGAACAGTCTCATATATGAGTATATATATCTATTATACTCGTACTCCAGTTATCGAAGAAAATGTGTTCCAAAGAGTATCAGGAACCTCTACAATGTATTGCATTTATGCATACTACTCCGACTCAGCAAAAGTTAATAAAAATACTTTTAAAGATATTTTCCACGGTTCTGCCTGGTATGGAATGTTTTTCGGTGTCTCTCATTATATTACAGTGCAGGGCAATACTTTCGAAAATATTATGACTTCATCAACGATGTACGGAATTTACCTGACAAGCTCAAATTTTTATAATATTACCGAAAACTTTATGACACGCATCCGACCCACTGCAAATATTACGATGTATCTTTACTTTATGACCAGTTCAAACGATGGGTTTTTAACCAAAAATAAAATGATTGACATAAATATGGGCGGTACAATATATCCGATATATTTTAGCAGTTCCCACAGAAATATAATTGAATCAAATACTATAACTGATATTATCTCATTCAATCATAACTATGGTATTTTTCTTACAAGCGCCAATTACAATCGTGTCTCAAAAAACATTATTGGTAACTTCTATTCACGCAATACCGCTTCTAATTACGTCGTTGGTATCTTTATATCCAGCGGTACAGCTGATACACTGTATAATAATGTTATTTATAGACTTCGTTCAACTAATGCCAGCGCAACCGCAACCACTAACCCCTTTGGAATATTTATCAATGGTGGCACGGGGCATAGAATTTATTACAACAGCGTCAATCTCTACGGCTCGCAGGAAGGTACAAATACCGCCGGAACATTATCTGGTGCAATTTTCATTGCCACCAGCTCAAATACACTCGATATACGAAATAATACATTTACAAATAGTTTAGTTGGACTTACAGGCTCTAACTCCTATGCAATTTATTGCTCTGGAACAGGAATGCTGACAAGCACAACAATTAATCGTAATAACTATTATGCATCTGGAACTTATGGTAAACTGGGCTTCCTGACATCGGATAGAACAACCCTTAGCGCTTGGCAAACTGCAACAAGCCAAGATGCGAACTCTATATCGAGCGACCCATTATATAATGCTCCAAATAATTTACGCCCAACAGCATCATCGCCCTTGATTGGTGCAGGCGTTGCCATCACTGGGTATAATCGAGATTTCCTCGACGTTACTCGTTCAGCAACTGTCCCGACAATAGGTGCTTATGAGCAAGGGGGCGATTTCCACGGTCCTTCGATTACATTCACTCCGCTTGCGAATACAACTTCAACTTCTGATTATAATGTGAGCGGAATTGCAATTACTGACCCCTCAAATGTAAATACAACGAGCGGAACACGCCCGAGAATATATTACAAAAAGAATGTTGACCTCAATGAATTCAATGATAATACAAGTAATACAGAGGGTTGGAAATGGGCTGAAGCAACCAATACTTCTTCACCATTCTCATTCATAATTGATTACAGTAAGCTGAGAGGTGGAGCACCAGCAGGTAGCACAATTCAATATTTCTTTATAGCCCAAGATATGAAATCAACACCCGATGTAAATGTCGAATATGCTCTTTTAAATCAAGTACCTTCAAGTGTATCGCTTTCTTCATCGCATTTCCCAGCTCAAGGGCAATTATATCAGTATACAATTGAAGCTACTTTATCCGGAACTGTTACAGTTGGCTCGACAGGAACATACAAATCATTGACTAGCTTAGGAGGTTTATTTGATGTAATCAACACTGGCAAGCTTAGCGGTAACCTTATCGTTGATATTGTCTCCAATACTGCGGAAACTGGCGATATAGCCCTAAATCAATGGACCGAAACAGGCACTGGCGGTTATACTTTGACAATCAGACCAAGCGCCGCAACGGAGCGAATATTATCCGGTGCTGTTATGGGTGGTCTTTTCCGCCTCAATGGTGCTGACCGAGTAACTATAGATGGACGTTTTAGTGGTTCAGGTAGATATCTAACATTCGAAAATAAGAGTGCTACTGCAAATACCTCTGTGTTCCATATCATAAGTTTAGGAAGCAGCGCCGGGGCTATAAACAATACAATAAGAAATTGTAATATAATTGCTGGTGGCAATAATATTTCTTCTATTTTTGCCATTCACGTCGGTGGTACTTCGATTACAACAAGCGCCACTGGAGCTGACAACAATAATATTACTATTACAGAAAATGTCATAAAAAAATCCTACTTCGGAATATATGTACGCGGAGTAGCAACAGCCAATCTTTGCCAAAACATATCAATAACTAATAATATTATAGGTTCCAAAATACCTTCCGAATACGTAACTTATCGAGGAATTGACATAATGAACTGTCAAGCTCCTGTTGTTACCGGCAATGAAATATTCAATATAAAGCTATTCACCTTAGGAACCAATATCTCAGGTATTGAAATCGGGCAATATTGCGGAAGTGCTATTATAAACAACAATAGAATTTACGGTATTTGGCAAGGTAATGCTGGTGGTTGGGGCGCCTGGGGAATTAATGTTTCCTCTGCTACTGGTAATACCAGTATTAGAATAGCAAATAATGTCATTTATGACATAAAAACGATTCATTATTCGACGAGTAGTACTATGTTCAACCCATTCGGCATCAGATTAACAGGCGGAACTGGCTATCAAATCTATTATAATTCAATCAATTTATTCGGCCCTCAAACAGATGTCGGTACAAGCGCATCTTTAACTGCTTGTTTAATGATAACATCTACTGGCGTTAACTCAATTGACCTGAGAAATAACGTATTTGCCAATAGTATGACTGGTATATCCGGCACAAAATCTTATTGCATATATCTACCCGGCACAGGAACATTAACCGGCAGTACAATGGATTATAACTGCTATTATCCATCAGGTGATTTTGGTATCTTAGGATTTTTATCTCAAGATAGAACAAGCATAAGCGATTGGAGAACCCAAACCTCGAGAGAGAGCAATTCTATCTCGACTGACCCCGGATTCAATTCTAATATAATATTGAGACCGTTACCGAACTCAGCATTACTGCAAGCCGGAACACCAATAACCGGATTAACAACCGACATACTCGGCGCTACACGTTCAACAACCGTACCGACTATCGGTGCCTTCGAGCAAGGTGGCGATTTCAGCGGTCCAACAATCACTTACCAGTTGCTCGGAACCTCGACCCAAACCGTAACAAGAACTCTAACTGGTTGGGCATCAATTACTGATTATACGGGCGTCAATACAACATCCGGCACTCGACCAAGACTATATTATAAGAAAACTACGAACACCAATGAATACAATGACAACACAAACGCTACCGATGGCTGGAAATGGGTAGAAGCCACCGGCACAGGCGGTTCGCCTTTTTCTTTTGTCATTGATTATTCAAAGCTATCCGGGG
>JBBISM010000156.1:610-6020 GCA_037441245.1 Ignavibacteria bacterium | reverse complement strand
AATTATAACAATTTCAGTAGTTTGTTTATTAACTTCGATAATTTCATATTCTTCTTTCGGAACTTTGAGGAATTCAGCAACAGGTTGCAAAAGTAATTGATAATTCAGAACAGCAATAAATTTCAATTTTCCAGTTGGAATATTAAGTGGAATGTTGAAAGTATAGGTTTCTACAACAGTTTGACGAGGTCCGATTCTATAATCAACGCCGAGCGAGTCTGTATTCCATTGCTGAATGGTCATTCGCCCTTGTGGATCGAAATAGGGCATTCGAAAAATTCTATTGCCAATAGGAATTCCATCACGTTGAACACCTTTGAAATTCGGTATTTTAAGTGGGATTCCCAAATCCTGATAAGCTAACACATCTTGAGCAATAGTATATTCCTCTCCATGAAACCCCTTTTTGTCCACTGGTAAATGATAGACTTTGCCTTTCGAATCAATTGCTTCTACCTGCAACCATAGTATTCTATCTTCGACGGACCCAGTGGGGAATTTGTGCCCTGTTTTCTGATTGAATAAAATAACAGTCAATTTCACTAAGCCACCGGGTTCTACTTCAATGCAATCTGGATTTAATCTTATCTCAACTGTTCCCTTTACTTTTGCAGGGTCGTGAGCCCCATTAAACAAATGTTGGCGAGCATCTGGATAAGCCTTACCCATAACTGCAGTTCGTGTTTGTGCTCTTGGCATATGACAATCTTGGCAGTGAACACCTTCTTTGTAATATGGTCCTTCTTTCCATTCCAAATGAGTGGATTTGACCCAAATACCATACGGGCTCATTTCATTATGACAAATACCACAAAAATCCCCAGTTTTCATAATTGGATTAACTTCTATCTTGTGGTTTGGCGATTCGATACCACTTTTTCTTGAATTGAATTTAGTTTTTCCCGGTTTTATAATGTAATTGAAATTGTAAGGTATATCCCCTTTAAAGCCGCTAATTGTATGGCATACGTCGCAAGAAACTGATTCATTTGCTCGAGTATTCTCCAGAGGTCTTTTAGGGGGAATATCACCAGTCAAGTATGCCAGTGGTGAATGACAGCCGTTGCAATCCCCCTTTATTCCAGCTAGTTTTTCCTCTAATTCTGAATGAGGCAATGCTAATTCGAAGTATTCAATTTCATCCCACTCGTGAGTGAAAGCTTGAGCCATCATTGATTGACGCCATTGATGAAAAAAATCCTCGTGGCATTTTGTTCCGCAATATTGAGGAGTATCGAAATCCTGATAAGTGAAGTATTTATCTAAAGCATATATGATTGATACGATGATGATTAAACTTGTTACTGCTATTATGGAGGTTTTCATAGATTCAATCCCTAATTTTTACCAAAAGTAGAATTTTTTATTTAAAAAACAAATAAAAAATAATATTTTATAATTAAGTAATTTAAATATTAAAGTTAGATTATACTAATTTTGATATTGCAAATTCTAAATAATACTATTGAATGTAACTAACTCAATTGAATTATGAACGATTTGATATTATTTCTTTTTGAAAAAAATTTATCAATTATTGTTCTTAGATTTATAATTTAATTTTTATTTAATTTGTCATCATTAATAGCTTCAATTTTCATTTTGCAATTATGAAATCAAAGAACACAAAATCGAGGAACAATTTAATTAGCAGTAATACTCCAATCAAGCTCAAGCACACAGATTTACGATGGAATTGCCCACCGAAAAAATTCAAATTTAAATCAAGCAGCGAACTCGAGCCACTCGACCACATAGTTGGACAACAGAGAGCCATCGAAGCAATAAGGTTAGGTGCTGGTCTAAATTCAAAAGGATATAACATTTTCGTTTCAGGATTATCAGGAACTGGCAGATTGACCACCGTCAAAAGAATTTTAATGGAGGTTGCAGTATGTTGTCCTGAAATTTTTGATTATTGCTACGTCAACAATTTCGAAAATCCTGACCAACCAAGACTAATCAAGCTACCCAAAAGCAAGGGGCGTGAATTCGCAAAAGCAATTGATGATGCCATTATTTATATTCGGGGAAGATTACCCAAGTTATTAGAAGACCCCAAATTTCAATCAGCACGAAGAAAAATTATCGAACACTTCCAGCAACGCGAACGTGATTTACTTGAATTATTCGATAAAAAAATTAGACCTTATGGCTTTATTAGAGGTCAATTAGAGAACGAGCAAGGTGTATCGCAACCAGAGGTTTTTCCGATTATTGATAAAGAACCTATCCAGATAAGTCAATTAGATGAGTATGTTGCATCAGGTAAGGTTACACAAAGACAAAATAAAAAAATTATATCAAAAATTTCATAATGAGATATTCGATATAGCTCGTCAGGGTATCAAAAATATGCAAGAATTCAGACAGGCAATAACAGAAAATGATAAATCTACTTCGGCTAACTTAATCAATTCAGTTTTTGATGAAATCAAAGAAAGTTTTAAAAATGAAAAAGTAGAATTATATGTAACCGAGATGAAAAAATATATTCTTGATAACTTAAATATCTTTTTCCCGATTGACAGCCCATTCCCACAATTTGCGGAAACAAATAATACAAATGTTGCCGAAAAATATGGTCTATTTAAAGTTAATGTCATTTTAGATAATTCTTCAACAGAGACTGTCCCCGTAATTACCGAAACAACACCTTCCTATACTAATTTATTTGGAACCATCGAGAGAGTATATGATTCAAGAGGATTTTGGCGAACGGACTTTTCCAAAATCAAAGCTGGTTCAATTTTGCAAGCAGACCAGGGATTCCTTATCGTTAATGCTATAGATTTATTCAGCGAGCCCGGTGTCTGGCCTGCATTAAAAAGGGTATTATTATACAATAAATTAGAAATACAGCCCTGGGACTCTTTTTTTAACATATCCCAATCCCATCTCAAACCAGAACCAATAGATGTTAACGTAAAAGTTATTATTATCGGCGGTCAAACCCTTTACAGAATGTTATACCTTTACGAAAAAGGTTTTAAAAAAATATTCAAAATCAATGCACAATTCGACTATGAAACCGAACGCACTGAAGAGATGATAATGAACTATGCTCGATTTATAGCAAAGATATGTCATGAAGAAAATTTACCACATTGCTCCCCCGATGGGGTTGCTGCGATTATTGAATGGGCTGTTGATAGAGCCGGCTCTCAACAAAGGATTACACTAAAATTTTCTGACGTTGCTGATATACTGCGTGAATCAGCTTTTTATAGAGAAAATAATAATAGATATATCTCTCGCAAAGATGTCGAAAAAGCAATAAAATGGAGACGCCAACGCAATGATTTACTCGATGAAAAGATTAAATACCATATATTTGTCGGCAATACCCTTATTGATACGGATGGCGAACGAATCGGAATTATTAACGGTTTAACTGTTTATGATACTGGTATTTTATCATTTGGCAAACCAGCACGCATATCTGCATCAATAAGCGCTGGAAATACTGGAATAGTCAATGTCGAAAGAGAAGTGGAAATGAGTGGGCCAATCCATAACAAAGGTGTGATGATTATTACTGGATTTTTAAGAGAGAAATTCGCTCAAAAACATTCAATGAGTTTAACCGCTATGCTAACCTTCGAGCAATCTTATGGCGAAATAGATGGCGATAGTGCCTCCGCGGCTGAAATTTACGTAATATTATCTGCTCTTTCTAACTTACCAATTAAACAATCGTATGCAATCACGGGTTCAGTAAATCAAAAAGGCGAAATCCAGCCCATTGGTGGTGTTAATGAGAAAATTATTGGTTTTTACGAAATTTGCAAAGAAAGAGGTTTAACTGGCCGGCAGGGTGTTATTATTCCTATTCAAAATGTGAAAGACCTTATGCTTACTCAAGACATTATTGATGATGTAAAAAACACAAAATTTCATATATATGCTATTTCAAATATTGAGCAAGGCTGCCAATTACTATTAGGGAAACCAGCAGGAAAAATGAATCCAGATGGCACTTATACAAAGGGTTCAGTATTTCAATTAGTTGCTGATAAATTAGCAGAGCTCGAAAAACTTTCCATCGAAAAAACTGAAAAAATTACAGTAAAGAAAAGAGCACCCAAAAAACTCCAGGAAGAAGACATAGATTAAAAGGAAATGTTATGATAATAAAAGGGAAAAGAATATATTTAGCACCATCTATCCTATCAGCGAATTTTGCAAAACTTGCCAGCGATATTAAACATTGTGAAGATGGAGGAGCTGATTTACTGCATATAGACGTTATGGATGGTCATTTTGTACCCAATATCACAATAGGTCCGCTGGTAGTAGAAGCTATTAACAAAGCTACCAAGATACCTCTCTCTTGTCATTTAATGATTTCAAATCCAGATAAATATATTGAGGCATTCGTAAATGCTGGTGCTGATTATATCTCAGTCCACACAGAAGGAGCAATTCATTTGCATAGAACACTTGCCCAAATAAAAAGTTATGGGATTAAAGCAGGCGTCGTTCTTAATCCAGCAACTCCTTTAGAATTTGCTTACGACGTTATGGAATATGTGGATTTTGTACTGCTAATGTCGGTTAATCCAGGATTTGGTGGTCAAAATTTTATACCAGCAACATTAAAACGCATCGAAAAATTAAAGATATTTCTAATTAATAATAACTTTTTCAAAGTTCTGATTGAAATTGATGGTGGGATTAAGTTTGATAATGTTGTTCAAATTGTTAATGCTGGTTGTGATATTATTGTTTGTGGCACAGGTATTTTTAACGGTAATATCTCTGGTAATATAAAAAAGATGAAAAAATTGATTGACTCAGCTATTTAATTCTAAAACTCAAATACAAGCGATAAATGATGTGCAATTCCATTAGAAGAGATTTTATCAGCAGATACAGCATATTCGAGATTCAAATTGAAAGGAGCATTATCGAAACGCGGTCTAAGAGCAAAGCCAGCCCCCCAGAGATTCATTGGTAAAAGCATTGGCTCTCCGTAGTGTTCGCCGTAAAGACAAATACCACCACGAAGCGCAAATATCTCGTGTAACGATACTTCTGAACCGAAAATAAATTTTGGTGACCGCTCAAATTGACGCATATATATATCAAATGTCAATATGACATATTGAGTTGCTGGTAAATACTGGGTCTCGATTTCTCCTGTGATACTTGAGCGAGTGGTATAAGTTGGTTCATTCAAAGCATATTCCATAGCAAAGCCAGTTTTTATGGTATAAGGTATAAGGTCTGTATTTCCAGTATTCCAATTCATCATAGCAGATAAATCTTGCATAACTATACCAAACGAAAATAATCCAGCTACATCGAATTTCATACCCAAATCCATTGAAAAACCATCCCCCTTGATATTGCTCCCGTATAATCTATCGCTCAAGTATTTTAAGGACAAACCTAATGACGCAAAATC
>JBBISM010000156.1:257-600 GCA_037441245.1 Ignavibacteria bacterium | reverse complement strand
ATAAGCAGTAGAACCGACCAAAGAGTAAGAAGTTGCATACATTTTACTCGTTGGATTGCCTTTGATATCACGCCCAATAAATGAACCCGAATTAAACATATTTACCCCGATTCCAAAACCTAAATTTCCATCTACAGATTTCGTAAATGACAATGCAGAGTGATTTCTCCCTAATTCAAGGAATGAGTACATCGTTGAAATCATTGGTTTTTCAGTAATAAAGCCCAATCCAGCGGGATTATAAAATACTGCAGATGGTTCGTTGACTATTGCGGTATATGCTCCTGCTAAGGCAATTGGGCGTGCCCCAACATCCCTCAATAAATAAGAAGATGCATTACCT
>JBBISM010000156.1:0-217 GCA_037441245.1 Ignavibacteria bacterium | reverse complement strand
GTAATAAATGGAAATAAGAATATAAATAATAATTTATTAGCTAAATTAAAAGATGATTTAGTAGAACTTACTTCGGACATTTTTACCTCGCAACAACGAATTTTTCAGTCTTTCTGAAGTTCTTCCCTTGCAATGTGCAAAGGTATATTCCATTTGGAAGTCGCCAAGACTGAATTTCATAGGGATAGTCTGGGCTTGTACTTTTAGGAATACCTTT
>JBBISM010000155.1:0-6049 GCA_037441245.1 Ignavibacteria bacterium | reverse complement strand
CGCCAGTATGTATATCGAATTGCAATCCCAATAGCTCGTGCTCCATCGCCGAACATTCAATATGCCATCCGGGTCGCCCGGGGTAGTTTATTCCATCAATGACGAAATCCCAGTATGGTTCTCCCTCTCGTTTGGCTTTCCATAATACAAAATCACAAGCTTGCTCTTTTTCATATTGGTCCGCATCTATTCTTTCACCTGCTCTAAAATGCTCAAAATCAATTTTATATAATTTCCCGTAGCTATCCATTTCTCGCCATTTAGCTACATTAAAATAAATCGAACCTTCCGAAATATAAGCCACGCCCCGATTGATTATTCTCAAAATCAGTTCCTGCATTTGCGGTATGAATTCGGTTGCTCTTGGAGTTGCATAAAGATGTTTTAAATCTATACCTAAATCAGCAATATCCTCAAAAAAGCATTTCTCATAATATTTTGTAAATAATTTTAAATTCATCTGTGCATCATCGGTTTGCTCGCCCATCTCTTCGCTCCATTCTTGACTTCCTTTCTGACTTCCTTGTATTGTTTTATCGTCTATATCCGTTATATTCATTACCCACTTCACATTATGTCCGCCGACAATCTGCAAAATTCTTTGTAATAAATCTGCGAACAAAAAAGCTCTCATATTTCCAATATGTGCATAATTATATACAGTGGGACCGCAACTATATATCCTTACCTCGTTGTTCTTTATCGGTTTGAATTCCTCTATCCGATTTGTTAATGAATTGAATAGTTTTATCATAATTGCAAAAAATTTATTATCAGTATTCAGTTGATTACAAAATTATTTTGTCATTCTGCTTACGCTTACTTGTCATTGCCGAGAAATCGGGAATCAAATATAAAACAAATTTAAATTAATTACTCTTTCGAGCCACTATCAAATATTGGAATATCGAAAATGGCTTGAACAGTCCAAAGCTCACTATATTTAATATTCTCATTTTCATTGAATTATTTCTATTATCTTCGATTTTTATTATCTCATATCCGCAATCGTTAAACATTTTCTTAATCGTATGCAGGGTAAAAAATCTAAGATGTGATTTATCGAATATTCCATATACCTCGTAATCATATTTATTGAATACGATTTTCAGTATTGCTCCAATATATTGCAAATTTGGAATACTTGCTATCAAGCAACCATCGCTAGATAAATATTTTTTTAATTTTATCAATACTTCCCAAGGATTGACTAAATGTTCCAACACATCAGCACAAATGATGCAATCAAAAAAATTCTCAACAAATGGCAAATTTATTTCCTCAATATTGCCCAAAACTACACTATCCAATTTTTTCTTCGCTATTTGATATGCTTCCTCGGATAGCTCTACTCCTGCAACAAACTCAGGACCAAGTCTCCGTTTTACATCCTGTGCCGTTGCCCCTTCTCCGCATCCAATATCTAATATATTCTTCGTTCCTTCGGGTATTAAATCTATTATCTCCCTTCTTATTAAATTGTAATAGTCCTCGGGCTTTTCTTTATATAATTCCTTTCCCATCTTTGTTCCGTTCTTTATCGGAAAATTTTCATAAAAATAACACTTGATTTTAAATATATCTCAAATAAATTTGCAATTTGAATGTTCCTAATATTTTAGAAATAACTAGGAGTAGAATTGACAAAACGAAAAACTAAAATCATTTGCACAATCGGTCCTGCTTGTAATGACGTAGATACTTTAGTCAAATTAATGAATGCAGGAATGGACGTTGCCAGACTAAATTTTTCTCACGGCAGTTACGAATTCCACAACGCAGCTATAGACAATATTCGTAAAGCTGGCGAAATCGCTGGTAAAAACATTTCTATACTTCAAGATTTGCAAGGTCCCAAAATTAGAATCGGCGATATAGAAAATGGATTTACTGAATTGATTGATAATAATAAATTTACAATTACGACTGATTATATAGAATTTGGTAATGATAAAATCGTTTCTACTAATTATAAAAACCTGCCCAAAGATGTAACAATTGGTTCAAAACTACTCATTGACGACGGATATATTATTCTCGAAGTTGAGAAAATTACAGATAATAAAATCGAAACCAAAATTATCAAAGGCGGAAATCTGAGTAATCGCAAAGGTATAGTAGCCCCTGGTGCTCGCATTTCAGCTCCTTCTTTGAGTGAAAAAGATATCGAAGACTTAAAATTCGGTTTAGAAGCTGGTTGTGATTTAGTTGCACTTTCCTTTGTCCGCTCCGAGCGTGATATTATCGAACTGCGGGCGATGATGCGTTTATTCAAACGAACTGTTCCGATAATCTCGAAAATCGAACGCTTCGAAGGATATGAAGACCTCGACGATATCATTGAAGAATCCGATGCAATTATGGTTGCTCGTGGTGACCTCGGTTTAGAAATGCCTGCAGAAGAAGTTCCCATACTTCAAAAAACAATTATCCGCAAATGTAATACTGTCGGCGTACCAGTAATTACAGCAACCCAAATGCTCGAATCTATGATAAATAATCCAATGCCTACACGAGCCGAAGCGAGCGATGTAGCTAACGCAGTTCTCGACGGAACCGACTGCGTGATGCTTTCAGGCGAAACATCAATTGGCAAATATCCCGTAATGGCTGTCGAATATTTAAACAGAATCATTTCAATGGTCGAAAGCAAGTTAAAATTTAATTTTAAAGAGAATATTAATCCAAACAGTGAAGCGTGCCCCATTGCGAATTCTTTGGCTCCATCTAATTCTCTATCGGGTGCTCTCGGCAAAGCCTCCAAAGTATTGGCTGATGAAATTTCTGCAGATGCAATTATTGCATTAACCAAATCTGGCTATACTGCAATGAATATCGCCAAGTATCGCCCCGAAATACCTATTTATGCCATTACCGACAGACTATCAACTGCTCGTTTTTTGAACATAGTTTGTGGAGTTTTCCCAATTATTGCACCTGATGGTGTAAATTTGAATTCCATTCTTGATTCTCCTGAGGATTTAATGAAAGGACTCAATCTACTTCCTTCTGCCACTGTTGTTTTGGTTTCTGGTCTTTCCGAAGATACTTTGAAACCAAGAAATATGATTAAAATTGTTAAGATACGGGATTAACAATGGGGCTTGCTCCATTGGAAAGGAACGGGACTAATAAGCAAGTGTAATAATTATGACTTCTTAATGTTACTATAACAATAAAGTATATTATGTAATGTCTTAATTATTAAATTTGATAGCTGATAAAAATATTGCACAAAACAACTTTTCATATAATTCCTAGTATCATATTATTATTTGAAATACATATTTTCTTCAAGATTTCTCTATATTTTTAGTAAATAGTTTCAATATTTTGATAAAATCTTTCTAAATTGATAAATAAAATTTACCCAGATTATATACAGATTATACTTTGATATTTAAATGAAATCTGATCTTCACATTCGCTCACTCCATTCCAAAGTACCGGATGATTGGTTTTTGCAAAAGCTCGGTACGGCTAATTCTTATACAAAGCCGAAGCTAATATACGAAATTGCAAAAGAAAGTGGTATGGACTTAGTAACCATTACCGACCGCAACACAATCGAAGGTGTTCTAAAACTGCTCGACAAATACCCCGATGATACCTTTTCGGGTGTTGAAGTTTCTACTTATTTCCCCGAAGATGCCTGTCGTATTCATATCTTGATTTGGGGATTTAAGGAAAAGCAGTTCAATAAAATTATAAAACACAGCAGTAATATTTAAGACCTCCGCGATTATATCAAAGAAAAAGGATTCGCTTATGCTGTTGCTCATCCCAACTATTCTATCAATGGCAAGCTGAAACCCTCACATATCGGCAAACTCATACTTCTTTTCGACCATTTCGAAGTTTTAAATGGCTATCGTAGCTCATACAATAATCAGACTATCTACGAAATTCTGAATAGCTTAACTCCAGAGCATATCGCTGAGCTCTACGAAAAATACAAAATAGAGCCATTCTCCGAAACCCCTTGGCTCAAAGGTTTTATCGCAGGTAGTGATGACACAGCTGGTCTTTTTATTGGCAAAACCTATACTGAAGCTCCCGCTAAGACAATTGATGAATTTCTCGAAAAAATTAAATCCAAACAAACGAGCATTTTCGGACGTTCGAATAATTTCCCCTCTCTTGCCTTCACAGTTTATAAAACCGCCTGGGATTATTCACAAGACAAGAGCAATAAACTATCTAAGAACCTACTGGCTGGAGTCAATGAGCTTATTTTCGAACCTAAAACCTTGAGTTTTCTTAACCGCCTTAAACTCAAAGGCTACCACGCTACTATTAAACCTGACGATATCGTTTCCAAAAAAATAATCGAATTAATCGAAAAACTCCAAAAAAATATTGAGTCCGATACCGATATTCGTATTGCCTCCGTTTATGATTCTATCAGCGATGTGGTTGACGCTATAATTGTTGATATAGTCAAGTATTTCACAGCTAATTTGAAAAATTTAAATGTAATTGATGCATTCAGCAAAGTTAGCGGATTCCTGCCGGCTATCTTTTTGGTTGCCCCTTTCATTTCATCTTTCCATAGTCTCCATAAGGATAGGAAACTTACTTCTAAATTAAGAAAAAACTTAAATCTCCCCGAAAGCGACAAAAAGAAAAAAATCTTATGGTTCACCGATACAATTGACGACTTAAACGGTGTATCTGTCTCTTTAAAAGAATTTGCAAAGTTATCCCGCCTGCTTGGTGGTAATGTTAAGATTGTCAGTTGCATAAATGAATTGACAACTAAAGAAAATCTCCCTGAAGACTTTTTGGAACTCAAGCCAATAATTAGTTTTAAAGCTCCATATTACGAGAAATACATACTTTCAGTGCCTTCATTTCTGCATTCATTGAAAAAAATACAGGAAGAAGAACCCGACGAAATCTATATATCTACCCCTGGTTTCATTGGATTGTTTGGGCTCTTATCCGCTAAGTTGCTACATATTAAATCGGTTGGCATATTTCATACTGATTTCGAAAATCAATTAGGAATGATTGTTGTCCAAGATGATACGCTCGAAGAAAAAATGAAATTATACGCAAGCTGGTTTTATTCTTCGGTTGATGAAGTTGCTGTCCCATCAAAATACTACGCTCAATTTATTATGGATTATGGCATTCATCCCGAGAATATAACGCTTTACCAGCATTGGGTTGACGCTGATTTATTCAAACCTATACCCGATGCTTTCCAATCAATTCGAACAAAACATAATCTCAATGATTCCCCAATTTTGCTATTTACTGGAAGGATCTCACGGGATAAAAATCTTGATTTAATACTTGAGATTACCCGCATACTTAACAATCGTCAATATTTCTGTAATATATTATTGGTGGGCGATGGCCCTTATTTTAAGGAAATCCAGGAAAAAGCTAAAAATGTTGAAAACGTCTATTTCACTGGTGCTTTGAATCGCGATGAGTTGCCGCAATATTATTCTTCTGCCGATTTACTCATATTCCCAAGCGAGACCGATACTTTTGGTATGACAGTTTTGGAAGCTCAATCCTGCGGATTGATTTCACTTGTATCTAAAGTTGGGGGACCACAAGAAATAATTCGAGAAGGTATTACTGGTTATTCGCTTGATTCAAATTCAATTATTTGGGCTGATAAAATTATTGATTTGCTTGAGTTAAAAAAATCGGATTCCGAAAAATTTCAGGGAATGCAAAAGTTAGCTCGTTCGAATGTTATAGAAGAGTACGCATATCAAAATGTAATTCCTTACAACGTAATTCGCCCGCTGAAGATTTGAATTTCCTTTAATATAACTTATTTCTAATTTTCATTATATGGCTCTTCATCTTATATCTTCTGCATATCATTGTAAACATTTGACAATGTAATATTTGTCCCGAACAAGGGTGCTTGCTCCATTGTTGTTTCCTTGCTTTATTGCCTATCATAGCTCGAGTAAAATTGTAATTATACCCTTGGCTCTTACTAAACCAAATCGTAAAGTTATTAAAACTAAATTTAATAACTTTGCATTAAGATTTTTAAAGAAAAGGAGAATTATGTGGT
>JBBISM010000154.1:0-6055 GCA_037441245.1 Ignavibacteria bacterium | reverse complement strand
GGGCAATGATGCCGAAGCGGAACCTTTGTTCGTAGAAGCCCTTGAAATGCGAAGGCGTCTATTTAAAGGCGACCATCCCGATTTAGCCCTCAGCATAAACAACATGGCTGCTTTCTATTACAAAAGGGGCAATTATGCCGAAGCGGAACCATTGTTCGTAGAAGCACTTCAAGTATCTTTAAAGGTACTTACAAATTACTTTCCTTCCCTGAGCGAAACAGAGAAAGAAAAGTTCTGGAACACAATGAAGGGACAATTTGAAGGATTCAATTCATTTGCATTTTTAAGGAGCAAAGACAATCGAACAATAACAGAGCAGATGTATAATAATCTTCTTTTCACAAAGGGAATGCTCTTAGCTTCCACAATGAGAGTGAAGAATACAATTATGAACTCTGTAGATAATGAATTAATTAGGAAATATGAGAATTGGCTCTGGCAAAAGAAAAACCTTTCGAAATATTATTCAATGTCGAAAGATGAACTCAAAGAGAAGAGTATAAATCTTGACTCACTCGAACAATCTGCAAATGACAGAGAAAAGGAACTATCAAAATTATCGAGCGAGTTTGCCAAACTCACAGAAAAGCGAGAATATGACTGGAAAGCTATTCAGAAAACACTGAAACCCGAGGAAGCATCAATCGAAATTATCAGATTCGAATTATGGGATAAGAAATGGACAGGAGATATATATTATGCGGTTCTTATCATTAAGCCCGATTCGAAATACCCCGAGCTTGTTGTCTTGAAAAATGGCAATGATTTAGAAGATAATTATATTAAGCAATACAAAGCAGAAATAAATTTGCAACGCAAAAGGTTGTCAGATACTGAAACCCAAAGAGAGAGATTTAAAGAGCTTTATACCCAATACTGGAAACCAATAGCGGAAAAGCTCGATGGAATAAAGACGATTTATCTTTCGCTCGACGGTGTATATAATCAATTTAATTTGAATACTCTTATTAATCCCAACACAGGGAAATACTTGCTTGAAGATATTAACATAGTCCAGCTCACCAGCACAAGAGAATTAATTGACAGCCGTGATAGAATCGCACAAAAAGCAAAGCCCCAAAAGAAGACAGCCGTATTATTCGGCGACCCGAAGTATGATTTAGAAGCGGAGGAATACACCCAAATAGCATCTGCGTACAATTTAACGCGTGAATATTACAATATTGATAAAACATTGAACGAAACAGAGCGAGGTAGAATAGAACCATTACCCGGAACAAGAACAGAAGTAGAGAAGATATCGAATGAACTTAAGAAATCGGGTTGGGATACAACAATATATTTGGGTAAGAATGCATTGGAGGAAGCGGTAAAGTCGCTAAAGAATCCCACTGTACTACATATAGCCACTCACGGCAAGTTTCTGCAGGACGTAGAAATCAGTCGAGACGAGCGGATGCTCGGAATGGAGACACAGCGAATAACTGAGAACCCGCTTCTCAAGTCGTTTTTATTATTTGCCAGTGCCGAGAATACATTTAAAGGGGAGAAACTGAACAACACCGATGACGGCTTGCTAACTGCTTACGAAGCACAGAACTTATATCTTGACGAGACCGAGCTTGTAGTGTTGAGTGCCTGCGAGACAGGTTTAGGCGAAGTTAGGAACGGCGAGGGCGTATATGGTTTACAACGGGCATTTGTCCAAGCCGGCGCAAAAACACTGATAATGTCGCTATGGTCGGTAAATGACCAAACGACCCAAGAGCTAATGACCGAATTTTACAGAAACTGGCTCAGCGGCAAAAGCAAGCGAGAATCATTCAACAAGGCACAGCAGTCCATCAAAGCAAAATACAAGTATCCCTACTTCTGGGGCGCCTTTGTTATGGTTGGTGAGTGAGAATGAATAAAACTTATCATTATAGAAAATGTTCAAAATTAAAATGGAACCTACCAAAAATGAATAATGTTATGTTACTCAAACTAATTCTTTAGGAAAAAAGGAGTTGTGTGATTTTTAAACATATTCCATTGCTTTATTTATTAAAATTTTGAAATTCTTATATAATAATACAAGAAGGGTTGGAATGAGTAAAAAAAATAATATATGGAAAATATTCTCATTGAAGTAAATTACTATTAATTTATCAAATGATATAATGGTTTGGATATTATGAATAAATAATGTTTGAGTAATTAGAACTATTATTATAAGTAAAGGTATAAAGATAAAAGATAGAAGCGTTGATGATTTAATCTCACCAAATATTCGTATCTGGAAAACTTCATAGATTTGAATTATGCAAAAAAATATTACCCAATAAATAGCGAAAAACGTTATTTTAAAAGATACAGTGTTTTCAAATAGTAAATCTGTTCGAAAATTTGTGAAACCAACATATAAATAGGAAAATGTTCCAGCAGTAAGAAATGCAGTCAATGGATATTTTATAGGAATTATGCTGAACGATTTACCCTTTCTAAATTTCATCAAATAGAAACATAGAAAAGCTCCTACGATACCAAAAATGATATCGTTTATCTGGTCCTTGATAATTTCTGGTTTAAATAGATTAAGTTTAAAAATTCTGAATAAAATCTCAATTATTTCGTATGTAAAAAGTAACATTATTAGATATAACCATACCCTTTTTATTTTTAAAGCAGTCAGAACAACAAAAAGAAAAGCCCCTGACCATATATGATTGAAAGTCCAAAAATCAATAAAAAATAATTTGTTTGAATAGATTACACTATAGAGCCAGAGCGTATTCGAATAGACAATATCTATAAGCCAATCCATTTGTACTCTAATTGATTTTTGCGTTCTTATTTCTTGCAATTAACTTTGTTATTCTGAATATCAGAATATAGAATACAAGAAATGAAAAGATATTGATTATAAGTACATAAATAGCACTCACACCATAAAAAAACGCCATTCCAAATATTAAAAAGATGCTGTTCAATATGATGGCAAGCGATAAAGCCTTTAATCTAAACATATTGTTTTCTTCGGATTCAACCTTTTCTTTAGATAATGCTATTAAAGTTAAACCGATTATCAGTGAGATTGCTGATATTTCGTCACTAATGTTAGAGTGCATCCAGAACAGATATTTACTTTCAAAGAAATATGAATGAATTGCAAAAACGGGAACATAAAGGAATTTAAGTTCAATTTTCAAAATGTTTTGTGCAATAAATACTAAAAATGCAGGAATAAGACATATATATCCAGCAATTCTGAATTTATTACTGAATAAAATCATTTTCTAATGATGCACTTAATAGTTATTGGTATAAACATAAGATTTAAGCTCTGAACCATCATCAAAGTGGGTCACAACATGAACGAGCCCGAACTTATGATTTGCTCTGAAAACGAATTTTTTAATACCAGAAATTCTTGAATCCTGTTCTATGGTAATTGTCTTTATATCAAAAAATCCATAAGGAAAGTCATCAACATCAGATCGGGCAATGACTTTGCGTGTTATAGTCTTGCCGTCTGACTTTGTTAGTTTATACTCATCACCGACCTTTGCGTTGTATTTTATAAGTGTGTGGGGTTTCTCATCTTTGTTAAAGAAATCTTGCAATCCTTCATTGGTAATTTTGAATTTAAGGGTAGTTTTAATTCTACCATTTTGAATCATATTTGATGGAATTCTGTCAATGTATGTTTTCAATTCCGGGATGTTAGGTATATCACATTCGATATCCATAGTAACCAAACCATTTTCATTTTTTGAGATTTTGATACTTTCATTCAAATCAATATACTTGCCGTTTAAATTTGGAGAAATGCTAAAAGTATTGCCCACTTCGGCAATAGGTATGTTGCCAGAGCCACCAAGCTGATTGGGATCCTCCGATTTGCCTAAGTTAGTAATCTCATCACAAGAAATAAAGAATAAAGCGACAAAAAAAGCTAATAAAATGTTGTATTTCATCTTAATTACCATAAGTTTTAAATGCGAAATTAAATAAAAAAAACATCATTTCCAAATTCATTATCATTTAATTTACAGTAATTTTTTTCACTTTGCCAAGTGTTTTAGTCAAATTGCAATTGCTATGAATACTCAGCTTGCATTTCAAAATAAGACTATGTTGAATTAAAATTCGCTTTGATACTGCTTTTGTCAGATAGTTGATAATATAACGTTGCTAAATTTGCGAATAGGTATCGACATCAATTTTAATTCTGATAGATGAATTGAAATGATTATTTCTGTAATTCTCGTGTGCTTGGCGAATAATGTTTTTAATTATACGACCGCCTGGATCTACATCCTTGAAATTTTTGATGAGTATAATTTTTCTGTAATAATTCTTTAGTTTATATATGGTCGGGCTTGTAGGTCCTAATTTCTGGAAGTACTTTGATTTTGCTGGTAAATATTTGTTGAAATGGTTTATATGTTCGTTTGTTTCTTTCTCGTTTTGTGAAGCAAATTCAATCATAATTAATCTTGAAAATGGGGGATAATTAAGGTTTTTCCTGAATTCAATTTCTGCATTAAAAAAGCTATAATAATTATTATAAGCAGAATGTTTAATTGTATAGTTATCAGGGTGTTTTGTCTGAATAATAACGTAGCCAGGCATTTCGCTTGTTCTTCCAGCTCTACCAGAGGTTTGGGTGATTAATTGGAAAGTTCGTTCATTTGCTCTGACATCTGGTAAATATAATTGTTGGTCGGCATTGATTATTCCAACTAACGTAACTCTATCAATATCCATACCTTTAGAGACTATCTGTGTGCCGACTAAAATATCAATCTTTCCATTTGCAAATTCATAAAGAGTTTTGCGGTGCGAGCCTTTTTTGCTCACTTCGTCTAAATCGAAACGTTTGATAATAGGGGTTTGACCATATTTTCTCAAAATTTCCTCGAGTTCGATTTCAATTTTTTGAGTACCGCTACCTATTTTGTTTAATTCGGGATATCCACATACATTGCAAATTTGATAAGCATTGATTGTATAACCACAGTAATGGCATCGCAATAGGTTGCTCTTTAGATGATAAGTTAATGTAACCGAGCAATGTTTGCATTGTGGTATATTCCCGCAATCAGAGCATTCTAAATAAATCGAGTAGCCACGGCGATTGTAAAGTAAAATTATGCCTTCTTTTCTGTTCAGTCTTTCTATTATTGATTCAATAAGATGAATGGAAAAATTTCCAATTAATTGCTTTTCTTTTTTTTCTTTAATCAAATCAACGATACAAATTTTAGGAAGATTTGCCCCATCGGCTCGGTTTTTAATTTCTATTAAGTGGTATTTACCAATTTGAGCATTATGCATACTTTCGATTGATGGAGTTGCTGAACCGAGAATTACATTTGCATTTTCGTATTTAGCTCGCATAATTGCTGTGTCTCGAGCGTGATAATATGGTTGCGGAGCTTCTTGTTTGAGTGAATTATCGTATTCTTCATCAACAATAATTAGTCCTAAATTTTTGATGGGTACAAATATTGCTGAGCGAGTTCCGAGAATTATTGAAATTTCGCCCGTTTTAATTGCTTTCCAAACTTCGAAACGTTCGCCGTCTGATAATTTGCTATGTATTACTGCTACTTTATTTTCAAATGCTCTTTTCAATCGGTCGGTTAATTGCGGTGTCAATGCTATTTCTGGTACTATGTAGATTACATTTTTCCCTTGCGATAATACTTTGTTAATTATATGCATATAAACGATTGTTTTACCGCTTCCTGTTACTCCGAAAAGTAAAATTGGTTTGGCGTCGTTTTTGAAATATTCAAGTATTTTATGGATTGCACTGCTCTGCTCTTCAGTCAACTGTAAATTAATTTCATCTTTTGTTGAAATTTTTTGTATATCATAAGAAATTACACGTTTGACCGGCACTTTTTGGGCTGATAAATAACCTTTCTTTATTAAGGAATTAATTGTTGAAACACTGCAGTTTAGCTCTTTAATCAGATTATTAATCTCGACAGCTTTATTTTCCTGCTTCATTTTTAAATATATTGCACTGAACACGAGAGATTGTTTGATTGCGGATTTATCAAGCTCATTTAATATCTCACGCAGTTTTTCTTCATTGCAA
>JBBISM010000153.1:0-6073 GCA_037441245.1 Ignavibacteria bacterium | reverse complement strand
GGTATTGGCCCTGCTTACATTGATAAAGCTCGAAGGATTGGTATTAGGATTGTTGACCTCTTAGATCGCAAATGCTTGGAAGAAAAACTCAGAAAAAACATTAACGAAAAAAACGATATTCTGCACAAAATTTATGGATTTGAAAAATTAGATATTGATGAGATTATCAGCAATTATTTAGATTTTGATAAATTGATTGACCCATTTGTTACCGACACAACCTTATTATTAAATCAAGCAGTAAAAGAAAATAAAAGAATTATATTGGAAGGAGCACAAGGTGCATTATTAGATGTTGACCACGGCACTTATCCTTATGTAACCAGTTCAAACCCAACCTCTGGCGGTGCTTGCACAGGATTAGGAATACCCCCAACTTCGATTGATAGTATAATCGGAATTGCTAAGGCATATTGCACAAGAGTCGGATTTGGCCCATTTCCAACTGAGTTGAAAGATGAACTTGGAGAATATATTCGCGAAAAAGGACGAGAATATGGTTCTACAACAGGAAGACCACGTAGATGCGGTTGGTTAGATCTCGTTGCATTGAAGTATTCAAAAATAATTAATGGTTTCGATAAAATTGCATTAACTAAGCTCGACGTTCTGAATGAAGTTGATGAAATTAAAATTTGCATTAATTATCATATTAATGGCAAAACCTTAAAATCGTTTCCAGTTGATTTAAACACACTTGAATCAATAACACCAGAATTTATAACATTAAAAGGGTGGAATCAATCATTGACCGGGATTAGAAAATATGATGAATTGCCCAATAATGCCCAAAAATTTATTGAGATAATCGAAAATTATATAGACGCCAAAATTTCTTGCATTTCAACCAGTCCCGATAGAGATGATACAATCTTGAGAACAACATAATTAGACAATGACATCATAATTTTGCAATGACATCGCTTTCAGAGAAAAAGCCCGAACAAATCAAGGAAATGTTTTCAAATATTTCTCCAAGATATGATTTAGCTAATACATTCCTTTCGTTTGGACTATATAAAATTTGGTATAAATTACTTATCAAACGTATTATGTTAAGCAATGGATTGAAAATTTTGGATTGTGCAACTGGAACTGGCAATATACCAATTCTATTAGCCCAAAGTGGATTGAATTTATGTATTTGCGGTGTTGATTTTTCGGATAAAATGCTTGAAGTGGCTCGTAAAAGAATTTCAAAACGTAATCTCTCAGTCGGTTTGTTGCACGCTGACATTTTAGAATTGCCTTTTGATAAAGATTATTTTGATGTAGCTACTATTTGCTTTGGTATCAGAAATGTAACTGATGCTGTTCTCTGCTTAAAAGAAATGTCGAAAGTAGTGAAATCTGGTGGGAAAGTGCTAATCCTGGAATTTGGCAATCCGACCGGGATTGTGAAACTGCTGTATGAACCTTACCGCAAATTGATAATGCCAGTTGTTGGTAGAATTGTAACTGGAGATAGAGAAGCATATTATTACTTGGCTGATTCTACATCTAAATTTCCTTCAGGAGAAAATTTTATAGAAATTATGAAAAGAACAAATCAGTTTAAGAAAATAAATATGCTCCCCATCTTTCGTGGAGTTGCCTATATATATGAAGGTATTGTCAAGTAGAATTTAAAAATCGAATATAATTCCAATACTTGGTAATATTCCGATAGAAGATAGAAATTCTTTTTCTGATGTTCGATAATTCCATCTTAATTGCGATACATTCGTACGGGCATATAGATTTTGAATGTCAATGTATGTTATTAATCCGAAGCCACCCAAATCCCATCTTTTGTCAATTCTGACATCTAATTGATGAAATAAAGGAAATCTTTCGCCTTGGTTATATTGAGAATATTCTAAACGCCCACTATTATATTGAGCAAATGGAGTTGTGGGCAAACCCGAAGAAATACGGAATTTTCCACTAAGCTCCCATTCGTTATCAAATCTATAGCCAGCAGATATATTGAAAATAATTGGTGAGTCGAATGGTGCGATGCGTTCAACTCCATCAAGGGCGTTAAATCTACTCTGGCTCAAAGTCAAACTTAACAAACCGTAGAGAGGAATAGTGCTAAGCTTTTTCTGAATGAAAATTTCAAAACCTCTCGAATAACCTGTAGCTTCCATTAGCAGTGGTTCTAAACCAAATGGTATATCAGTCGTTATATCATCAAAACCAGAAGGAGCCAAAACAGCTTGCGGTCTGAATACTCTTGCTGGATAACGATTATAAAATTTATAATAAAATTCTACTTGTACTTTAACGTCTTCAAGGGGTGTATGCTGATAGCCAAGGATTACTATATCTGAATTAAGTGCATTCAAAGAACTTTCCTGACCGCCAACGAGCCAAACAAACGATGGAGGCTGATAAAATCTACCATAACTAAGCTGGATTCCTGAAACTGTATTTATTTGATAAATAGCCGATATACGTGGCGAAAAATATATTTTATTTGATGTATAGCTATAATAATCAAGTCTTGTTCCAACAGTAAATTTGAAATTTTCTATTGTAGTTGTTAAGTTAGCATATAGTCCATTTCGAAAAGCTGTAAAGTTGGTGTCAACGATTAATTCATTCGGTAATAGAGATTCATTAAGACGCATAAAACCAGGTATGTGAATGTCATAACTTAATAGAGATGCATATTTAAATTGATTACCAAAGCTCATCTGTGTTTTAGGGTTCAATTGTAAATCAAATTCAGCTTTTAAGGAAGTTTCTCCTTCAGTTGACTTATTTTTAAAAATTATGTTTAAAAGTGAATCATTTTGATAAGTATCAAAGTTTGTATATGTTCGACCTAACGTAATATTAGCAAATCCATTGTTGAAAAGAGTTTGCCAGGTAATACCTGTAAAATATTGTTTTTGATTTGGTATAGCTACTCTACTATTACCATATCGCTTATCCAGGTCGTCATTGTTCAGCGAAACTGTATTCAAAGCCCCTATAGAAATCAATGACAATGAATTTTTTTGATTAATTTTGTAATTGAATTTTCCTTGAAAATCCCAATATTCAGGGATAAAGCCAAATCCAGAGGCTTTGAAAATTAAATCAAGGTAGCTTCTTCTTGCACTGAACGGTTATTCCAGGTATTGGAGATTGGGTTGATGAACTCACTACATTATCAGATATAGTAACAAAATCATTTTCTGATAGTAAATAAACAGGAAATAACAAATTTAATAATATAAGTATCTTTAAAAAATGTTTAAACATTGAGTTATCCTTTGTTAAAAATTGAGTTATCATTTGAATAATATTTAAAATTGCCAATATACGATTTAATAAGTCGTATTTAAGTTAATAATATTTTAATATTCATAAATTTTGTATTATTTAATTGATAATTTCTTTATCTTGCTTCTAATTTATCAACATTAATAAATTTATTATCATGGTATTGAAATTAATAGAAATTACGAGTAAAAAAGAGATAATGGGATTCATACGGTTCCAGTTTAGATTGTATAAGGGTAATGATTATTTTGTACCTCCACAAATCAAAGATGAATTAGATACGTTCCTGACTGAACGCAATCCAGCCTATGAATTTTCGCAGGCTAAATTTGTCGTTGTCAAGAAAAATAATGATGAAATTGTTGGTAGAATTGTGCTAATAGACAATCCACTTGCGAATAAGAGGTGGGGGATTAAAAATTTGAGATTTGGTTGGATTGAATTTGTTGATGATATCGAAGTTGTGCAAGCTTTGTTCAATAAAGCTGAGGATTGGGCTAAACAGTTAGGATATGATACAATAACTGGACCCCACGGATTTTGCGATTTAGACCCACAGGGATTGCTAATCGAAGGATTCGATAAATTGCCAACAATCGCATCATATTACCACCTGCCTTATTATTATGATTTGATTGAAAAATGCGGATTCGTTAAAGATGTGGATTTTTTTGAATTTTGGTCAACAACCCCCAAGGATTCAACATCTGTTGAGAAATTATTTAAAGCTGCGGAATGGATTGAAAAAAAGAAAAACTTCCACCTTGCTAAATATGCCTCTGTCAAAGATTATCAAAAAAGAGGTTGGGAATTATTCAAACTTTTAGAAGAAAGTTTTGAAGAAAATTATGGTACAACACCTCTATCTGATAAACAAATTGAATTTTACATAAAGAAGTATATTCCATATATTAACAAAGACCTGATTAAATATGTGCTAAATAGTAAAGATGAACTTATCGGCTTTTTAATAACTATGCCAAATCTATCTAAGGCTTATCAAAAAGCAAATGGACGTTTATTTCCGACTGGATTTTATCATATTATGAAAGCTTTTAAAACGTTCGATGTTTTAGATTTTTATCTCGCTGGTGTTAAAAAAGAATATAGGGGGCTTGGTGCTGATGTCATTATGGCTGCTGATATTGTTAAAACAGCTATGAGATTGGGCTTCAAAAATGCTGAATCAAATCAAGAATTAGAAACTAACACGAAAGTTCAATCTGAATGGAAATTTTTCAATCCAATCTTACACAAACGCCGTAGAATATATAAAAAATTTATAAATTAGCATTAGTGCTATCTATAGTAATTGAACTGAAATATTCTATTTTCCTCAAAAAAGGGAATCCTCATATAATTCTATATCAAGGATTCCCTTAATCTTGAAAGACATTATTTAATAAATGCTACAAACCTAAAAGAGTTTAATTAATAATAATTATGGGTTTGAATACTTTTGCATCCTGAATATTTGCAACTATAAAATATGCACCAGGAGGTATTCCAGCAAGTGAAATACTAATGATATTTTCTCCATAATTGACATTTTGTATTTCTATAGATCTTTGAGTTGTGCCAATTAAGTTGACTAATTCAAACTTTGCTGAATTAATATTTTTGTCCTTAATATTAAAGCGAACTATAATATCTGATGAAGTAGGATTGGGTGATACCATTAACTCAATGTATTCGTTTGATTCTAACTGATAGACCGAAGACCAACCTTCACCAATACCAACGAGTGGAATACTGACGATTGATGAATTATCTGCATTTGATTTGATATTTAACTCAGCATTGAATTGTCGGTCTGCTTTAGGTTCGAATTTAATATATAAATTTTGGGTATCATTGTTGAATAATTTAATTGGCTTCTTGCCTGTTATGCTAAAGTACTGTGCATCGTCGCCACTTATTGCGAAATCTTCAAATTCCAAGGTTTTATAGCCTGTATTGGTTAGTGAGATTGTCATAGTTTTTGATGAATGCACTTTCCCAAAATCTAAACTTTTAAAATCAATAACAAGCACAGCATAAGTTTTCACACCTTCGCCAACCCCGACTAAATTGACCTTATGTTCTGAATTTGTAGCGTCATCTGATATTATCTTCATAAGGGCACCGAATATATTATTATATTTCGGTTTGAACCAAACTCTTAGACTGAATTTACCTGAGGGTTCAATATTAATTGGTAATTTAGCATCAATTGAAAACACCTTATCTTCATCGAATTCGATAATGATATTTTCTAACTTGAGAGAAGCTGTGCCGATATTGGAAATTTCTATCGTTTTATTTAAGCTATCAGCAGTTTCTCCGAAATCTAAATTATTTACTTCGCAGTAGATTTTTGGCTTAGGAGTAACCCCGAAACCAACTCCATATAGTTGGACATCTTGCAGAGCTCCAGTATTTGAATTGCTTTTGATTTTGAGAACGGCACTATAATTTTTGTTAGTTTTTGGTGTAAATTCAATATCAATTGTAGCACTTTGGTAAGGTTCAATTGTATTAACATTTGCGTTCAACAATCTGAATACGCTATCATTATCATTCACAATGCTAATTTCATTTATAATCAAGTCAGCCAATCCTTTATTTTGAATTTCTATGCTCATAGTTTTAGTATCATCAACTCTCTTGAAATCAATTGTATTCGAACTGAGAGAGATTTGTGGTTTAGCTTTTGAGTTATCCATAGTTTTTGCAGCTTGAAGAACTTTTTTATTTTGGTCGGCATAATCCTGCACAAAGGCAGCAATCCATATTTTCTCTGGATTCCAATCGGGATGCATATGAAAAGAATATTTAA
>JBBISM010000152.1:0-6214 GCA_037441245.1 Ignavibacteria bacterium | reverse complement strand
ATTTTAAATTTTATGAAGATGGTATCTATGCCCTTTATTCAGATAAAGCAGGACATTTTTTCGGTACCTACTTTGTAGCATATTTGGTGCAGGAGTCACTATTTATAAGTGGTTTCAGTTGGGATTTATCAGCAATAATTGGCACAGCGATTGGTTTAGCATATACAAGTTATGTTGAGATACTCGATGGATATGGGAAAAATTGGGGATTCTCTCCATCGGATTTCTATGCTGATGTTATTGGTGCAGGATTTTTCATTGGACAACATTATATTCCTTTTTTGCAAAATTTCACACCAAAATTTATGTATTTCCCTGCTCGTTGGTTCAATGCCAATCACCGAATTCCCCACGATGCCTTCATTGACGATTATAGCTCCCATACACTTTGGATGACTGCGAATATATATAATATATTGCCTGAATCATTAAAGCAGTATTGGTTACCTTGGCTTGATTTGAGCTTTGGATATGCTGCCCGCGATTTATGTTCAGTTGGATACGATTGCGGTAATATTAATGCTAAAGCATATTACGATGAATTTGGAAGTGTAATAGTATATGGTAATCCAAAATTTATTGTTGCCCTTGATGTTAATCTTGTAAAATTATTACCTGATGGACCGCCTATTTGGAATTGGTTCAAACAAACACTGAATTTTTTCAAATTGCCAACTCCAGCAATTGAATTTGGAGATGTAACAAGATTCTATCTAATATATCCATTTCCAATCAATATTAGCCCATTTCGCTTTTGAAAATTTTGCTAAAAAATCAAATATTGTTATTTTGCAACATATTTTGAATCGCTATTTTCAATAATCATAAAATCAAAATAGGTGGTTTTTGTTCAAGTCATATCCCGCAACTGAAATAAATGAATTCAAAAATGGTTTTGGTAAAACTAATAATGAAGTTGAGGAATTTAATCTAACAACAGCTGATGTTGTTGATGATTTACTCATAAGTGTTATTATTCCTGCATATCAGGAGGAAAAAATTCTATCAACAATATCAAAAATATTTACTGAAGAAAATAAGAACAAATACAATTTAGAAGTAATTATAAGCGATGGCGGTAGTACTGACAAAACGCTATCTATTGCAAGAACTTTTGCTGATGAAATTGTTGAGCATAACTTACCAACAAGACAAACCATAGCCCAAGGAAGAAATAATGGTGCTAAAGTTGCAAAAGGTGATATATTTGTATTTATTAATGCTGATTCTATTCCCGAAGATGAGACTTTCTTTTTTAGCTTTATTCGAGAATGGGGTAAAGTGCAAGGTAAGTATTCAGAATTTGATGCACTTGCAACTTATGTAACATCATTTCCCGATGAAACTCGATTAAAGGATAAACTTTTCTATAAATTACATAATTTTTATGTCAAATTATTGAATAAAATAGGAATTGGAATGGGGCGAGGGGAATGCCAAATTGTTAAAAAAGAAATTTTTCAAAAAGTCGGTGGTTACAACGAGAGCATTGCAGCAGGCGAAGATTTCGAATTATATCATAGAATTTCTAATGTAGGCAAAGTAGGTTTTGTAGATGATTTAAAAATATTTGAATCCCCTCGACGCTTCAGAAAATATGGTTATGTCAAAGTCGTTTCATCTTGGTTTATCAATTCACTATTTGTGCTGTTTCTTGGTAAATCAATTGCAAAGGAATGGGAAGCTGTCCGCTAAAGGAATATATCGAATTATAAGTTGCTAATCTAAGCGTTTGAATTATCACTCAATCTTTAGTTAAAAAATATAGAGGTTATAATGAAAGAAGCAATTGGCATTTGCCTTGGAGCTTCCACCATATCAATAATTCAAGTATCTCAAGATACTTTAGGCAATATACAGATAAATGACCATAAATCAGTATTACACAATGGCAATCCTCAGGAAACATTTCTACAGCTGATAAAATCCTTTTCACCTATTGGCAAAAGATTGGTCGTAACAGGCAGAAAATTTAGGCATTTAGTTAATTTAGCTTCAATTTCTGAACCTGAAGCAACCGAAACTGCTTTTGAATTTATGGGCTACAATAATCAGAAATTTTCGGCTATTGCAAGCTTAGGCGGTGAAACATTTATTGTTTATACTCTTGATGAGGAAGGCAAAATTTCGAATGTCATCTCGAAAAATCAGTGTGCTTCGGGGACTGGCGAATTCTATATGCAACAAATCAAGCGTATGGATATTTCAGTCCTAGAATCTATTGAAATTTCTAAAAATGTCAAACCTTTTAAAGTTTCGGGTAGATGTTCTGTTTTCTGTAAATCGGATTGTACCCACGCATTGAACAAAGGAACTCCAAAATCGGAAGTTACTGCAGGTTTGTCATTGATGATAGCCGAAAAGATAGAAGAACTGCTAAAAAAAGCAAATGGAGAAAAATTCCTTCTTGTAGGCGGTTTGACACAAAATACAAGAATAATGGAATTCTTAGAAGGGAACATTCCAAATGTAATTATAGCAGATTATGCACAATGTTTTGAAGCTTTGGGAGCTGGAATATATGGATTAATAAATGATTGCCCTGTGTTTACTAATTTCGATGATATATTTAATTATCGCGAGAGTTCTTTTGTTTTCCATAAACCATTAGCAGAATTTAAAGATAAAGTAATATTCAAATCAATTGGGCGAGGTACTGCTGAAATTGGCGATGCATGTATATTGGGATTGGATGTTGGCTCAACGACAACCAAAGCAGTAGTTATACGAAGCACAGATAATAAAATATTAGCATCAGTTTATCTATATACGAATGGTAACCCAATCAAAGCTGCTCGTGAATGCTATTCACAGCTTTTAAGCCAATTACCAAAAGATATTAAAATCATAGGTTTGGGTACAACAGGCTCAGGAAGACATATTGCTGGACTACATGCGTTATCTGAGGGCATTTTCAATGAGATAATAGCACACGCAACTGCAGCGATATATTTTGATGCAGATGTTGATACGATTTTTGAAATAGGTGGTCAAGATGCCAAATATACTCATATCGTCAATAAAGTGCCAGCCGATTATGCAATGAATGAAGCGTGTTCGGCTGGTACTGGTTCGTTTCTTGAGGAATCTGCATATGAATCTTTAAGGGTTAAGGTCGGGGAAATCGAAGAAATTGCAATGAAAGCAAGTAAGCCACCCAATTTTTCTGACCAATGCTCAGCTTTTATTAGTTCCGATATTAAAACTGCACTACAGGAAAATATTTCAAAAGAAGATATTATTGCGGGATTAGTCTATTCAATTTGCTTAAATTATGTGAATAGAGTAAAAGGTAATAGGCAGGTTGGCAAAAAGATATTTATGCAAGGTGGTGTTTGTTATAACAAAGCTATCCCAATAGCAATGGCTGCACTTACTGAATGCGAAATCGTCGTGCCACCCGAACCTGGATTGATGGGTGCTTTTGGGGTAGCCTTAGAAGTGAAGGAGAAAATCTCACTTGGCTTAATGAAACCAAAACTTTTTTCGCTTGAAGAATTATCCGCTCGCGAAGTAGTTTATAAGAACCCATTCATTTGCAAAGGTGGTAAGGAGCATTGCGATAGAAAATGCTCAATAAATATAATTGAAGTTCAAGGCGAGAAATATCCTTTTGGCGGTGCTTGTAATAAATATTATAACTTGTTAAATAAGAAAAAGATTGAATCAAGCAATTACGACTATGTAGCAAAAAGGCAAAAACTAATGTTCGGCAAATATGCCCCACATAAACAATTACCCGATGATGCAATTAAAGTGGGAATGAACTTATCATTTCATACTTTTACTTTATATCCATTATTTTATAACTTTTTCACCATGCTTGGATTACGAGTTGTATTACCAGAAAAAGTCGAGGATGAAGGCATCGAACGCGAAATGACAGCAATGTGCTATCCAGCTCAGTTATCTCATGGGCTATTCAAAAGCCTCTTAGATCAAAAACCAGATTATTATTTCATACCAAATCTACTAGAGATGTTCGTAGATGAGGGGACGTACCAAAGACTTGATAATAATTGTTCTTGCATCTTTGTAAGCGGTGAACCATATTATCTCAAGCAAGCATTCAAGGATTATGAGCTCGATGGAAAGGTAATTGACCCAATTTTTAATTTTGGAAATGGATTTGATAAGTGTTATGATATTTTTGTTGATTGTGCTAAACGAATGGGTATAACTGACCTTGAGAAAATAAAGATAGCTTATGATTATGCTTTAACTATGCAAGAGTCCTATCAAGATGAATTATTTGAGATGGGCAGACAATTTCTCGAAAGACTCGATTCAGACCCTGACTCTTATGCAATAATACTTGTCGGCAGACCTTATAATTCATTCACGGATATTGCCAACAAAGGAATCCCACAGAAAATAGCTTCTCGTGGCATATATGTTATTCCTTATGATATGCTCGATTATAGAAGAGAATTGCTCGATAGCGAAATGTATTGGGAAGGTGGCAAAAAGATTCTTAAAGTCGCAAAGATGATAAAGCGTCATCCCCGACTTTTCGCTACTTATGTATCGAATTTTTCCTGTGCACCCGATTCTATTATTATTCCTATGTTTCGTGCAATAATGGGGCGTAAACCATCGCTAACCTTAGAATTAGATGGGCATACTGCTGATGCCGGTATCAATACAAGAATTG
Organism: Ignavibacteria bacterium; assembly: GCA_037441245.1. Classification (GTDB taxonomy): domain Bacteria; phylum Bacteroidota; class Ignavibacteria; order Kapaibacteriales; family UBA2268; genus CALHGZ01. The sequence continues at coordinate 1,560 of JBBISM010000152.1, read as the reverse complement.
ATGCAGTTTTGGATATCATTAATAATTATCTTATGATTTCAAAAAAGCTAAAAGTATCAAGCAATGGTCTGTTTAATCCAGCCAAAATTGAATTCGGAAAAGATGAAGCATTTTTCATCAGTTCAGATGACGAAAGGATTTCCTTGAGTGATTCTCGAGTTGAGATTTTACTGCCATCTATGGGAGATTTAGCAGTTAAGTTATTCGCAGCAGGAATGCGAAGTCAAGGATTCAATGCAATAGCATTGCCAGATAGCAATCCAGAAATATTAAAAATCGGACGTGCTAATGCTACGGGAAAAGAGTGTTTACCATTACTATTATGTTCCGGATTGATGCTGGATTATATTCAGAATAGATGGAACAAAGAAACCTATTTAGCATTTTTCATTGTTCAAGGGGCAGGCAATTGTCGGTTAGGTTATTATCCTACATTTATGAAAAATGTAATAAAGGAAAAGCAAATTAGAAATGTTGCAACAATGGAATTGATGCACGAAGATGGCTTTGCTGGTTTAGGACCTAAGTTTGCAGCTCGAGGCATCGAAACTCTGATAGCAAGCGATGTTCTTGATGATGTTAGGTCTGCAATAATGGCAAATGCTGTTGAACCCGATGAAGGGTTAAAGTTCTTTGATGAGCAATTCAATGAATTTTTAGATGTTGTCAGCAATGACTATGATAATTTTTATAAAACATTGAAGAAATTTGCTATTGCATTAAAGAGGTCAATACCATCTAAAATACCAATTCAAGAATCAAAATATATTGCTTTATTAGGCGAAATGTATGTCCGTAGAGATGGGTTTGCTCATAAGTGGCTCAATAAAGTTTTCGCCAAAAAAGGATTTGTTGTCAAAGATGCTTATGTCAGCGAATGGATATATTACGTGGATTATTTACTAACAGAAGGATTATATGAACCACTGACATCGCTTAAAAATAAATGGGAGCGGCTTGTAAGATATACATATATGAGAATTGCTGAATTTAGGATTAAAAAAATATTGGAAAAATCGGGTTACTATCAATATTCAAAAACACGTGTTGCTCCATTAGTTAAGCATGGTAAACATATTGTTCCGCCTGAGTTTAAAGGTGAACCATTGTTAATAGTTGGAACGGGGATGAACGATACTTTAGAAAAATATTGCGGTATTATTAGTGTTGGACCTTTTGGATGTATGCAAACAAGATTTGCTGAAGCTGTTACAGTGCCAGAGATGAAAGTGATAAATAAAGTGAAGACAAAAAGGAAGCATAATCCGAATTATAAATTATCTAATGTATTTCCTGAAAATATGAGCATTCCGTTTTTAGCAATAGAAACCGATGGGAATGTTTATCCACAAGTAATCGAAGCTCGATTAGAAACTTTTGCGATGCAAGCAAATAGGACAGCTGAGCTAATGAAAATAGCAAAAAATGGTAAAAATATAAATTCAAATCATAGAATAAATTAATTATGGGGATAACATACAAAGATTCAGGAGTAGATATATCCACAGCTGATAATTTAATCAAACGTCTAAAACCTCAGATTAGACAAACATTTAATTC
>JBBISM010000151.1:0-6238 GCA_037441245.1 Ignavibacteria bacterium | reverse complement strand
AAGTCTCGATTTCGAGCTACTTTGTTGGGCTAAAGAACCAGCATTGAGGGGATTGACAATACATCAATTGAATAAAACCATATATAAAAAATTTGCTGAATTAAACATTATTATTCCCTTCCCGCAAAGAGATATTCATATTTATCCGACTGATAAAAATAATGAATAAAACGTGCTCTATCGCTCTTAATTAACAGTAAATCCCAGCAATGATTATTTTTATAAAATGGACAAATAAACAATATTTTGGTCTTTGGTCAGCATAGAAATATCATAATTGAAAATTTTACTTGAATAAAGTTCACCAATACCGATGGTTTCAACTGATTGCAAATTGATTTTGGACAATTTTTTCCAGAACTTATTTGCTAAATCTACATAATCTGCTTCAATTTTTTTATCCAAATCCTCATAGCTCAATAGCAACGAATTAATGTATTTTTGATAGAATTCAGCAAAGGATTTCGATTTTGAAATAAACTCAATATTTTCGACTTTTTTATTCTTGAAAACAACTATTCCTTGGATATCAGAATTGATTTTTAATTTCTTCGTATCGAAGGCAACTTTGGGTTTAACAATTCTGAAAATATCCTCCATAGCTCCAGTCGGAGAAAATGCCATTTTAGCAGAAGCCTTTTGATGTACAGTATCCCGAACAAGTGATTGGTCGGATTCAAAAGATTTCTTTGCCAAATAAGAACCCTTAACTGATGCCCTGACATTCTTTCTTAAATCTTTGAATGCAAAGTTTTCTGAATCACAAAATTTTTCATATCTTGTACTCCAACGGCCTTCTTCCACACAACTTACAGGAATTGAAACAATAGAATTTTTTTTCATCAAGAAAGTGATATTGATTATGCGATTCTGCTTTCCGCCAACAATTTGTTCTCCTTCAACGAATAATACATTGCTCTTTGTTTTATTGATGCTCTTGATAAATGGAACTCTCCCATTATCATCAATTTCCTTGCAGACAAATGTTTCTTTCTTTATGGCTTCCGTTAAGCTAATGTAATCCGTAAATGAATCAGATACGCTTTTAAAGGGCAATATTGTAATTCCATCCCAATGAATTGGTGAAGCATATGTTAATGAGTTGAAAAATTTTTGAAATGAATCTAACATAATAACACCTCTTAAAAAAAAGTTTCTTATATTTGCAAATATAAAATATGAAGCGACCTAATTTGTCATTCTCAACAATATTGAAAAATAATTATGTCAAATATTTCTAACCCAGCTGCACAAGCAAAAAGAGTAATTTTAATTATACTCGAATTCTTAAAAGGCAATGAATTCACAACCCGCGAATTGCAGCAATTGATTCTTGAGAAATTAGAGCCTGTATCATTAAGAACAGTACAAAGGGATGTTAATCTCGTTAAAGAATGCCTTCCGATAGTCGAAGTTATCTATAGAAATGGGCAAAAAATCTGGCGTATCCCCCCGAAGCAAAACTTATTCAGAAACATCACATATATTCAATCTTGTGAACTGCTTTCGTTCCATATTCTAAAAGCCCATTTGAAAACGTTTACAGGTACAGTCATAGAAGATGATATTAAACGACTTAAAACAAAACTCGAAGAGTTAGCCCCAGGCGATGTTTATTCGCAAGACATTATTTATTGGGACCAAAATAACGGTCAATTTGATTATACTTATTATGATTACCAATTAAGAAGGGCAATCAATTATATAACAGAAAAGAAATGGGCGACAGTTTCATATAGAAATCTTCGATATAATACTCAAAAAACTTATGATGCTTTTTTCCATAAAATTTTTGCTTATGGTGGCTATTTATATATAGCTACATATATCCCAAAATATGATAATAATGTTGCTTTAGCTCTTCATGGAATTGAAAATATCGAAGAATGCACAAAACATTACAAATTGCCTGAATTCAACTTTAAGGATTACATCAAACAGAGATTTGGCGTTTATTCAGGTTTACCAAAAGATGTTGTACTCAAAATTCACAAAGATTATAAAAAATACTTTGTAAATAGAAAATGGCATCCAACACAGAAAGAATCCATTGATGAACAGAATAATTTGATATTAAAAATGAAAGTTCCCATCGTGCCTGATTTTATAGCTTGGATTTTAAGCTGGAATGGAGTCATCGAAATAATCGAGCCGGTTGAACTCATTATCCGAATAAAAAGAAAATTAGAAGAAACTTTAGAAAAATATGAAACAATTAAACCAATGCTTGATACTGAAATAGTTGCTAGAAAAATGGTAATATCCCCACGAGTTCAATACTTAGCCAAAGCAGTAGAAATGGATGAAAAGTATTATAAGCAAAGGAAAAGTATAAAAAAAATTGAAAAGTTTGATGATTATGAAATACAACCATTTGCTGATGAAGAAGATGAATTTATCATACCATAAAACAAAAAATGTTAAAATCTGCTGTAATTAATATCAAAATAATTTGTTTTTATGATTAGAAATTTGTTCATTGAATTCTTTTTAATAATTGAGGTTACTAATGAAAAAATCTATTGTCTTTGTGTTTATATTGATAATCATTGTGACAGGCATATTAATAAGCCAACCTTACAGATGGAAACGCCTGATTGATGCCGATGCATTCGACATAGCAGCAAATCCAAAAAATTATAACACACTTTATGCTGGTGGTATTGGAAGGGTAATTTATCGTTCTTGGGATGCTGGGAGAACCTGGGATACATTTGAAATTATCTACCGTGGAGGCGCTGCTATCTTAAATAATGTCATTGTGCATCCAATAGATACTAACGTTGTCATCGTAGGGGGATTGCTCTTCGGTGAAATTCAACGCTCGACTGATATGGGGGAAACCTGGAAGTCAGCATTAACTCGAAAAAGACCTGTTGCACTCAACGGAAAAGCTATGATGTATGACCCTAATAATCCAGATATTATGTATTTGGGAGATTTTATGACTGGCGATGTATTTAAAAGTATGAATCGAGGTGCTTCCTGGGATTCCATTTCTTCGATAAAAAAATGGATTACTATATTAGATACCTTAGGCAACCCTATGGACACTCTAATCCCAATGACAATTGCATCAATGGGTATGCGAGAAGATTCTACAAACATATTATTTGCAAATGGCACTGGCGGCGAAGTTTTTATGTCGAATGATAGCGGGAAAACATGGAAATTTATCCAATACCTTGTCAAACCAGAACTTGAACAAGGCGATTGCGAAATTACTCGTATGGTATTTAGTCCTCGAGACCCCCTAACAGGTTATGCTGTGATAACGTATCTATTCTTCAGTAATTTACCGAATGGCGGGCTATATAAAACTACTGACGGAGGTTACAATTGGTTTCTCCAAGCATTCAAAGATACAAGTATGTGGGCTGTGGCGGTTAGAGAATTCAACGGTGATGATGAAGTTTTCATCGGTGGTTATACGGAAGACTTCTACGTAATTGAAAGTGAGAGGGTGCCAGGAACTGGTATTGTCCGTCGCTCCCAAGACGGAGGGAATAAATGGTACTCCTACGATGCAAATATCAGTTGGTGGAATAAGAACTTCCGCTCAGATAGTGATATTTATTTTGTCCATTTTCTTAATTCTAGGCTCGGGTTCATCGGTGGTGAGGATGGAGTTCTTTGGCGCACTGTTGATAGTGGAAATACTTGGCGAAACTTCTCCTATGAACTATATGATGATATTTACACTGCCCATTTTTACTCTCTTTCAACAGGTTTCATTGCTGGTAAAAATGGTTTTATCAAAAAGACTACTAATTCAGGTATGATATGGAGAAATTCTAACAGCAATACTGATAATAGTATTTATAGTTTGACTTTCATAGATTCTGCAAAAGGAATCGCCGTCGGAGAAAAAGGAACCATTATTCTTAGCACAAACGAAGGAGCAGATTGGTTCAATGTATCATCGGGCACTAATAGAAACTTACGCTCATTGAAAATAATTAATTCGAATACAGCAATAGCTGTCGGAGACGAAGGTACAATTTTAAAAACTACAGACCTCGGAGATACTTGGTTCGCAATATCTTCCCCTTCATCAGCTGATTTGAAGAAGGTGTTCTTTGTTGACGAGAATTTAGGATTCATAACAGGTGATATGGGTACCTTTTTAAAAACTACCGATAGCGGGAATCAATGGCAAATACTCGATGCAAATACAAACCTTTCCCTAAATTCGGTCTATTTTATTGACTCCAATATAGGACTTATCTGTGGTAATAAAGGACTGCTCTTAAAAACAACCGACGGAGGTCAAACATTCATTGAAACTTATAAAGAAATGAATTATGACCTCAATGATATCGCATTTGCAAATGATTCTACCGCAACTCTTGTTGGAGATTTCAAAATGGCTTACCATACAACAGATTTAGGCAATAGCTGGGTTATTAGACTTTATGGATATGGAGCAACAGCTAATATGTGGTCATTGCGATTTTTGGGACCAGAAAATCAGGAAAAACTCTATATGGCATCTGAAGCTGGTTTATTCGTTCTCGACGACCCAAGCCCTGTGATTGAATATAGAAATAATCCACAAAGCACACTCTTTGTCTCACGCACTAACTCTGACGATGTAATCGTAAAATACAATAGAAACGAACCAGATAGATTTTTACCTCTTAAATTCAGAATAATTGATATTCTGGGAAGAATAATAATCGAGAGAAATATTAATAATTCTAAGTCCTATATTGAATTTGTGCTCCATTTACCCGAAATAACTTCTGCGGTTTATCTTTGTCAGATGATTGAAGGAGAACAGATTAATACACTGAAAGTTATTTTTGAATAGTATCAGAAAAATATTGAAATAATCTTCGTTTCAGGATTAAATTCAACAGGAAACTCTTTGAGGGGCTTTTCTGCAGGTCCTTTGAGTACTTTTCCATTATTAGCAGCATCGAACTCGCTGCCATGACACTCACAAGCAATTATCGAACGTCTCGGTTGGACAAAAAGATTATTTCCAAAACAACTATCGTGAGTACACAAAGAAGAAAAGCAGGTATATTTTTCGGCTTCTACTCTAGCAATGATTATATGAATTCCATTATTAACTTGGGGATATCTCCGCAATAAACCCCATCCAATTCTTAATTTGCTCAATTCCTCATCAATATTTAAATCAATATCAATTCTTATGCCGAGCATCGGCTGGATGATTTCTCTATCTCTTTCGCAAGAAAATAAAAATGGAACTGAACTTGTTAATGCAGAAAAACTCAAAATTTTAATACCAGATAATAAGAATTGTCTTCTATTTGTTTTATCCATCTCCTAAACTACCTTGCAACTGTAAATTTCCGTACAACAGTTGATATTTTATCCAATTCAAGAATTAAAAAATAAACCCCAGAATTAAGCGAGTTTATGTCGAATTCAATAGTATAATGCCCCGCTTGCCGAAATTCATTTAGAATCAATTTTTTTTCATTTCCATTAATATCAGAGATTTTAAGTGTAATGAAAGAATCAAATTCGATTCCGTATTCGAATGAAACTCTGTCAAAGCAGGGATTGGGATTAGCAGATTTAATGTAAGCCAAGTGAATTTGCGAATCAATGACATCTGTTTTGACTGCGGGTATATCCATATATAATATATCTTCATCTTGCCGATGCACTTTGTATGTAGTTAAATCCTGAGCAGCAGGACCTGCCATATATGTTCCATCAGCATCGAATATTGTGCCATGTCCAGAACATTTGAATTGTCTAAATTCTGGCTCGAAATCATAAACTAATTGCCCCTGATGAGGACATAGAGTATAAATACAGGAATATTCAATCCCATAATCCCATTCGTCTATTCGAGTTACAATTATAGGTGCAAAAGGACCATAAGTCATTGTTGGTGGGATTTCAATACGCACTGACCCCCACAATTCTCGCAATACAGGATAATCATTCAAACTAACATAATAACGCCCGAGTATCAAATCATCATCTTTACGGAGTATAGGAGTAATCTTGCCCAAAAGCTTATGAGGAAAATTTGCTGTTAGGACTGCAACTGTAAACATTTGAGTAAGAAAATTTCTTCTTTGTTGATTCATTGCATTTTGCCAACACCTTAATATACAAATATAACAATAATTATTTTTATTTGTTACTATGTGGATTCGAGAATTTTTTATTTTGTAAAAACTCCCAATCCGTTAAAGATTTTAAAAAAGCGATTAAGTCATTAATCTCTTTATGATTTAAACCCAAGGGT
>JBBISM010000150.1:0-6417 GCA_037441245.1 Ignavibacteria bacterium | reverse complement strand
ACAGCAACAAATTTAGAGCTTGACCATTGTGGTGGGAATTGTGCAGGCCAGGAATCTAAGGCTGGATTACTTTTTAAGTAAACAATATTATTATTATCCGAAGCATCATTAGGCGAAGAGACAGAAGTAATTGCAATACCGAATGGGTCGCTACTTTCAGTAATCCCACCGAGAATTTTTGAATCAGTACCATAAGAATAAGCAATTAAATCTTTGGGTGCATTCCTCATTTGAGTATAGACAGAACCAAAGGATTGGGCCCAAAATCCGCAAATGAATCCTTTCCATTGCGAAGCAGCCTCATCTACCCCTGGGGATAGAAAGGTTACAACCAATTCATCGCCATATTCAAAACCATATACGCTTGGATAACGAGCGCCTCCCATATGTGGATTATTACGTTGGTCATAAATTAGTATGGGCTGGGTCCAAGTCTTACCCCAATCTTTTGATAACTTGAGGAATAGATTATTTTTAGTATTTGTTCCTGTGTATGTGGGTGAATCGTGAAAACCTCGCATCAGAACTAACAAAGTTCCCGTTTCTCTACTATAACTATAAGGCAACGTTCTTCCATTAAAAAATGCAAATAAATTTGCCATTGAATCCAGGATAAAGTATTCTAATTCTTGTACTCTATCTAAGTTAGGGCTTTTAATAAAGTCTTTTGTAGGTAACATTGGGATTACTTCCGAATGGGGTTTATTTACGAGCAATTCTTTTGCCGAAATAGTGTTATTGATTCCAATAATTAACCCAACTATCAGTAGAATTGAGAATAATTGTAAACGATTTTGCATATATACTCCCTCTCAATTATAAAAATAATAATAATTAATTTGTTAAAATTTTCATTATTAAATATAATAAGTTTTTACCAATTGTTAAACCTGATTAAATTTTGTGTAAAAAGCACTATCATACTTAAAATTTAAATTGCAAGCCATAAGTAAGAGATAAAGAACTATGAATCTCGTTTTGAAAATTGTCTAAAGCTGATTGGTAAAGCATTCCACTGCATCCAAATGTCAACGATAAACCACTTAAAATTTCATATTTTGAAAATAATCTACTATAGATTAAAGCACCGTCATTGGAGCTACCAATTCCAACTCTTGCATCGAGAGAGAAATTGCGTGAACTCAGTAATGTTGATTCGTAAAATGCAGCACCCCATATTAATTTTTTTGTATGTTCCATTGATGAGACATAAGTGAAGTATAATTCTGTAGCCGGATTTAATATTTCAACTTGTGTATTTTCTGGAAGTGAACTGATTGGAACATTTACAAAAAATTTTTCTTGATAATTGAATTCACGATAACCTAATTCAATGCCCATTCGTTCCTTTTTATTAATACTATATGCTATGCTTTGAGATATGCTTGCTAAAACCTTTGCATCATTATACTTTTCGCTTGTAAATAATTCTGTTGATATAAATGAGTTTAAAGATACATCATAGTTCTGGCTAGTCTCGAATTTAAAATCTATTTCTGAATTATTGGAAGTTGAATGATTGTCTGTCTTTCCTATAACAATAAGGGGCGTATTTAAGTAATTGGTTTGATTTTCGTTTGTATTGTTACTTTGTTCTTCAATATGTTCAGTCAAAATAATTTCTTCTTTTTGAATAGTATGGGATTGAGCGATTTCCTCATTATTTTCTGCAATAATCAATGGTTCGTCATTTGCTACTGATTTGTCTAACACTGATTTTGCTTCTTGCAATGTTTCGCTTGATTTCTCTGTAGTTGGATAAATTTTAGTTAAACCAGTCTTTTCATCTCGATTTGTAGATAAATTATCATTATTGTTATCATTCAATACATTAGAATTTTGAACATCAGTAATAGTATTAATTATCGTCTCATTATTTGCATAATCATAAAATTGCTTCTCTTCATTGATGGTGTAAATAAGAAGCAATAAAAGAAATACGGGGACAGCTTTTAAGTAGTTTCGAACTCTGCGTGACTTGAAATCATTCATTTTATGATTTTCTTGATGTAGCATCGAATTAATCAAAACAAGGGTTTCATCTCTGAGTTCTTGTGGTGTTTCAATCGCCATTGAATCTTCCTTCAATAGCCAATTAATATTGACAGCCCTGTCGAAAATTTCCTTTGCGTTAGGTTCGTTAGCAATCATCTGACGAAGGTTTTGGTCTTCGCTTTCTGATAATTCGCCGTCAATATACTTCGATATAAGTTTTTCAAGATTCATATAGTTCCTTTTGCAAAGGTATCAATATCTTTCTTAATAGGTTTCTTGCTCGATGAATTCTAATTTTTACAGTAGATAATTCAATTTTTAATATAGTTGCTATTTCTTGATAACTCAAATCGTTATATTCTCGCAATATCAGGACTTCCCTCAATTGTATTGGCATCATCGAAAGTGCCTTATTTATTTGGTCACTTAAAGCTATATCTCCCTTATATGATATTGGATTCGAGTGTATTAATTCATCGAATGATTCGGAATGGTGATTATTTCTCATAAGATTGAAACAAACGTTTCGCGATATAGTGAATAGCCAGGCACTAAAATTATCGCTTCTAAACTCAGCCCGATGTTCAAACATCTTAATGAAAGTCTCCTGATATGCATCTTTAGCCAATTCTATATTTCCCAGAATTTTCACGCAGTAGCGATATATATTTGATTGATACTTATGAAACAAAATGTTATATGCTTCAATATCGCCATCTTTGAATCTTTCGGCTACTTCTTGAAGATTTTCTTCTTGTTTGCTATATTTGTTATTGTCGTCCATTTTTAGAATTTGTCATTTCTCTAAATTTATAGACACATCAAGTTACTAAAAAGTTACACCTGAACACAACTAAAAGTTACATTTTTTAGTAATAATATGAAATATATAAACAGATTATGCGTATCAATGCAAATTTTAAGCTCAAAATATTATTTTATCGGAGTTTCGATTTCGATTTGCACTGTTCTGGAGTAACCTCTACCTTGAGGCAAACCATTATCATAGAGGAGAATATCGCTTCCAATCGGGATAATCTTCAGATTTTTCTCATTTACACGGAGAATCTTCTGTACTTCATTAGCTCGTTTTAGAGCCAATTCTTTATTGTATTGACTTTCCCCTGTTCTATCAGCGAAACCTGTGATTGTTACAATTGATGTGGGGTTTATTTTTTGTCTAATTTCATTCAGGACAGTTCTATGCAATGGAGTAATATCTGCTTTATCATAATCAAATAGAATAAGCGAATACTTTTCGATACGTTTATCATCTTTCATTTCGAATCTCTTTTTGCGGATTGTCAATTGCTGAAGTTTTACATCTTTTTGTGATGATGCGGTGTTATCAAAATTGTCAATTGCTTTTAAAGAAACCTCAATATTTTTTTCAAGAAGTGGAATTGGCTCTTCTTCGACGTTCCAGGTATAAATCATTGGTTTTTCATTAGAACTAATATCACGTAAAATAGTCCAATTTTGCTTGATATCCAGAAACCATTTATTTAAGCCCGCTTCAGCATTTATTTCAGGTATTATTTCGACTTTAGGAGGGTTTGATTTTCTTATTATCTCTTTAAGCACGACAGGTTTTAAAATATTCACATCGTAAGATGAAAGCTCAACCCTTTGATTCTCCTGAATTCCATCTTCAATATTGTTATTGGCTAGTTTTTCTGGTAAATTTCGAGCTAGGATTCTCAAGCGATTGCTTTCGATTCCCCAAACTTTTTCGAGATAATTCTTAACGCTCTCAGCTCGGTCTCTCGAAAGTTGCTGATTATTAATTTCAAGTCCTAAATTATTATTGCAACCAGTTATTGTTAATGTTGCTTTTTTATTTTTTAACATTCTGAAACCGACTATATTCAATAGCTCGGAATAAATTTTCAATGTCTTCCAAGGGAGATTATTCTCATCAAATTGATGAATCTGATTATTACTTATTAAATTCATACTTGTTAAAAACAAATCGCTTTCATTAACTGGATAGAAAATATGCGGTAGCAAAGGGAAACTTTCATCAGTTTCGATTTCTTCAATTATAATCGTTGGATTATTCTGCCGAGTGCCATCTTTAGCAATACCGACTATTTTGAAATCGGCGGATATTTGAGCTTCTTTTGGGATTTGAAGTTCATATTTTTCTCTTATAATCTTATATTTAAAAATGGCTTCATCGGTTGTATTTTGGCGATAATGAATACTTTCATTGAGTAGCTTAAGAACTGATTCTTTTAGCCCCAAAACTGCGATAATTGATGTGTCTCTTTCGAATATTGTTTCTTCAATGACAGGTAATTTTCTTTCTTCATAAATCGGGAACTTTATTGCAAGCCCCATTTGTAAAGTTGCAGGTTTCCAATTGACACTGCTAATATTGACAAAAGGTATGAAATATCTTAATTCTGGCTCTAAATAGGTTTTCTCCCCAATTGCGAACTGATAGCCAGCACCGAAGATGCCAAAAAAAAGAAAATCGTTCTTTTCGGGTATATCACGATTATAGACATCATTGCGTATTCTTCTTCCATCGAGAAAAGTTACATTTTCGGGATATATTATTGTTTCAAAATAATCAAGTTTTGAATTAGTCAGATATGCTAATTTGACGCCAGCAGACATATAAAAATCTCGAAAAAACTTGAATTCAACAGCAGGCTCGATTCCAATGATACTCAATTTTGAGTCAATTTCGTGTTTGACGCTTATATCTGTTATGAAAGGTCTGTCTGGGTCATTTGCAGGTATTACCAAAGTATTTCCTATCGAATACTCATCTTCGATTAGTTTTCCATTTAAGATAGAGTATCCCAATCTAACGCTCAAACTAATTGCTCTGTTTACTGGCTTTTCGAATAAGCCACCGATTGCGAATCCACTTCCATCGCCATTAGTATACCTCGGACAGCAGGTAGGGATTTCGGGCAATTGTCGAAAATCGGCAAAATGAATATTATAGTTATATCCTAAATAAGCCCCCCAATAATAAGCAGGTTCTTTATTTTGTGTTAATAATGAAACATTGGCAAGCATTAAAAGTATCAGCGCCAAATTGAATTTTCTCATAACAACCTGTTGTCCTTTTTATTGCGAAATTAAGTTTATCGAATTATCATAAATTTTTCAATTAATGTATTAGTTGGCGATTTTAGAATAACAAAATAAATTCCACTTCCAAGATATGATGTGTCAATTGTTAATTGCAAGGCATTTTCTTTTGCTAATTCTTGTTTCCACTCATAGAATTGAGTTCTGACACCTTGACTATTAAGTACCTCTAATTTATAAAGTCCTGTTTCTAATAGATTAATATGAATTTCAACGAAATCTGATACAGGATTCGGTTTGATCACCATAGTTAATGGCAAATTCGATTTTATCAATCTATCTCCGCCTTCTCTACATATATCAATCCTTAATAGACCACTATCAAGCTGAGAATAGGTAATCCCCTGACTTAACCAGGTGAAATCCTCAAATCTGAAAAGAGTTCTATCTGTTTCTCCTAATAATGTAGCTCCAATTATTTCAGTTAGGATTTTGGGTTCGGTTGAAATTGAAATTGAATCTAATTTTATTTCTAATACCCTTGTCCTGTTCGGCTTTAATTTATTCGATACAATGACGCCCCTTGTTAAACTAATTGGATAAAATAGACTCGCATCAAAAGAAATTTCAGCTGTAAAAGAAATATTATCAAATTGATAATTATTACTTAGCTTTTTTGCATAAATCGGGTGCTGGTAATCATCTAAAGATGGGCTAACAAGCGTATCTGGAACAAACCAGATATGAACTGAATCACCGATAATGCCCTGACCAATTACAATTAATGATAATTTTTCCTCACAATTATTAACAAGAAAATCAAATGTTAGACTATCGAGGTATTGCATTTCTTGTTCTGCATAGAATTCGATGGTGAAGTCAATTGATTCATTCGGTTGTAAAATATAATTGCTAACAATCGGAGAGATATTGAAAATATTAATAAGTCGAAAGTTGGAAATACTCAAAATTTCAACCCTATGAGGTCCTCTGTTACTGACTTTCAATTGCATAGAACTTGTTGCTCCAACAATAATCGAGCCGAAATCTAAAGGATTGGGCGAAATTTCTATACCTGTTCGAGCTTTAGCAATTAGTTCAACATTGAATTCTTTTAAATCGCCATTAAGTTCAATCTCAATATTACAAATCGCTCTTTTTATCCCTTTCGCATTTTTTTGGGGATTGAATAATACTAATTGAACAAAAGTCTCGCCTGGTGCTAACGTATCTGGTAAAACAGCAGGCATCAATAAATAAAAATTCTGGTCGGGTCCAGCAATTATTATTTTATTTAAAACTAATGGGGCTAAACCTGTATTCTTTATTACGATACTATCCAATTTATCTTCGCAGGGAGCTACAATTCCG
>JBBISM010000149.1:0-6557 GCA_037441245.1 Ignavibacteria bacterium | reverse complement strand
TGGTAGGTCAGACATTCTTGTCTGACCAAAGGAATATTGACTATTCTGAACAGACAGGAATGTCTGTTCTACGATTGCGAGATACCGGTCTTGGTAGGTCAGACATTCTTGTCTGACCAAAGGAATATTGAGCATTCTGAACAGACAGGAATGTCTGTTCTACTATATAGAATGAACAAGCAGGGATGCTTGTTCTACTTTTTTATGCTCACATCTTCACAAACATTTTCCCTACGCTCCCAGAACGCAAATAATACACGCCCGCGGGCAGATGCGAAATATCAATTTTTATCTGTCCTCCGCTGGCGGAGGTGTCCCGATTTATCGGGACCGAGGTGGAGATTAAGCATTCGCAAATAATGTGGCAGATTCACGTTTACACGGGAATGACAGCTTTAAATTCTCGTAATTGACAACATCAAGCCTTTTCGTGCCCGTGCAAGTGATAAAGTTAAAAATGGAATTCGGAAAACACACTATTTATTACAAGTTCAAAAAAAAATTCTACATATTCACGTTATTTTATATATTGTAACATTGAAATATAAATTAATCATTTTTAATATTTATCAAGGAAAATTTAAAATGAAAAAGCAAATTCAACTCACCATCTTTTCATTGCTATTAGCTTTTGTTCTTACATCTTGCCCAGAAGTAAATAATCCGAAGGATGCTACAGACAAAATCAAAACTGGCGAGCGTCAAGATTTACCATCAAAATCTGTTGGAACTGCTGGCGGAACTATTACATTCGGAGATGAAGCAAAAGAATTGAAAGGATTAAAAATTGATATTCCTGCAAATAGTTATGACATATCGAAAACATTTGTGGTATCTTATGCAAATATCGAAAGCCACAAATTCGGCGAAAGATTCAAACCAATCTCCCCGCTCATTAAAATAAGCAACGGTGGTGGCTATTCGGAACGTGTAATGACAATCGAAATTCCAGCAGAAGTATCCGAAGGAGCAATCGCTACAGCATTCTTTTTCAATGACAAGACAGGCGATTTAGAGCCAATTCCTGTAATTAGATATTCTAAAGGTAAAGTGGTGGTAGCAACAAGACATTTAATGAGCAATGGGTTGATGCATTCCAAAGCTGGCAAAAAGACACAACCTGAGATATTGGTTGATGAATTATATTCTCATATTGTACTTTCTGAAGTAAAGGAAGCAGATTTAATCAAAGCAGGTTTGCTCTCGTCAGGATTTGAACCTGGCAAAGATGATTGGGAATTTACTAATTGGGGTTCTATTATTACTCCCGACGGTAATTGCTCGGGGCATAGTCTGACTTCTTTATGGTATTTCTCCGTGCAAAAGAAAATCACAAACAAAGGATTATACCACTATTTCGATAAATTTGATAAAGACACAAAACCCGACCCATTTTGGCAAGATAATGCTAAAGGAATGAAGTTTGTTTCAATGGTGCAATTTACTCAAGATAAATACTGGGGTAAAATCTGGAGTGATTTTTATTCCTCAGTTAGGGCACATTATTCCGACCAACCACATTTTTTTGATGCTTATTCGCGAGAAGGGATTAAATCGGCAGCTGCACAAATATACGTAACAAATGAACCGGTGCACACAATTGTTTCTACAGATGAAACTGGAAGTTCATCTCACGCTATTGTTTGTTATTCAGTAGATTATGCATCGGGCAAAGTTTATGTAGCAGACCCTAATTTCCCTGGCTCAAAATCACGCATAATTGAATTTGCCGATGGTGCTTTCAAGCCATATATATCAGGGGATAATGCAAATGCTCCAAATAATACAGTTTATAAATATTTTGCATTCTTTGGTAAATCTGCTCTTTACAATTGGGAAAGCATTGCTTATCATTGGGATGAAACTATTTCAAGTAATATTGGCAAAAATACTTTCCCTAAAGTTACATATACCACATTGGACGATGAAGGAAAAGAAATTGAATTGCCCGAAATAATATTATATAGTAAAAATTATCCTTTAATTATAAAATGCGATATAACAAACACAAACGTTACAATTAATGAGTCATATATTTCCTTATACAAGATTGATAATAAATTAGGTCTTATCGAATTAGCTCGTACTAATAAAGGAAAACTTGAAATTGAATACTATTTTGATGAGTCAGACAAAAACTCTGATTTTGGCATCTGGGTATGGAATTTAGCACAGAATGATTACCAAAATTGGATTGATTTCAAATGGATAAAAGTAACTGATCTCAGGATAGAACCCCAAAAGATGAATGGTGAGAAAAATAAGGAATATACTTGGAAAGCAATTATACAAAATCCCCCGTCAAATGCAAGATACGAATGGAATTTTGGCGATAAATCACCCATTGTTAAAGTTAAAAATAACCCTGAAGTCAAACACATATACAAACAAGATGGTGTTTTCCCAATTATACTTGAACTATATGACGATAGCAAAAATCAACTATTCGCAGTAGCAACCGGGTATGCTGTCATTGGAGCGGGATTAATTGATACTACTTACATTTTGGAGTTTCCAGGCTATGGGTTAGCTGATAAAAAACCGACTTTCGAAGTTACCATTAAGGGAGTTGTTAGTGCAAACGACTTACAACTAAAAACAAAGCTCACGTTCTACAGTCATCCGTTTTATGTTTATCAATGTAAAACACCAACGGATTTAAATGTTGAATTGACAATATCAATTAAGTATATTAGTGGAAAGATAACTGAAAAAACCGGATTCTATTATGGATTATATCAATCTGAATATGAATTTGAAGTTTTAAATAAGGGATTCGCTACTTTAACTGATACATCAAATACATTTAAAAAGATGACGAATTATCGCTGTGATACAACTGGTAATATTTTCAGATTGAAAGGGACTATGAATCAAGTGCCTGAGAATCCAATTGCTTCTTTAATTCTTCAATTCTATAACAAAAGAAAATCCTTAGAATATTATCGAGAAAATGATGGCACCGAATATACAAAAGAAGAATATGACGAATATAAAGATATGTTTTTCGGTTTCACTATGGTATTTAATAAATAGAAATCCCTGGAAAAGGGCTAAGATTTGATATTTTCTATTTGCCCACTGGGGTGCATTTCGTGCAGTTTGGCAAGAAAATGGCAATGTTTGTGAAGATGTGAAGCACAAAAAGTTGAACAAGCATCCCTGCTTGTTCATTCTATATTGTAGAACAGACAAACCCGTCTGTTTTTGTTAAATTTGGCTCAAGCCAAATTGCATCTTCTTTTGTTTCGTTACTTCGCTATAAATGGTGGGTTATAAATCTTACTCTTTCAAGATGTAACTCACGTTGAGTATTTGGAGGTTTTGTTCTTTTCTGAGCTTATCGTAATATTAAATTCGCTTGATTCTATCAATGATAGCGGTAGTAGATTGCCCAGCAATGTATGGAATGGTAACAACTTTCCCGCTATTTGCAATAACCCATTCATTGCCGACGATGCTTTCGATTGTATAATCGCCACCCTTAACTAATATGTTGGGAGAAATAGATTCGATAAGCTTGATTGGTGTATCTTCATCGAAAGGTATTACAAAATCAACTGGTTTAAGATTATCGAGAATATAAGCTCTATCTTCTAATGGCAAGATTGGTCTATCCTTGCCTTTTAATCTTTTTACAGAATCATCTGTATTCAAGCCAATAATTAAAATATCGCCCATTTTTTTTGACTGATTTAAATATTCAATGTGCCCTCGATGAACCAAGTCAAAACAACCATTTGTAAAGACAAGAATAGAATTCTGCTCGATTAAATCATTTCTTTTTTGCAAAAAAGATTCTAATGTAATTATCATTTTTATTTTGAATTATATAAAATGCTTTCGAGAATATCATTATAATTAACAGCGACAATACCGGGCTTTTCGCAAACAGTACCAGCCGCATAATTAGCTATGGCTGAAGCTTCTTTGACATTAGCGCCGCCTGCATAGGCAGCCGATAATGTTGCGATTGCTGTATCACCCGCCCCCGAAACATCAGCAATATGTCTTGCTCTTGTAGGAACTTCGGAGATAGAGCCATTGGATTCAAAAAGCATCATACCATCTTTCCCCATAGTAAGCAAAACATTATTGCAATTAAGACGTTCTAAGAGCATCCTGCCTGCATGAATAATTTGCTCCCGAGTTTTTAATGATGTATTGAGAGCTTGCTCGGCTTCTTTTCTGTTCGGTTTGAATAGATAAACCCCATTAAATTGGAAGAAATTTTCATATTTAGGGTCAACAAATATAGGTATATTTTTTTCTTTAGCATAATTAATGACATTATAAATCAACTCGTTTGTAACAGCCCCTTTATTGTAATCCTGTATTATAATGGAAGTTAAGGAGTCAATTTTCATAATCGAATTCAAAACGTGTTGGTTATATTCATCTCCGCATAGAGTTCTGACTTCTCTATCTAATCGGGCTATGTGCTGATTATTTCCGATGATGCGTGTTTTGACGGTTGTTGGTCGGTCTTTATCAATATATATACCAGAAATATCAATGCCCGATTGAATTGCAATCTCTTTAAACTTCGAACCTGAATTATCATCGCCGATAACCCCGCACAAAAATGGCTTTATACCAAAACTTATCAAATTATTGGCAACATTAGCAGCCCCACCAAGATGAAATGATTCAACTTCGAGATCAACGATTGGAACTGGTGATTCAGGAGAAATCCTTGAAACCGAACCCCAGAAATACCTATCAAGCATTACATCGCCTATGATAGCAACAATTTTGCCCTTGCAAAAATTCAATATTTCTAAAGCTCTATTGTAATTTAATTCTTTCATTTTTCACTTAAAATAAATGCAAATTTAAGTTATTTTTACAAAATTAAACATCTGAATTTTCAACATTTTGTATTAATTTCGAATAATCTTGATTTGAATCAATATTCCCGTTTTTTACAAATATAAGACAATTGTTATATATTACCCTTAATCATTCTTTATATACACCAAAAAGTTTAGAAATAGTTTTGAGTAAATGATAATATACCAATTTCTCATTTTCTTCCTTATGGATTGTCTGATATTGCCTCGCTTATGAATTCAAGAAAAGGCAAGGAGCTTAGAGCATATTGCTCAATAATGTCAATTAATTTTTCTGAATATGTGTTCTCAATGTCCAAGTCATTGTATATATCAAAATTCTTGAGCTTTAAGTATTCAGAGGAAGGATGTTCTGAAGGAAATCCTGGCGGAGTTTTTTTCAATTTATCACCGATTAATCTATAGGAATATAGATTGGTCAATTCAGGTGTGTTGATAATTTTTTCGAACTCGTCCCAATTGTTGTGAATAGATTTTCTAATGGCCAATAGCTGTTCGGGCATAGGTTGATGAAGTCCAACTGCGATGAAGCATTCAGATTCATCAATGTGGAAATACATTCCAGGAGCATTGATTGGTTTTTTATCAGGATTATTTAATCCAAAATAAAAATAAATCCCGATGTTCGTTTTGTATGGCTCTTTATTTTTGCTGAATCTAATATCTCGATATATTCTAAAAATCGAACGTCTTGGATCAGCTGTTAAAGGCAAATTCTTTTCAATAAATCTTTTGCTCAATGAATATACAAGGGATTTAGATGGTTCCTTAATTGATTGTTCGTAATAACTGCGATTGGCTTCAAACCATTCTCGATTATTGTTTGCTTTTAATTGCAATAGAAAATTTCTAACATCACTGGCAAAACCTTTGAACGATGAATCATTGCTGTGTTTTAAAATCTTTTCCATAGAGTTCCTTTATTAAGAAGTTTAACTTGTTTGTCTGAATTTAAATGACTGCAAACCGCTTTTCAATGTACAAAATTTGAATCCCAAAGAGGTCTCCGTTTTTAAAGTCAAAAGTCCTCCTTTTTTGGGTATTCTGATTTTTTTATCCATATCGTTAGATTCAATAATTTTTTGTGCATCTAATTCAAATATTTCAGCCACAATTTTGGCTATTTGGAAATAATTGAGCCAGTCGGCACCTCCGACATTGAATATACCATACCGCTCTTTATCAATTACTTTATAAATAATAGTAGCCAAATCATCAATATAAACAGGGTTAGTGTAAATCTCAGAAGATGCAAAAAAATATCCGTTTTTGACAGTATCTTTAATTTTTTGGACAAAATCTTTTTTTCGAAATGTAGAAGGACCATAAAAAAGTGTTGTTCTAATTATAGTGTACCTATTCCATTGAGTTCGGCATATATTTTCAGCGGCGTGTTTCGATTTGCCGAAATAATTAATCGGGTTCGGTTTGTCATCTTCCGAATATAAGCCCTTTTCACCGTCAAATATCTGTTCTGAAGAAATTAGCCAATAAACGCACCAATTACTGGAATTAAAACAACTACCCACCATTCCACCTTAATAAACCCCCATTTGTCAATTAACGACATTACTATACCAGAATGTCACCATAGGTGCAATATAAATACCGCCCGGGGGCGGTATTTATACACCTACTGTTGTTGCTTTTTACATAGTTTACAACCACTGCATTCGGAAACCCTCCCGGAGAAAACGCTTTTAA
>JBBISM010000148.1:3574-6585 GCA_037441245.1 Ignavibacteria bacterium | reverse complement strand
ATTAACATATTCACTTGGGCTCTCATAGGAGGAGTGTGCCCAAAAGGCAATAATGAGATGCATTTTGTCAATAAAATCGCTTAAAAAACGATAAAATGGGGTCAAAGAGCGGGTAAAAAGTCAATTTTATGAAAATAATTTAAAAAATTGAGAGGAATTTGGAAATTATAATGAAAATTGGTATTTTTCAGATGTTTCAGTTTTTAAGATTAAAAAGGTATTTCTTCCGGTTATTCATAAACTAAATGATTATCAGGTAAAGGTAAATGTAGCGAATTAACTAAATAGATATTTTTTAGGAGTAGATTTAGAAAAATATGATAAAAGGTAAAATTTTATTATTAAGTGGAAATCCGGGTATCTGGAGTCCATTTGAAAGAATACATGAAAAATCATATATGAATGGTGTTGAAGCATGGGCTTTTGCTCTTAATGCTGATTATAGATATTCACTGAAAACTAATATTTCAGACTTACAGAATTATGAAATTGTTATCTGTAATTCAAATTTATTTGCTCTTAAACATTGTCTTAAATTATGTCTGAACCGTCCGAAAAATCAATTTTGGATAACGATGATTGAAGGTTCAGCTTCGGATTATTTGAACCCTCATCCGTATTTTATAGAGCTTATTGACCATTCTGATCTTGTAAATGTCATTAATCAAAAGACACTCGATTACTTCCGGTCTTTGACAAAAACCAGAACAGAATATATTGGAATTCCTTATCCTGTTGATGAAATTAGGAAATTTCGAGTAGTTGCTGAAAATAGAAACAGGAAAATATTTATTTGTTTGACTTCATTGAACAGAATCAATGATATTATGATAGCCAGGCAAACAGGTTTACCATTTTATATTTATGAAAATATAATTAGCAGGAAAATAAAAAATATTGGGATATTTTTTAAAAACATGACAATTAGTAAAAATTATTTTCTCAAAAAAGCTATTGAGAAATATCCAGACTTGGAGGTCCTTCCGGAAACCTCTTTAAAAGAATATTTTCGATTTAATAGTAAATCCTTTATTTGGCTCAACATTGACCCAAGATTTACGTGGGGTAGGTTCGTACTTGATGCGGCGGCACTTGGTATTCCAATGGTTACTACCAGTTCAACGGGGCATGGTGATATATTATTTCCGTTTACTTGTTTGAATAATGAATTTGATAATGAGAAAGCATTAGAATTGATAAAAAGATTATCAACAGATCGGGATTTTTACAATCAGGTTTCTAATTATCCTGAAAATAAAATGAATTATTACAAACCTGAAAATATGGTAAAAAGGTTATTTGACTTCATAAAGTAAAAAATATCTCCATATTAATACAGTGACTAATAAGTCAATTAATTATATTAGGAAACCTATAGCAAACACTCCTTCTTATTCTAATTGGAATCCATTCATCCGTTGACTTCGAGTCATCGGATGAATATTGAGCATCTGCCTGCGGGCGTATATTATTTGCGGATTGGCAGGGCAACGGCAATGTTTGTGAAGATGTAGGAAATATCGTAGGGGCGAACCTGTGTGTTCGCCCCTACAGCGTATAATCCATTTTAATTTTCCAACAAATCATCAATTATTTTATTGAAAGTAATGCTTGGTCGCATTTCTTTTTCTACTTTCTCATCATCTGGTAGATAGTGGCCACCTATATCAACAGACCTCCCTTGAGCAGAAAGCAATTCATTTGCAATTTTTTCGCAGTTTTCAATTAATTCTTGAGCTGGTTTTGCGAAACGAGCTTTTAATTCTTGGTCTATATCTTGTTTGGCGAGAGCATCAGCCCAATACATAGCTAGATAGAATTTACTGCCACGATTGTCAATTTCGCTTACTTTACGTGATGGATAGCGTGCGTTTTCGAGATATTTACCTACTGCCACGTCGAGCGTTTCAGCCAAAACTTTTGCTTTGAAATTGCCAGTATTCTCGTAAATTAGCTCGAATGATGGTACTAATGCACAATATTCACCGAGAGAATCCCATCTTAAGTGTCCTTCTTTCAAGAATTGTTGGACGTGCTTGGGAGCAGAACCTCCAGCGCCGGTTTCAAATAGTCCGCCGCCATTCAACAAGGGAACAATAGAAAGCATACGAGCGCTTGTGCCTAGTTCTAATATTGGGAAAAGGTCAGTAAGATAATCACGAAGGACATTGCCTGTTACTGAGATTGTGTTCAAACCTTTTCGAACTCTGTCGAGAGTAAATCTCATAGCTTCTTGTGGCTTCATAATTCGAATATCCAATCCTTGTATGTCATTATCAGGTAAATACTTATTCACTTTTTGTATTATTTGCTTATCGTGTGCACGGTTTTCGTCGAGCCAAAAGATTGCGGGTGAACCAGTAGCTCTTGCCCTTCGGACAGCTAATTTAACCCAATCTTTTATTGGTAGGTCTTTGGTTTGACACATTCTGAAAATATCGCCTTTCTCAACGTTCTGTTCGAGGAGTATATTCCCCTGCTCGTCAACAACTCTAAATGTTCCATCGTCGGTTGCTTCGAATGTTTTATCGTGCGAACCATATTCCTCTGCTTTTTGAGCCATAAGTCCAACATTTGAAACATTTCCCATTGTTGTTGGGTGGAATTGTCCATTTGCTTTCGCATTTTCTAATATTTCTTTGTAAATTGGCGCATAAGATCTATCAGGAATAACTGCAACACAGTCCTGAAGTTCATCTTTTTTGTTCCACATTTTCCCACCATCTCGAATTACATTTGGCATCGAAGCATCTATAATAATATTATTGGGCGTGTGGAGATTTGTTATTCCATAGCGGGAATCAACCATTGCAAGAGCTGAACGGGCTTCATATACTTTATTAATGTCCGCTTCAATTTCAGCTTTTTTCTCAGGTGGTAACTTCTCTAATTTTTCGAGAACATCTGCTATACCATTATTTAGATTTGCACCAATTTCCCTAAAAGTGTCTGAATGCTTATCTAATGCATCTTTATAGTAAATCGAGACACAATGACCAAACATTATTGGG
>JBBISM010000148.1:0-3564 GCA_037441245.1 Ignavibacteria bacterium | reverse complement strand
CTTTCATCATTGTTGCTTTTAAGTGGAGCGAAAAGAGTATATTATCTTCTTTAGCTGAATTGATTTCTTCATCATAAAATTTACGTAATGCTTTGACATTCATAACTGATGTATCTATTACTTCTCCACTCAATAAATTCACTCTCTCTTTGAGAATTTTAGCATTACCTGCACCATTATCAAATTCAATTCGAACGTTGCAGGATTGCTCAATAGTCATTGATTTTTCGCTGCTATAAAAATCTTTATCCTCCATATGAGCTACACGTGCTTTAGACTCTGATGGTGGAGGCCAAGGTTTCATCATTTTATGTGGGTATCTTTGAGCAAATTTTTTCACAGATTCAGCGGGCCTTCTATCAGAATTGCCTTCGCGCAATACAGGATTAACAGCAGAACCTAAAACTCTCCCAAATCTTTCCTTTAATGCTTTTTCTTCATCGGATTTTGGCTCCTCGGGGTATTCTGGAATATCATACCCTTTCTCTCGTAACTCTTTAATTGCAGATTGCAATTGTGGTATAGTTGCACTAATATTTGGCAGTTTAATAATGTTGGCGACGGGAGTTTTAGCCAATTCTCCAAGCTCAGCAAGATGATCTGGTATTCTCTGTTGTTCGTTTAACTTTTCGGGGAAATTGGCAATAATCCTACCAGCTAAACTTATATCCTTCAATTCGACTTCGATTCCAGTACCTTTGGTGAATGCCTTAATTATTGGTAGCAGTGCATAAGTTGCTAATAAAGGTGCTTCGTCTGTTTTCGTCCAATTAATTGTTTGAATTCCCATTTTCTATTCCTTAATTTGATTTATAAAAATTTTTCAAACATAAAAATTTATAATATAAAACTAATCAATATAAGTTATATAACAACTTTTATTATGTATAATACGGTGTTGTTAGATAAGATTTTTAAAATTTGTAAAATGTATATGAATTTAAAGAGAATATTTTATTTTATTTCTCTGCAATTGATTAAATTGCCTTTTTTTATATTGATGTGTAGAATGAAGAAAAAGAATTTGATAAGACTGAGTATTAAAAATGCTGAATTTTATTCTTATCACGGGGTTAAAAGCGAAGAACGCAAACTTGGGGGTAAATTTCAAGTTGACTTGGATCTTTATTATGATGCCAACAAAGCAATTGAAAACGATGACGTGAAAAGTGCATTAAATTATGAGCAGGTTATCCATTATATCGGCGAAATAATTAATGGCGATGCTTATAAACTAATTGAAACAATAGCCAATAAAATTTTAAATTCTCTATTCAGCAAATTCACTGAATTAGTAGAGGCAACGGTGCGTGTCAGGAAATTAAATGTTCCAGTTAAACGATTTATTGATTATGTCGAAGTCGAAGAGCATAAGTCAAGACAATAGTATAAGCGGAAGAGATATTTTCAATCCAATATTGCTATCTCTCGGTTCGAATATTGGTAATCGGATTGAGAATATTAACAGGGTGGTTCAATTTAGTTTATCTCGTAATTTAATTCGGGATTTAACCATTTCTTCATATTACGAGACTGAACCATACGGATATGCCCATCAAGAATGGTTCATAAATATTGCATTAGTTGGCCATACTGCTCATACACCATTTGAACTATTATCGTTTTTCAAAAGTATAGAAAATGAAATTGGTCGAAAAGCAAGACCAAAATGGCAAGAGCGTGAAATTGATATTGACATATTGATTTTGGGCGATAATATCATTAATTCAGAACATATTACAATTCCGCATCCAGATATGCACAATAGAAAATTTGTACTGATTCCAGCTTCTGAAATAGCAGGGGAGCTAATACATCCAAAATTCAATATAAATATCTTTTCACTTTTAGCTAAATGCAAAGATAAATCCGTGGTGAGAAAAATTTGATTATCTATTTTGCTATATTATTCTTTATCTTTAAATTATGACAATGCATAAATAAATAGTGTGAAAATATCAAATGGCTATTAGTGATAAAATAACGGAAGAAATATTGAGGCAAACCGATATTCTTGAAATTATTTCGGAATATGTTGAATTAAAGAAACGAGGCAAAAATTTTATCGGATTATGTCCGTTCCATAATGAAAAAACCCCATCATTCAACGTTTCGAGCGAATTGGGTATTTTTAAATGTTTCGGATGTGGTAAGTCAGGAAATGTAATCAGCTTCTTAATCGAACACAACGGTATGAGTTTCCCCGAAGCAAAGAAATATCTTGCTCAACGTCTTGGAATTGATTTAGAATCAGAAAAGAAAAGCAATAGAATCATCAAATTAACTAAACGTGAATTAATTCTCAATGCCTTAGAAAAATCCGCTGGATTTTATGCATATTACTTGAATACCAAACAAGGGGAAATAGCAAGAAGATACCTTGCCAAAAGAAATTTTACAAATGATACTATCAATAAGTTTAATTTAGGATATTCACCTGATATTTGGGATGGCCTTTTGCAATCGTTGACTTCGAAAGGCCTAAATCCACAGATTTTATCAGATGCTGGTTTAATTATTGAAAAAGAGCAGGGCGGATATTATGATAGATTCAGAAACAGAATAATGTTCCCAATTAAAGACCACTTCGGCAAAATAATTGGATTTGGCGGTAGAACTCTTGAATCCGATTCCAATCAGGCAAAATATATTAATTCCCCGCAAACGATGGTATATGATAAAAGTGCTACACTTTACGGGTTATTCGAAGCTAAAAAGGAAATCATAAATAAAAATTACGTTATTTTGGTCGAAGGATATGCCGATGTAATCACATTGCACCAAGCTGGAATTATTAACGTTGTTGCTTCGAGCGGCACATCCTTGACAAAAGAGCAAATAAACTTGCTCAATCGCTTTTGCAAGAAAATTTACTTCGTTTTCGATTCTGATTCAGCTGGATTAAAAGCTACTGAAAGAGGAATTGAATTAGCTTTGGTGAGCGGTTTTTCCTCGTATATTATCAACTTACCAGCTGGAGAGGACCCAGATAGTTTTATCAGAAATCATTCGAGGGAACTATTCGAAACCTATCTCAATTCTGCTATTTCATTCGTTGATTTCAAAACAGACCTCTTTAAAAAATCAGGATATTTAGATTCCCCCGAAGGTATAGCACAATCAGCTCGTCAATTAATAAATATAGTTTCTTTAATACCCGACCCATTACAGCACGACATATACATTAATAAAATTGAAAAAAATCTGAAATTATCACGTGAACAATTAAAATTCTTGTATGATGAAAAAAATAAATCTTCTTCTACTCATAAGAAATCAAATATCAATATCAAAGGCGATATTTCAATAAAAAGTCCTGATGCACAACAAAATAAAAATACATCAAAAGAAGATTTATCTTCTAATATGCATCCACCAAAAAGAAATTTTATCGAGAAATTGCATCCCGCCGAAAAGTTACTCATTCAACTTGCTATAACGCAAAATGAATTTCTCTATCTGATAAAAGCAAAATTCAAAATCAATTCAGATGAACTAATCACTGAAGAAGCCAAAATTCTCTTTAATATTGTATCTAGTTGCAGCCAGCAAGTAAATATACTT
>JBBISM010000147.1:0-6637 GCA_037441245.1 Ignavibacteria bacterium | reverse complement strand
TTGCCCCATTATTACTTCATAGGACACAGCTGGATTGAAGTATTGCTGTCCATCTGCTCCTGATGTGCGTGAAAAGACATTTGTATTTGTATTGCGGTCAATAAGCGTTACTTCTGTTAAGTACGCAAGTGGGCAACAGACACCCCAACAGGTGTACCAGCATCTATCTACACAATACTGGTACGTGTAGGTTGCTTGATATTCATTATTTGGGCAAACGGCGCAGTAATTTGTGGGTTGGGAATTTAACTGATTTGTGCTTAAAATGAAAAGTGCAATTATCGGCACAATTGCACTTTTCAGTAAAGTAGATTTTGACATCTAAAACCTCGTATTAGTGGAACAATACTAAATATATACTATGTGTTATATATTCTAATTTTGAATATAATCAAATGCAATATAATAAATAAATTTTGATTTTGCAAGTTGTGTTAACGAATTTTTTTATATGGCAAAAAATTCCAAAAAACTTACTGAAATAATAAAACAATTTTATACCAAAAGTTACAAGATTATAAATTGAATAAAGAAGACTAATTCTAAAATTATTGTATCCCATTATCGAGAATATACGAACTTCTATCTTGTAAGCTATCGGGGATTTCTTCCTGAACAAATATACTATCTTTTCGTCGTGGTCTATCTGGATAAAAGAATTGATATAAAATTTCTCTAGCAATCGGAGCGGCAGCAACCGAGCCAAAGCCTGAATTTTCGACCATCACACACATTGCAATCTTGGGGTCTTCCATAGGAGCAAAACATATAAACCAGGCGTGGTCTCTGCCTTGTGGACTTTGAGCAGTTCCGGTTTTACCGCATACACTTATCCCTGGAATGCGAGCGATATTGGCAGTTCCACCAGGAGTATTGACAACATCATACATCCCCTTGTGTATAATATTAAAGTATTTTTGTTCTATATCGAGATATCTTACTTGATAAGCTATGTTCTCTTGTGTATTGGTGATATTATTGATTATTGTTCTGACAATATGTGGTTGGATATATCTACCTTTATTGGCAATAGTAACGCAATAAGCAGCCATTTGCAGTGGTGTTACGGTAATTTCTCCTTGTCCAATACCATAATTTACAAGTTTTCCTCTTGTGAATGGTGATTTTCTTGATTTTAGCCATTCCATTGTTGGAAAAATGCCACGATTTTCTTCAGGTAGGTCTATACCAGTTAATTTCCCAAAACCGAACATTTCACCATACTTTTCGAATTTCTCCATTCCTAACTTAAGTCCGAGTTGATAGAAAAAAACATTGCAGGATACTTGTATAGCCCTTTGCACATTAATCGAACCGTGAGTACCCTGGCATTTAAAATCTCTACCGCCGAAATGCAAACTTCCAGCACAGTAAATTGTGGAATTTTGATTGATTATTCCCTCTTGCAATGCTGCGAGAGCAATCAACATTTTCCAAGTTGAACCGGGCGAATAACGTGATTGAATAGCTCTACTAAGCATTGGTTTTTCGGGATTATCCACAATGGAATTATAAAATTCTTTTGTAATTTTGCCTGTAAATTTTCTGGGGTCAAAATCTGGTTTAGCTGCTAATACAAGCACTTCTCCATTACTTGGGTCAATTGCCACAACAGAACCTCTTTTATTCTCAAGTAGAGACTCAGCTAATTCCTGAAGCTTAGTATGAATTGATAATTTTAAATCGAAACCGTTGAATGCAGTAACATCGTTTTTATCACGCCCGAATTGTTCAATACGAGAGCCAAGATTGTTCACAGCAACAAATTGAACTCCTTGTTGACCTCTTAAGAAATTATCATAAGACTTTTCTAATCCCTTTTTGCCAATTATATCGCCTCGCCTAAAATAGCTCATCGCTTTAAGTTCATCTTTTGATATTTCGCGACTATAACCGAGTATATGAGCCATAGTGCCATTGAATTCATACAATCTTTTGGATTCAACCAATATATCTATACCTATTAAAAAATCCATATATTCTTCTAAAAGTGCTAATTCATTAAAACTTAAATCTCTATAAACTTTAACAGGAACAAATCTTGAATATTTTTTTTGCTCGGCTATCTGTTTCATAATATAAGCTGTATCATAACCAGTATATTTTGAGAAATCATCAAGCACTGTTTTTCTGAATAAATCATTAGACATCTTGGCAGAATATATTTTAATAATTTCGATTGTATCCAATGGTAAAATTGATAGCAAAATTGGTATAGTTTCTAATTGGAGTTCATTTGGTGTTACCGTCAATGAAAAAGAGGGTTCATTATGCACAATCAAGTTATTATCTCTATCAAATATGTTTCCTCTGAAAGGTTCAATAACAACTTGCTTAATGGCTTGAGCATCGGTGACATTTCTGTATAAACTCCCCTCAATGATTTGTAATTGTATTAATCTGCCTACAAATACAAAAGTTGCTATAATTATGATTATTCGAATAATTTTAATCCTGGTCGGAGAACCAAAATCATTGTTGGTATCATCTGTTGCAGTAAATCTCATCGCTCATCTTTAATCTATTCTATTTCTTTGATTTGTACTTTTCTTTCAATTATTGAGATGAATCCAATTAATAGCGCCATAATTAATGAGCCATCTCTCAATGGTATAGTAGTAGTTACAAAATTTGTTAAAATCATCATTAATATTGAAGTTGCCGAGCATATTGCTAATGTTTTGTAAAACCTATCTTTAACTTTGAAAGAATAGTAAAAACTTTTCATTAAAATTAAAAATAAATATATGAAAAAAATAATTGCCAATGGATACCCGAGGCGGTATATCAGATATAAATATCCATTATGAACGAAGTTTGTTCTTTGAGTCGAAATTCCTATTGGGTCATAATAACTGAATTTGCGTGCTAATCCAGAACCACCCAATGGATAATTTTCGATTTGCTCAAATACTCCCTCAAATTCGTTAAGTCTCATCTGTAATGAAATATCTTTCACACCGGCAGTAGTCGAAACAAATCTTTTTTCTATCACATAATAAACGAACTCAACTTTATCTTGGAATGCAACATATATGAATAGTGAAAATAATATACCGCCCAAAACAATTGAACTTACCATAAACTTTCTGCCATCTTTTGGTATGAAAAATATGATTATTAATAAATTAATCAGAACCATCACCCAGTAAGCACGTGAAAAAGTAGCGACAAGAGCAGTTACCGTCATTACTGTAAATAAAAGAAGAAGATATTTATATCCAATCTTCTTTTGAATTGATGCAAAGGCAATTCCGAAAATAATAGCAGATGCATATAAGGGCTGATTATATTTGATAGCTGCTCCCAACTGATAAACATATAATATATAATTCTGTAAAAACAGAAAGTATTGATAGAACTGCAGTAGATTAAGTATTATGGCAGAAATTAACAATATGCACAATAGAGTAATTATATCCCTTTTAGATTTGATTATATCTTTTATAGGGAAATAATACAGTATCAATAAGAACATTGCAAACTCTCTGAGCCAATCAATCAATTCCACACCATTTAGCAAAGCTATGATTAGATTTGGAATCAAACAGGAGAAAAAAGCCAGTATAAGCCAATCAGTAAAGCTATGAACAATTTTCTGACGATTTACGAATATTCTACTTATTGACCAAATTATTAGACCGCCGATATAGAAAGCACCGCTAACCACATCATATTCAGACACCACTTCTGATGAATCTCGCAAAAAATAAGCTAATGCGATAAAAGCAGTATAAATCCATATTTTTGAATTATTTATTATTAGATATAGAAGTGGAATACTTAATAAGCCTATAAAAAAGATTAATTCATAATTAGAATTAATTGCAATGAACATCGGGATAACGATTATGAACAAGGATATAATAAGAGCGAGCCATCCTATTGGTCGCTTATTAATTATTGAGTTTGAAACTGGACTTGTGATGAATGGATTAGACATTATCCTTGTCAATTTTTTTTATCAACTCTTTGTATTGGTTCCTAAATTCGTTGTATCTATTAAAAGCTATAACGAGAAAAAGTGAAAATATAAAAGAGCCAATTGCTGTGCCACCAATAATAATTGACCTTTTGGGGCGGTCTTTTTTATCTGGAACGACTGCTTCATCAACAATAAAAAGGAACTGAGCATTTCGTCTTTCGTCGAGTCGGGCTTTCTCTATCATAGGGAATAAAGCCGCTTTTACTTTGCTATAAGCTTCTATTTCTGTGTAAAGTTTCATATACAAAATTCCAATACCAGCAGCTTCTTTTATTGTGAAATTACCAGCAAATCCAGGTTTCAGTTGAATATCGTCTATTTGTTTTGTTAGTTGAAATTTAAGATTTTTATAGTATTCTGTTATTGGGTCTGCTGTGCCATAAGTGTTTTTGAATAGCTCATAATAAATTTCAGATTCCATTTGTTTTGCTTTAACTTCGGATATTGCGGAGCTTATAGCTTGAGCTTGTTCTAATGGAGCAATTAACATCTTACTCCCAGCGAATCGTCCCAATGAATCGCTCAATACAGCTAATGCAGAATCAATCGAATTATATCTTTCTTCGAGGTATTCTCGTGTTACTTTTGCTTCCTGTTGGGATAATTCCATTGCTTTCTGATTTGCCAATCGAATGAAGGTATTTGCCATCATTGCTGCGGTATCTTTGTCTCTATCCCAGATAGTAACAGTATAATTACCCGCTTTTTCTATTGAGACCTCATAATTAGCGATAAACTCTTTTCTAATTTCGGATTTAAACCCATCTTTGATATCATATCGTCTCTCAAGGTCGAATATTTTTATCATTGAATCTACCAATGTCCTACTTGTGAGAATGACCATAAATGTATAACCTTCAGATTGCGAACCCAATTTTGTTAGTCCAATATCTCGCAATGTTGAACTGATATTGCCGAGCACACCTTCAAATACAGAACTTGATACTTTGGGGGGAACAACGCTCACTGTTGCATTATATTCGTTTGGTTTCAGAAAAGCTATAATCGAGGCAATTAATATTGCAAGAAAAGTAAAAGCAATAATAAAGACTTTGTTTTTGAATAAAAGCGATGTTAAATGCATTCCATTAAAATTATTTTGATTGTCCTGGTTGTCAGTATTCATAATTCAAATAATACATATTGTTAAATCAATTTTTAATTAATGGTGAACTAAATAACGGTGGTCTTGGAAAATCTTCTTCAATTTTACGAATTTCACCATCTTCAAATAGTAGATCAGGAGATATTATCGTAGCCCCTGTATATTGGCTACCGCCTGTCATATATGGCGATGATATTGATGGTGCAAGATAATTTAGAACATACTTATCCTGACCGCATAAAATAATATCTTTGAAGGATTGAACTGTGAATCCACTTCCTTCTCCGCCCCTAATTAACTGCTCCTTGCCGTCTGGAAAAATTTTATAAGCCTCGATAATATTCACTTTCGGTTCGGATTGGAAAGAAATAAATACACCCCCTGCAGAACGGCGTAAAGTTGTAAATTGGATATTTTGATTTAATACTCTGCGGATTATTATACCATAAGGCAATTCTCTATCTTTGCAAAGCTTGAGCATACGTTTCTTTAAATCGGAACGTGATTTTGAATATTCCTTATCTGGCAGAATTAATATATTACTCAACATAGCACTACCACCTCTAAAGTGTCCATTAGTCGTTTTAACTCGACGGGTCGGTGTTCTGCTGGAAAGTAGATTTTTCAAATATCCATTTTTGACGAGTTCAACAGATTGTGCTCTAACGCCTTGGTCATCAATTCTGTAGTTGCCAATCAGCTTAATTTGACCATACTTATCCATAGACGGATCTGCTTTCACAGAAATGAATTCTGGTAAAACTCTACCACCAATTTTATTTTGAAAGGCAGCAGAGCGACTTGATTGTTGAATTCCGCTCTCTGTCAATGGTGAGCGTACTGTTGTGAGGTTTGGAGCAAAGAATTGGGCAAACATTTCAACTGCTGCTTGTTGTTCAAATAATATTGGACCAGAATAGGATTCTTCCAATATTGGGGCATTGCGTAATGCAATTAATTTTTCTGCAATAAATTGTGTAGCTCTTAGCAACGAATCTAATGTTGGTAAATCATCAGGATGCTTTGCATAAGCTGAGTAGAAATTTGATAATGGCATACCATCTTCTGCCTGTGTAAAAGCTACAACTTCGAAACCAGAAAAAAATTCAGTTTTTATATACTCCCGCCCCTCACTATTAAGATAATAGATAGTTTGGGGAATATGCTCAAAAACTACTTTGGAGTTATAAATATCGGGATAATTTGTAAAGATATTGGAAACTTCAGTTACAGATTTTAAAAAGCGTTCTTTAATTAATTTCGGATAACTTGTCGTATCATAAATTTTTTCAGGTTCTATTCTAATAAAATCATGAGTAGTATCTGTTCTTACCCGATTTTGAATTATGGCAAGTTTTTTTGCATATACTTCTGCTGCTTGCTTATAAGCAGCATCAGTAGCCAACCATAATTCTCTTCTTAATGAGCTATAATCTAATTCAATTGGTACTGACCTATTAAGGAAATTTTCCTCATCATCTCCACTACCAAAAAAAGCAAAACCAATATCAAAGAAATTGGAATTATCAAACTCATAATCGCCGATT
>JBBISM010000146.1:0-6689 GCA_037441245.1 Ignavibacteria bacterium | reverse complement strand
GTAATATCATGATCGTTATTCAAATCATTAATAACTTCGCTTAATGTTTTAATACTTTTTTCGCCAGCAACTTCACCAGCAGAAAGTTTCATAATTTCGATAGGTGATAGTTTATCGTTTGGTGGCATACGAGTTAAAACGACGGCAACCGAAATAGCATGGTTTAGATTTGGATCTAAGTGCATTTTCTCGCCCGCAAAGTTTGTTTTATCCTTGCCCCCTATTGCGTATGAGGTAAGCTCCTGCTGTAAAATATAGTTTGTATTATGAGCCATATACGTTAATCGGCATCGGTCAACAATTGGTGCTTGCTCCTTTTCTTCAAGAAATCTCGCAAACTCCGAGTTATTGCTTGTAGCTAATATTAGCGTATCGAGCGGCCACTTAAAACCTTCAATATCTATAGTTCGATTCTGAATTACACCGAGATAAACCTGCACTAAGTCCTTTTTATTTTTGAATATTTCATCGGCGAAATGTATTCCGCCGCCTGCAACTCTTGCTAAGGCGCCTCTTCTTAAATCAAAGCGATAAGGATTATCTGCATCGCTTAAATTAAGGATTCTTGTAATTGATTCTTCACCAATTAAATCTACGGCTGATGATGTTATTTTGTCTTTGGCAGCATACTTTCCCGTCAATGTTCCCCTTGATTCGCTAATTGGGACGGGTATAATCTCAACGAATTCTAGTATTTTATTCACATCTCCATTACAATAATCACGTATTTGGTTTAAAACATAATAAGAGCAAGCTCCTAATGGTCTATAATTTTTGTAAAACAATTGAATTTTTTTTGAATTTGCTCCTAAGCTCTCAATAAACTTGATATTTTCATTTTTTTCATTGCTTAAATTCATCGCAAGAACCATCGGATCTTCGTATGTTTGAGATTCAATTGTTTTAATCTTACCATAACCACCAATTTTATCCATATTGATAAATCTAAAAGTATATCTTCTGTTTTCATCGAGTATTATAAAATCTCTATAAAGAGAAGAAAGGAAATCAACAAAATATGTTTTACCATTTCCTGGCTCACCGATTAAAACAAATGCCATTTCTGCCGAGGAGCCACCCTCAGCAGCATCCTTTACAAAAGAAACAAAACTATTGATTTCATCGAACATCCCGACTATGTGTTTTTTGCCAGTTCTAAATATCCTAAAGTCATAAGTTTGTCTGCCATTGACAGTTATCTTCTCAATTTTGTTGGGTCCTTCCAAAATCATCCGTGAGACAGATTGATAAACATTTTCGAATCGGCGTTTGCCGCTAATCAAGCACTTAATATGATTAATTAAACTACTTTCTTTTGTTGTTATTTGTTCGTTTTTTCTCACTAAATCACCTATTTTCAAAAGTTTTATTTAGAATAATTAAAGTTAATAAAATTTTCCATTTAAAGTCAATTATTATTATTAATAAATTGTAATTGTAAAAAACCAAAATTAACAATATATTTGATTTTTAAATTACAAGCAAAATTTTGCTCAGATATTAGAAACGTACTATTGGTTTTATTGGTTTACTTTTCCGAAATTAATAATTTTTGGCTTAAATAAATTTTGAATTGTAGAACTTGTATTTGATAAAATGAAACTTTTATTTCTAATTATAATTAGTTTTTTTATATCCCCATTAGATTCGCTTTTAAAAATTAGTGGAGAATTAGAAGAAACCAAGTTAATTGATAGTCTAATTTCGATTGGTTTTAAATATGAGAATACTGATCCCGATTTGGCAACCAAGTTTGCTTACGAAGCACTTAATCGTGCTCAGCAAAAAAAATATTCCCAAGGTATCGCTGATAGTAAGTATCTATTAGCGAATATCCACTTAAATACTGGCAACTATGAAGCTGTCATAGATACCTTGCAAATGATTCTACCGTTTTATAATAGAAACAACAATAAATTGAGAATAGCAAAAACATTGAAATTACTTGGAGATGCAAATTTAAGGCTTGGAGATATTGAAAATGCTTTACTTTACTATCAGCAATCAAAAAAAATTGTCGAAAGTAGTAGCGATAAGGAATTAGAAAATGAATACAATACGTTCTATCCCCACTTACTAAATAGTATTGGTTTAGTTTATCGTCATACTCAGCAATTCCAATCCGCTCTTAGCTTTTTTAATCAAGCTCTTTACACTCATAACAAAGTCAATAATGTTGATGGACAAATTGCTATTTTGAATAATATTGGGCTATTATACCATGACCAAGATAAGTTTGATAGTTCATTAGTTTATTTCAAAAAGGCATATCTCTTAGCAAAAGATAGTAACAATGAAAGGTTGCTTGCTACTGCTTCTAATAACATTGGGGAGGCATACCATCTAAGCGGTAAAAACAATGAAGCAATTAAATATTTGCTTGAGGCATATTCCATCTACAATAGATATCAAGATAAGAATTCTATATTACGAACGCTTTTCATCATTTCACAAATCAATCAACAATCTGGGGATTATGAAACAGCCCTGAATAATCTCGAAATTTCAAGAGCATTAGCAGAAGAAATTGGATTGAAAAAAGAATTAATACCTATATACTTCCAAATATCCCTTATATACGAAAGATTAGGAAAGAATACAACTGCTCTATCTTATTATAAAAAATATTCTGAAGTGAAAGATTTGGTTTTCGATTTAGAGAAAGAGCAATACTTATCCCAAATGCAAGCTAATTTAAAATTAGAAGAAGAAAAAAATAAGAATCATTTGAATGAATTACAATTAGATTACAAAAATACGCAGTTAGTTATTGCAACTATCGGTATTATAATCTTAATCATTGCAACGATAATCATTTTTTCGCTCTATAAAATAAAACAGAAATCAAATAAAATAGTAGTCCAGCAAAAAGATGAAATCACAAAAGTCAATGCTGAACTTCAGATTAGAAATTCTCAAATCAATGAACAAAACAAATCATTAAAAGAGTTAAACGCAACAAAGGATAAATTTTTCTCCATCATCGCTCACGATTTAAAAAGCCCGCTGGGTATTATTATAAATATTTCTGAATATATTATAAATAACTCTAAAAATATCTCAAATAACGAGACTTTTGAATTAATTGAAAGGGTAAAATCATCTGGCTATAGCTTATTGACTTTGTTAGATAACTTACTGGAATGGTCAAAAGCTCAAACTGGTAATATTAAATTCACACCAATAAAAGTGGACTTACGTAAGACTATTTTCGAATGCATCTATTTATACAAAAAACAAGCGGCTGAAAAAAATATTACAATTCACAACAATGTGAAAGAAAAATTTGAAATCATTGCTGATAAATATATGCTGGAAGTAATAATCAGAAATTTAATTTCAAATGCCTTGAAGTTCACTAACGAAAATGGTAATATTCATATAAATGCAGAAATAAATAACAGTAGCATTATTGCATCAGTAGAAGACGATGGTATTGGAATTCCTCCTGAGATTATTCCAGATTTATTCGACATTGGAGAAAACGTAACAAGATTAGGCACGAAATCAGAGAAGGGCAATGGATTGGGATTAATCCTTTGCAAAGAATTTATAGAAAAACATAATGGTCAAATTTTGGTCGAAAGCATAGTTGACAAAGGTACAAAAGTTACATTCACGTTAGGAAATCAGAATAATTAATTGCCTGTTTTCGGATTCAAACTCTCTCTTTTCAATGTGTATGCTTTTGTTGTAAAATCCAAATTGTAAAAGTCTGATTTATTCGAGTACATCAGTCTTTTTTCAGCAATAAACCCAATCATACCTGCATTATCTAAGCAATATGATATTTTGGGAGCTACAAATTTAATACCCAATTTCATAGTCTCCTGCTCAAATCT
Organism: Ignavibacteria bacterium; assembly: GCA_037441245.1. GTDB lineage: Bacteria > Bacteroidota > Ignavibacteria > Kapaibacteriales > UBA2268 > CALHGZ01. Next base: position 2,847 of record JBBISM010000146.1, on the reverse strand, counting down.
ACTTCGTAAGTAGCTATTAGCCGATACACCACCAGATACAACAATAAAACGCGAGGAATATCGCTGTGCAGAAGCAATTGTTTTTATTAGTAATACATCAATTATGGCGCTTTGAACAGAAGAACATATATGGGGTATGATAACATCAGGAACTCCATTTGGATAGTTTTTAGCTAAATAATACTTTACAGCAGTTTTTAATCCGCTAAAACTAAAATTAAAGTCATTGCTTTTTATCATTGAGCGAGGAAAAGCAATAAATTCAGAATTGCCTGAATTAGATAATCTATCAATTTCAGGTCCACCGGGATACCCCAAACCCAGAAGTTTTGCAGTTTTATCAAAAGCTTCTCCTGCAGCATCGTCAATTGTTGTTCCTATCAAATCATATTTATTATAAGAGATAACATAAAATAATGCAGTATGTCCGCCACTCACAACAAGAGCTATATAAGGAAATTCAATTTCTGGATTATCAATCATTCCTGAGAATAGATGACCTTCGATGTGATTTATTGGTATGATAGGTATTTTATATCTCAAGCTTAATCCCTTTGCAAAACTAGAGCCTACTATCAGTGAACCGATTAATCCTGGTTGTGTTGTAACAGCAATAGCATCAATTGATTCAATATCAATGCCTGCAGTTTCTAAGGCTTGAAGGACAATAGAACTGATAGATTGCAAATGAGCTCTTGATGCAAGCTCAGGAACAACCCCACCATATTTATTATGAAAATATTGCGATGATATGATATTGCTTAATACTACTGAATTGTCAATGACTGCAGAAGAGGTTTCATCGCAAGATGTTTCGATTGCTAAAATTCTCATTGATTGTCCGTATGCCGTTTGATTAACTTTTTCATCAATAATGATAAGGCAGTTCCTACAGAACGTTCTCTATTTACTGCTCTATCTATTGAAAAGATATATTTAAATGCCTCGCTTGAGTATCTATCGGCAATACTAATCCAAACCGTTCCAACGGGTTTTTCATCAGTTCCTCCATCAGGACCAGCTATACCCGTAATTGATATACCATAATCAGTGTTGAAAATTTTTCTAACATTTTCAGCCATTTCGATAGCAGTTTCTTTACTAACAGCCCCAAACTGTTCTATCGTTTTATTGCTGACTTTTAAAATATTTATCTTCATCTCATTACTATAAGAAATAACACCGCCGACAAAATATTGAGAACTGCCGGGCACTTCAGTAATTGCAGCTCCAAGCATACCAGCAGTACAGGATTCGGCAACCGAAACAGTTGCACCCAAATCTTTAAGATACTTTCCAGCAACTTGGCTCAATGGTTTATCATCTGTTGAAATTACATACTTCCCTGCTCGTTTAAAAATCTCAGCTTCAATTCTATCCAATTCTGATATTGCTGAAGCATAATCAGGTTGAGTAACTCCAATTCTCATTCTTACCCCACGATAAGATGGCAAAAAAGCGAGAGTACCATCTCCGATAAATTCTTCAGGATTGCCAAGTAAATCTGCTAAAAAAGATTCGAAAATTCCAGTTGTATGTATTGTTCGATAGATTATGATATCCTCTTGCGAATCCTCAATTAGATTCAAAATAATCGGTATAACAGAATTTGTCATAATTGACATCATTTCTGCTGGTACCCCTGGTAGAGCGAAATAATGCTTAGCATTTAGTTTAAAATATAAGCCAGGTGCTGTACCTAAATCATTGGGTAAGGCATTTGATTTCGACGGAATAAATGCCTGTGATTTGTTCCGTTCTGTTATTTGGCGATTTGACCTTGCAAATAGTTCATTTATTTTATTAAAAATAATTTCGTTAAAAATCAACTCATCATCAAAAAACTCAAGTAAAGTTTCTTTAGTAATATCATCGTGAGTTGGTCCTAATCCACCTGTTGTGATTATGACATCATTTTTTTGAGACATTTGTTTTAATACGCTTATCAAATCTTCTTTCATATCTCTTACAACAGATTGGTTTGTAATATATCCACCAATTTTTGTACATTCTTTGGCAATCCAAGCAGAGTTGGAATTAATGACCTGTCCTATTGTGATTTCATCGCCTATTGATATAATGGATATCTTAACCATATATTTAATCTAAATTTAATTAAAATAAAAAAGGCAGACAAAAGCCTGCCTTTAATAACGATTTCTTTGATATTTTGTTTATGAGACGCTAGAATTATTTTCATCTTCACCTGATACTGAAATCACTTCACCATCATTGATGCCGCTATCGCTCACTTGTTCAGTAGATTCTTCTTGTTTATCAACACTACTTTCTATTTGAGTTTCTTCTTTTTCCTCCTCCGGTTGATCTACTTGTACCGTTGGATTTTCAATAGGTGTGATTATTTTTTGATACTTTGGACTTTCAAGTTCAGGAAACGCTGATTCATAAGCAGCAATAGACTCTTGAAGGCTAGCTTCATCTGTTGGTAGTGGTTCGAAAGCATATTTATCTGCATTTGGTACTGGATGCTTTAAGTTATATCCTTCAATTACAGATGGTTCTTTCGTTCGCAGATTTTCAACAACTGATAGCACAATCTTCTTTGCCTCTTTATCGAATTCAACAACTCTGAGCGGTAAAAAATCACCAATTTGGAAGAATTCACTTATATTTTTCACAGGTGCAAATGATAATTGGGAAACTGGAACAAATCCATCAACCCCATCTGGCAATTCAACAATGACGCCCTTTTCTATAATTCGTTCAATTTTTGCCTCAGTTTCAGCTCCGACCTTGTACTTTTCCTCAAAATAATCCCAAGGATTATTGTTTATTTGCTTATGCCCGAGAGCAATTCTTCTTTGCTCAGGGTCAATACCAAGAACA
>JBBISM010000145.1:1823-6742 GCA_037441245.1 Ignavibacteria bacterium | reverse complement strand
CTCGAACAAATTTTGATGGCGAGTTCAATTTTCTTTGGAAATATCAGATGAATCATATGTATATCAGATATTTCTTATGGAATTATGTAGGCCGCAAAAGTGATGTTCAGGATGCTGGTTGGACTTTTACAGACAATACTGATGTTGATAGACTGAATTATGAATCTGGATATGCCCATCTATTTCCTATAAAGTTTTATGCTCTACCATTAATATTTGGACTGATAGGTTTATTCTTCCATTTTTATAGAGATCCCAAGATGGCATTTGCCTATCTTGTAATGTTTCTTATGATGGGTATTATGACAGCAATAGCTCAAAATCAGCAGGAACCCCAACCGAGAGAAAGGGATTACTTCTATGCGGGTTCATTTTTTATTTTCTGTTTATGGATTGGACTATCTGTTTATGCCGTAATAGACTTACTCGCGAATAAAAAGCCGTTTACATCACTACTTTCGGCTGGTGCTTCTGTTTTGATAGCATTACTCGTACCAGTGAATATGGCAGTAGGCGGTTGGAAAATGCATACTAGGGCAGGCAATTTTCTGCCTTTTGATTACTCTTATAATATTTTGCAGAGTACTGAACGAGATGCGATTTTATTTACAAATGGCGATAATGATACTTTTCCACTATGGTATTTACAAGATGTGGCGGGTGTAAGAAGAGATGTGCGTGTGGTTAATCTTAGTTTAGGAAATACTTTGTGGTATATTGACCAACTTAAAAACCGTGAGCCCTGGGGTGCGAAGAAAATTCCTTTGAGTTTTTCTGATGACAGCTTGAGAGTAACTGAAAGCGATAGCAAAGCTTTGAGCTATGATTTCGGGGAAGCCTTGAATGTTAGAATTCAAGTTAAACCTGAGATTATTAGAAAATATACCGATGATCCTGAAATTATTAATAGCGGGGAAGTGAAGTTTACTTTTGTCGGCAGGCAATATACAGAAAGAGACGGTAAGCCAATATATCTATATCGTGTCCAAGATAAGTTAGTTCTTGATATATTGCGTCAGGTTCAATATGAAAGACCAGTATATTATTCAGTAACAGTTGGACCTGATGCATTTTGCGGTTTGGAGACATTTTTCCGTTATGAAGGAATGGCAATGCGTATTTGCCCCGTACCACAAAGGAGTGCTACCGGAGATAATTTAAACCCCGATATTATGGACCAATGTTTGCTGAATATTGATAATTCAGAGAACTTTTCCAAAGAGCCCAAATATGGCTTTAAAATGAGGAATCTTAATAATCCAGATGTTTATTATGATGAGGTTCATCGCCGATTGATGATAACTTATCGCACTTTGTATCTTTCATACGCAAATTGGCTGATGCAAAATACCAAGGATAGCAAGAAAGTAGTAATCCTGCTCGATACTATGAATAGATATATTTCGCCTGTACAATTCCCAATGACTTATGAGATGGAATTCCAAGTTGCAAAAATGTACGCTGATGTTGGTGAAAAAGAAAAAGCAACTACTTTCGCACAAATGGCAATTAAATCTTGTAATAAATTGATTGAAAATCCAGATCTCAAACCTGAACTGACATTTTATGAAGTAACGGGGCGATATTTCGGACCTTATCGCCGATTAGCTTATTTATATGAGATGCTTGAAGATTATCAATCAGCAAAACTCATCTTACAGCAGTTTCATTCTGTTTGCCAACAAGCAGTTGCAACATATTCGCAAAGCCCAGCATACCAACAAGAAGTTGATAAAGTTAGAAATAATATGATTGATGTTATGACAAATATTGATGAAATGACTTTGCTCGATGTGAAGAAAAAATACGGTCAACGGGCAGCTATTGATTCAGCAATAATTATGAAGGAAAGATATATAAATGACCCAAATCCAATGATGAGAAATCAAGCTATGTATATAGACCGCAGAATACAGGATATGATGGAACAATCTGACTTGATGGATACTATACAATAATTTTGGAGTTAATGCTTATTCCTTTCTGGAATATATATAGGAATATTATAGAATGATGAAACCGGAAATTTCGATAATAATCCCAGCTTATAATGAAGAGAAAAGATTATCCAATACCTTGAAAACTATTATTTCATTTGTAGGAGGGAAATTTTCTAATTATGAGATTATTGTGGTTGACGATGGTTCAAAAGATAGGACTTCTGAAGTAGTTAATGGATATGATACAGTAACATTATTAAAACAACCCAAGAATTTAGGCAAAGGTGCTACTGTTCGCAGGGGAATGATTGAGGCAAGGGGGGATATTCGAATATTCAGTGATGCAGATTTATCTACACCGATTTATGAATTAGATAAGCTATTGTCGAGTATAAATAATGGGGCTGATATTGCAATAGGTTCGCGTGGTTTGAATTATGAACTTATCAAAAAGCATCAACCCATTTATCGAGAATTTATGGGCAAGTCATTTAATAAGATTGTACAAGCATTAGTTTTAAGAGGTATTAAAGATACACAGTGTGGTTTTAAAGCATTTAAATCTAAAGTTGCAGAGAAGATTTTTCCACTTGCTAAAATTAATGGATTTGGGTTTGATGTCGAGCTATTATGGCTTGCCCGTAAATTCGGATTTAAAATAGATGAAGTTCCTGTGGAATGGTATAATGACTCTCGAAGTAGAGTTAATCCTATTACAGATTCATTCAAGATGATATTCGATTTAATTAAAATAAAGCGAATTCATCGGGATTTGAATTAAGTGTTCGTACTCTTTCAATCGGAGTAAGTTTATATCATTTATTTTATTAGTTTTAACATTTTGAATTCCTTTTTCCAATCTTTGTAGATAGTATTTAGCTCTCTCGACTTAAAGCGCCTCAAGAATTTGCTTCAATTCAGATTTTACAATATCTTTACGCAATGAGACAGCATCACCATTTATATCAATGTTTATTATGGAAAGCTCATCCTTTCTTTTATAGGCTATTATATCCAATAAAGTATTGGTCTTCGATTTTTTGCTTGAATGTCTGTTAATGATATGATTTCGCTCAAAATTTCGATGAATCTTGGTTTATTTATAATGATTGAATTATAATCGAATGCTAATCCCTCAAAAGTTTCAGATGAAAATTGGCTGTTATCAATATTTTCACTTTTTTATTCATTGTATAATTTTGTAGTTTAAGATGATGTTATACTAATAATCTCATTCAATCTATCCATACCAGCGCCTTCTCTTCTGACTGTGAAATTGTCGGTGGTCATATCAATAATGGTTGATTCGCCGGCAAATGAGTATTCATCGGAGGAAACGGCAACATCAACCAAGTTCCTGCATTTGCTGATTATCTCGTCATAATCGAAAATGTTTTCAACACCTGCTATCTTTGCAGTTATTGATATTATTGGCTGTCCTAATTTTTTCAAAATCAATTGTGTTAATACACTATCGGGAACGCGAATTCCTGCAGTTTTTCGCTTAGGATTTTGAGCATATTTGGGGACTATTTTTGAAGCAGGTAGAATGAACGTATATGGTCCAGGAATTAATCGTTTTATGGTTTCATAAGCAGGGTCGCTTACTTTCGCAAATTCAGAGATATTTGATAATGAATTACAAAGAAATGTCATCTGTTGATTCTGTGAGAGATTACGTATTGCTCTAATTCTATTAATAGCTTCTTTATTCGATAGTTCGCATCCTAAAGTGAAGGCAGTATCCGATGGATAAAGAATAACAGCTCCATTCTTTAAGGCTTCTACTACTTTATCAATTTTTCTTAGTTCTGGATTTTTTGAATGGATTAAATATTCAACCGCTGACATAACTCACCTTTCATTAGTTTTAAAATTATTCTCAAATAAAATAAAAACTTCTTTCAAAAACAAAAATTGTTTCATAATAAAATTTTAAATTTTCAAAATTTTCTCCACTTATAATAAAAGTATAATGGGATTCCAGGCAATACGAGAAGTATGCCAAATAGCGAATTGATAATTTCTGTTTTGCCTGCATGATAATTTTGGATATCAGTTATTAATGTAAATATAATATATAAAACAGCAAATGCTATGAAAATTGCTGGTGTTATAGGATATCCGATAACTTTATATGGACGATGAACATCTTTCATTTTTTTTCGCAAAATATATACCCCAATTGCTCCGAGTGCATAGAAAATCCAGCTGACAAATATAAGCATATCAGTTAGGTCATCGAATTTTCCGCTCAATACGAGAATGATTGTCCAAACTGCCTGCAAAATGAGAGCATTTGATGGCGTACGGAATCGGGGATGAACCTTTGCAATCGGTAAATGAAACAGCTTGCGTTCAGCCATAGCAAAATATACTCGGGCGCTTGCCATAATTGTACCATTTGATGTACCAATTGTGGATATCATTACAGCTAAAGCAACAAATGCTCCAGCATAAGCCCCCATCGAAACGTTTGCAACGTCTGCAGCAACCAAGTTTGATTGTGCCATTTGTTCAACGGGCAATACATATAAATATGCTATATTTATTAATAGATAAACCGAAATAATAACCAGCATACCATAAAACAGAGCTTTCGGAATATTTTTCTGAGGTGATTTTACTTCACCAGCAATATATGTAATGTTATTCCAGCCATCATAAGCCCAGAAAGCCCCAGATAAAGCCATTATTATTCCAGTGAACAAGCCGATGTTATTATAAGGCATTTCCGCTTCTTTTGTAAAATTGGCTGTTGTTCCGCCACCGTAGGAAAATGCAAATATTATCAAACCCAAAATTGCGAGTATCTTCATAACTGTGAAGAAGGCGGAAACGTTCCCACCGAGTCTTACGCCTAAATAATTGATTAATGTTAGTAACCAGATAATAAAAATTGTTAAAGATTTAACTCCGATATTGGAAAGTGGAAAAATTGAACCAATATAAGGGATGCTTATAACAGCGTTACTTTCT
>JBBISM010000145.1:0-1813 GCA_037441245.1 Ignavibacteria bacterium | reverse complement strand
CGACTGAAAATCTTGGAAGGGTAACGAAATACTCAAAATATTCTGAAAAAACATAAGTTATAGAAGCGATAGAGCCAGTTTGAATCACAGCCAGAATAGCCCAACCATATAAATAAGCTATAAAACTGCCGTAAATTTTCTCGAAAAAGATATATTGACCGCCAGTTTCGGATATCATCGAAGCTATTTCGGCATTTGTCAAAGCTCCGAATAGAGTAATAATACCAGCAATGAGCCAGATTAGTAATAGCAGTTCGGGCGAACCAAGTTGACCCGCCATAAGTGCAGGTTTTTTGAAGATACCAGAACCGACAACAGCTCCGATTACAATTGCTGTGGTTGTCCAAAGACCTAAACTTGGTAGCAATGAAAGTTTCTTTCTTGATTCGCTCAAATGTCTTCAATATTTAATGATTAAAAGTGCAAAAATAATAAAAAAGATAGTATTTGGGCTTAAATTATAGACGAGTTGCGAAAATGCGGTTTTCTTTTACCGAGGATAATGTAACATTGACAATGTTTCCTAAAAGATTCATTGGGCAGGGTATGTATGAGTATATATAATTATCAGTCCAACCCGATGCAAGTTTACTATCTTCATCGAAATTTTCAATGATAACTTTGCTTTGGTTTCCAATTTGAGATGCATTGAATTCTAAGCGTTTGTTTTCTGATAACTTTCTTAGCAAAGTTGTGCGATAATTTTTTTTATGGAAAGGAACTTTATCGGGTATATTTATTGAATGAGTATTTGGTCGTTCTGAATATGAAAATACGTGTAAATAGCTTATTGACAACGATTCTATCAAGGAATATGTTTCTTCAAAATGCTTATCTGATTCGCCTGGATGAGCAGTAATAACATCAGCACCGATACAGCAATTGGGAATTTTATCCTTTATTTGTTCTATAACCTCAACATATCGAGCAATGTTATATCTTCTTCGCATTAGCATTAATACTTCATTTGAACCACTTTGCATTGGTATATGGAAATGATGGCATATATTTTTCGAGTTTGCAACGATGTCAATTATCTCGTTGCTAACAAGATTTGGTTCGATTGAAGATATACGGAACCTTAAATTTGTTGATATTTCGGAAATTAATGTTAATACATCTGAGAAACGCTTTTTATCATTACTTTTGTATTCTCCTAAGTTTATGCCAGAGAGAATTATTTCTTTATATCCAGAATCTTCGAGTTTATGAATTGTTGGTATAATTTCGTCGAAATTCATACTTCTGCTATGTCCTCGGGCAAGCGGAATTGTGCAATAAGAACATTTATAGTCGCAACCGTCTTGAAGTTTAAGTATAGCTCTTGTTCTACTATCGGTATCGCTCGAAATAGATGATTCGAAAGCAAGGTCATCAATACCAGAACAAAATATTTCGACAGATTGATTATTTTGAATATTGGGTAAAATATCTGGTATCTGGAATTTTTTTTCAGTACCGAAAATAGCATTTACACCTTTGATTTCTGCAATTTCGTCAGGTTTTAGTTGAGCATAGCATCCCAGCACACCGATAAAAGCATTCGGGGAGCTTCGTTTGGCTCTGCGTATAATTTTACGGGCATCTGCATCTGCATTATGAGTTACAGTGCAAGTGTTAATAAGGACTATATCAGCATCGTTACCAAATTCGACTATTTCGTATCCCCGAGAGGCAAAATCATCTCGGATTTGTGATAAATCTGCATAATTGACTTTACAACCAATATTATAAAATGATATTTTTTTCTGTTTATTGCCCATCTTGCAAATTTAGTCCTAACTAACTCACAAAATTAGCTTAAAACTGTGAT
>JBBISM010000144.1:0-6805 GCA_037441245.1 Ignavibacteria bacterium | reverse complement strand
GGTATATTAGGAGATGTGGGCAACCATTGCAGACCAGTATCCTCCCAATGCATCCAGCGTTCCCAATTTTCAAGTTGAATTACTTCAAGCTCACATTTAATATCAACATTTCGCATATCGCTTAACCAACTCTCGTTGTTAATCATTAAAGCCAGTTCACCGATAGTGCATCCGTAGATATAAGGGATTGGGATAATTCCAACAAAAGATTTCATTTTTAAATCGAGTACATTTCCATCAATAATAACTCCACCTAATGGATTCGGTCGGTCGAGTAGTATAACTTTGATATTATTTTCAGCACAAGATTGCATCATATAATATACTGTACTTATGTAGGTATATGAGCGAATCCCAATATCTTGTAAATCTATAATTACAATATCAATTCCTTTCAGCATTTGAGGTGTAGGTTTTCTGTGTTTACCATAGAGCGAAATAGCTTGAATATTGTAAATTGAGTCATCATAAACAAATTCGCCTGCTCGATAATTTGTACTAAAACCGTGTTCTGGAGTAAATATCTTTATAGGGGTAATGTAAGAATTAAGGAGGATTTCAACTATGTGCCTACCTTTTGAGTCTCTGCTTGCGTTATTACAAAGTAAACCGATATTCTTGTTAACTATATCATCTTTCATTAATTCAATTAATCTATCACTTCCAATTCTCACTTTTGGCAATGTTTCTTGAGAAACAACTTTTGAACTCAAAGTGGAAATATTAATAATGAATAACAAAATGGTAAATATTTTTTTCATAATTCAATGTGAATAATTATATTTAAATTTAAGATTCAAGTAAACTTAGTAATCAAATTAAAAAGATTTTTAAATATACGATTAATGGGAATTTGATAAAAACAAAGTTAGATAATTATGGATGAATATTTCAGTACTTGCAACGATACTTTTAATGACTCATATCAACCAAATGAATGGTTAGATTTTGCTGTTAATTATCTATGTTCAACTGGTTGGACTGAAGAATTTAAATTAGAACGGCTTGCTGAATATTCAAATAAACCAATTGAGGATTTCTATAAATTTTACAGAGATTTTAACCATTTGCTCGAAGATTTATTGCGATATTATCATCAAAGACATCATAGATATTATTTAGAAATGCTTCAAAAGTCAGAAGGATCAGTAAGAGATAAGCTTTTGTTATCATTTACAAGATTCATAAATCGCAACGATATTGAATTCGAAATTGCAATGCGTAATTGGGCAAGAGCTAAAGATGATATTCATCTATTCCTCAAAAGATTGGACAAACAAAAAATAAATTGTCTTACAAAAGTTTTTGTTCAAGATGGTTTTACTGAAGAGGATGCCGAATCAAGGGCAAGTTTAATTTATTGGAGCTATATCGGGAAATTAGAACATATTCGCATCAATACATCAAAAGAGAAGAAAATGGAAAATTTCCTACGAATTTTGGACATACTTGTCAGAAAGTTCGATGAATAAAGAAATCACTGCCCGTATGGTTGATTTATATATACTCTCACCTGCTTATGCGAGTCTTGGTATTCTTTCATTTTTAATACTTTTTTGTATTGATTTATAGCTAAATCACGTTTCCCTTGCAAATCGTAAATATTACCAATTTTTATATTTAATCTAACCATAAAACCCGAGGGTTCTTTATCAATCCTTCGAGAAGCTTCGTCGCATTTATAAAAGTATTGTAAAGACATTTCGTAGTCCCCTTTATTCATCAGAGCATAGCCTATATAGTAAAGCGCTTCTCTTGCGGTAAATATTTCATAACCTGGTTTTTTCTCAATATAGCGATTAAGAGCTTCTCTCCATAATGACTCCATTTTATCCATATATCCAGATACTACATATAGTCTGCCTAAATAGCGATGGAAATATGGATTTTGGGGGTATTTTGCAAATAATTCCACGCCCAGATCTAAAGCTTTTGAATAATTGTTCTCATATTGATAGTAGATTTGAAGTAGTACAACTTTTGCTTCAATCGCAGCATAACGAGCATACCGAGAAGCGGCTTGCAATTGAAGCAATCCAATTACTTTATCTCCTTGAGGAAGAAAAACCATCAATGGTTTGAGCAATGGGTATTCTTCTTGAAATTTGACTGCAAAATAATTGTAAATGCCAGTCCCCAGCATTATATCGTGATTACTGGGGGCAATTTTTTGACACCTTTGTAAAATTTCAAGACCTGTTTTAGAATCTCTTGCAGCATTATACCAACTTTGCCTGATTGCATAATATCTTCCACGATAACCAATTGCCCCTCCTTTAAAGAATAGAGCATTAATATCATAGGCATTACTATCAAGCAAAACATCGCACACATCAATTACTTTTTGGATTTTTTCTAAAAATCCTTTGTCATATTCTTGAGTCTCTCGATTAAGCCAGACTTTCCACCAGTCAATCATTGCACTTAAGAAATAGCCTGCTGGATGTTTGGGGTATAACTGAATTACCTCTTGAAAACATTGTTCTGCCTTGTCGAATTCTATGTCATAGATATAGTCGGAACCCAGCTTAACAAGACTATCAGCATCATTTTTCATTATTGCCCATTGGCTATGAGTTGAATATGTGAACAAGCCAAAATATATGATTATTATATACTGTATCTTAGCCATAATTGAAATTGATATTGCTAAATAATTTTTGAGACGAAAAAACAATCCAATAATTTAATGCAGTGAATATATTGATTTTTCAGACAAGATAATACTCGTGCTAATTTGCCAGATAAATGCACTTATTAAGCCAAACATAGGATATAATCCGCTTCCATTATTTATCAAATAAGAAAAATAAGGTAGAAACGATGGAATCAAAATTGAATAAATTAAAACCGCATTTACTAAATTATGATTATACTTTTTTATAACATAAAGACCAAGAAAAATATAGAAAATTATAGTACCAAGGGCTATTGATGCTATTACTGAGAAAAAACCCAAAACTTTTGATAAATATATATAAAAAGCGACATAAAATGGGATAACTAATAATATCAAAAAAAGAAATTTACCAAATGAACGTAAATTCAATAAGTTGATTTTTATATACGCACTCCGCAACGCTAATATGAAAAAAAAACCAGAGAAAAAAGAAAGATAATATGCTACTATTGGCATAAAAAATATGAAGGCAATTATTGCAATGCAATTCAATGATACTGTTAAAAGGCAATATTTTCGAATAATATTGAAGTTATCTTGCTTTTGGGTTTTCATTTTGAATCAAGCAATAATTTCGATTCATTGTACATTCTTTTAAATATTTTTGACATAATAAATGGAGATGGCTCAAAGAATTTCATTATAAGAAGTGAGCCAATAATCATTACTAAAGTGGTAATCAAACCTTCTTCAATTCCAAATTTATTACCAAGAAAAAGCTGGAAAATTGAATTAGGAGTCAATTCCCATCTGATTATTCCAATATCATAATAATTCCCGCTAACTGGTAAAGATAGGAGGACTGCTTGAAACCAATTCCACAAAAAATGGAAAGCAATGGCAACAAGTAATGACTTTGTCTTTATATACAATAAAGATAATAATACTCCACCGAGAAAAATATTCGTTAAAGCAATTAGATTGATATGTTCATTCAAAATATGTGATAACGAAAAAACCAGCGAAAAAATGATTGTTATTAAATATGGATTATACTTTTCTATTAATGCTTGGAAAATAACGCCTCTAAATATCAATTCTTCTGCACTTGCAAAAACGAAAAGTAATATTGAAATATTAATAAAGTAATTAACATTCTCAATATGAGAAAAAAATATTTTGCCACTGTTGAGAAAAATAAGAAGAAGGATAAAAAGGAATGGGGTTAGTGAAAATAAAAAAATGAATAATATATATTTGAGAGAGTTTTTGTCAATATGAAAACCTAAAGTAATTAATGAACCGCCAGGACGGAGTAATTCAATAAACAAAGAAGAAAAGAATAATACAAAAAATATGTATAATGATATAAGAATAATATCAGTGATAAAAAATATGGGAGATGTAAGAATAGGTAAAAGCAAAATCCAGAGAATGATTCTCAACCACCAGATTGAAGCTAACCTGTTTAGTTGAGGTAATAAATTACTCATAGAAATGAAAAATAGATTAGTTATTTTGATTTTAACTTTTAAGTTTTTCAATATGTTCATCAATATATCGGGCCATTTTATTGCGGACTTCCTCGTGTTCGGTGCCTTTAATCAAATAGTTGAGTTGAGGGCAATATGATGAATACTGATTTTCGCCAATTTTTCTGATTAGAATTTCGTAATCGAATGGTTCTGTACTGGTTGATTTTTTGATTTCCATAATAATTCAATTTATCCATTAACAAAAAATTATAATAATAATAAAGAATAAAGACTATTTTGATAGAAAATAATTTTTTAAAAAATGTTAAATTCGTTAATTAATCAGTGATAAATGATAGAATAATAAATGAAAATCAAAACAATCATTAATAAAGCGTTGAGTTTACCCCCGGAAATTGTTTTACGAAAAGCAAGAGATAGAATAGTTGATTTATTTAAATTACATAGAGAGCGATTGTATGACAAAGATAACCCCACATACATTACTGCCCCAGAATGGTTCGATAAAATACCGTATAGTTATTTTAAATTCCCTTCAGATAGTATTTTAATTAAATATAAAGTTGAGATTAAGTCACTGTCTGAATATTATTTAATGCACAAATTTAACTTATTAGGCTCTGGCTGGGTCGAAATTTTTTATTCTATGAAAACATCGGGGTATGAATCATTAAATTATTCTGCCGATAATCAATTCGATATTGAACGATTTATTAGTACTCAATTTCATAAACCAAATCAAGAAATTATCAAATCAATATACAAACTAATATCAACGGATTATAAGTTAATCGACTGGCAGATTGATTTTCGTTCTGGTTTCCGCTTTAACGAAGCTCAATGGTATAGGGACATACAATTTGGGAATGTCAGAGGTGTTGATATCAAATTGCCTTGGGAATTAGGTCGTATGCAACATTTAATAATGTTAGCTTATGCCTGCAAATTGTCGCAGACATATCCTAATGATTTTAAGACTGCCGAGACTTATTTTAATGAATTCAGAAATCAGATTTTGGATTTTATTGCTTTCAATCCACCTCGCTATGGAGTCCAATGGATGAATGCTATGGATGTTGGAATTAGAGCAGTTAATTGGCTTGTTTGTTATGATTTGTTTAAAAATATGAATTTCATATTTCAGGACGAAGAAGATTATATTTTCAGGCAAAGTATATATGAACATTTGTTACATATATTATGGAATTTGGAATGGTCCCATGGGTTAAGAGCAAATCATTATTTTGCTAATATTGCATCAATTATTATTATATCTTCTTATATGCCTATTAGCGAAGATAGTAATAATTCTCTTATTTTTGGCTTACAGGAGCTTATAAACGAGACTTTGTATCAATTTTATCCTGACGGCGGAAACTTTGAAGCATCTACGTCATATCATCGTTTATCAACAGAATTTTTACTTCATTCAATTTTTATATTGATGAATTTGCAAAACGATAAAATACAAGCATTGAAAAATTATAGTATTCATCAATGGCGATATACAAAAAAGCTACAACCACTGCCTAAACAATTATTCAAAATTGAAAAGAATAGATTTATTTTCCCCGATGAATTTTGGGAAAGAGTATCAAATATTATTGATTTCTGCTTAGATGCACAGAACAATGCAAAAACAATGAGCAGAATAGGTGATATTGATAATGGCAGGTTTATTAAATTTACCCCCATTATTGTAGATGACAAAAATAACGAACCTTTTGAATACGATGATAGTATGAGTTGTGTTCTATCGCTTTTCTGTGGGATGTTTAGCTTGAATGATACTTGTCCAGATGATTATATCGAATTTGAACTGGCTAATGCTACATCAAAGGAAAAACTACCAAATATTGAAATAAAATATCCCGAATTCAAATCAGAATTAATCAGTCCGAATCAATTTAAAAATTCTCAATATCCCGATTTCGGTTTATATATCTATCGAAACTGCATTTATGAAGTTTTCATACGTTGCGGTCAAATCGGTCAAAACGGCAAAGGTGGGCATTCTCACAATGATCAATTATCATTTGAATTGAGTATTGATGGAAATTTTGTCATTGTTGATCCTGGATGCTATGTTTATACAGCTTTACAAGCAAAGAGAAATCAATACCGTTCGACCCATTATCACAATACACTAAGCATTAAGAATATCGAACAGAATAAATGGCTTGAGCAATCGGTTGATGATCTCTTCTGGTATATTGGAGAGCGTTCGAGAGCAAAAGCTCTGAAAATCGAGAACAATACATTCATCGGCGAACATTACGGATTTGACCTACCACATTCAAGAATATTTAGATTTAGAAGGAACTATTTCACAATTCGAGATATATGCGAAATTATCAGTATTAAGCAAATCAATTTCCATTTACATCCCGATGCAATTGTGAGTTCTAATAATCTGAATATATATACTATTACTTTATACGATGTAACAATAAAATTGGAATTTGAATCAGGAGAAAGTGAAATTGACGATTATGAGTATTCTCCCGCTTACGGAATAAAAACTCCAGCAAAAAAGATAATAGCAAAAAATGTTACAGAAGAATTTAAAACCAAAGTCTCTATTTGTAAATCAAAGTATTTGGACTAAAGAACTGTGCAAATACAAAACCATATTGGGAAAATATCGTGGACTGTAGCCAATCGTTCATTGTATTTTGCATATTTTTTT
>JBBISM010000143.1:0-6854 GCA_037441245.1 Ignavibacteria bacterium | reverse complement strand
AAAATGGGGTCAAAGAGCGGGTAAAAAGTCAATTTTATGAAAATAATTTAAAAAAATTGAGAGGAATTTGGAAATTAGTATAAAAATTGGTATCTTTCAGATGTTTCGTTTCATATAATATTTGTAATAAGATGTCTTGCATTTGCTAATCAAAAAAATTAATATTATACAGATTACAAAATAGTAGAGGATTTTCATAACTACTCCAATGCAATATAAATAAATAATCTAATCTAACTTTTATCTAATGTGTAATCTTTCAAAATATTTAGGAGCTAAAATATAATATTTTGAAAAAAATTCCAAAAAATACGTGTTATTTGGTATTGTTCAAGAATTTTAGCACATATAATTTTGAAACAAAATGCCTCATTTAATTCGGACACAATTTATGAAAATAGCAAGATATTACAAAATATATTTATTTTTAGCACTTATTTTAATGACAGCTTGCGATAGCACTGGTCCAGTTGATAATGAGTTCGAAGCATTGAATAATGAATTAACGAATTTATTGATTGAAAATTCCCAAGGCAAAGGGTTATCTTTTTTTACAATGCCCGAGTCCGTTGATTATTCGAAAATTCCCCAAGATCCCAAAAATCCAATAATAAAAGAAAAAGTTGAGCTTGGCAAGCAATTATTTCACGAGACTTGCATTTCTGTTAAACCCAAAAATTCCAAAACAGCGATGCATAGCTCTTGTGCGAGTTGTCATCATTTTCAGGGTGGATTTCAAGCAAATTTACCTCAAGGGATTGGTGTTGGCGGTATTGGTTTTGGTCATCGTGGGGAAGGTAGAACAATAGATCCAACAATACCGATTGAAGAAATTGATATTCAGCCCATACGCTCCCCATCAGCAATGAATGTTGCCTGGCAAAAAAATGTTCTCTGGAATGGGCAATTTGGTGCTACTGGTTTAAATATCGGTACTGAATATGCCTGGACTACAGGTACTCCGAAGGAATTCAATAAACTGGGATTTGAAGGTATCGAAACTCAAGCAATTGCAGGACAATCAGTTCATTTGATGAAGATAGATGAATCATTAATTATGTCTCACGGTCCATACATTGAATTGTTTAGAAAGGCATTTCCTAATGAACCAGAGGAAACACGTATAAATCCTATAAATACAGGCATGGCTATTGCTGCATACGAAAGAACAATTATGGCAAATCAAGCCCCCTTCCAGATGTGGTTGAAAGGGAACAAATTCGCTATGAACAAAGACCAATTGAAAGGAGCAATTATTTTCTTTGGCAAGGCAAAATGTGTTGAATGTCATACGGGGCCAGCACTAAATTCTGAAAATTTTTATGCTAAAGGTTTGAATGATCTTGAAGGTCCGGGAGTTTATGGAACTGTCAAAGGCAGGCCAGAAACTAAGGGACGTGGGGGGTTCACTGGACGTGCCGAAGATATGTATAAATTTAAAGTGCCGCAACTTTATAATCTAAAAGACTCTCCGTTTTTGGGTCATGGTGCATCAATTCGCTCTATTAGAGATTTTGTCAAATATATGAATGAAGCAAAACCCGAAAATAGCGAAGTTCCGGAAGAACAATTATACAAAGACTTTATACATCTTGGATTAACTGAGAAAGAAATTGATTATATTACGGCATTTATTGAATACGCATTATATGATGCTAATTTGAAAAGATATGTTCCAGCAGTATTATTATCGGGATTTTGTTTCCCGAATAATGATCCTCAATCGCAAAAGGATTTAGGTTGTAAGTAGTTTATTGCCAGAATTCTATATAATCTTGAACAAATTTGTCGAAATTGATAGCTTGTCTATTCAAAATCTGCTCGACATCATTAGTAACTGGTTCGGAATATCCTTGCTTGACGAAATTATAAAGAGCGAGCATCATTTCGATCATTTCATCGTTATAACCGATTTTTGAGAACATATCTTTTGCTTCCTCATCGGTTAGTGCGTGGTATTGAACGTCTTTATTTAATACATCCGAAATTTTCTTTGCTACGTCATAATGACTTAAAGCTTCTGGGCCTGTAAGAGAATAAGCTTTATTAGAATGTCTGCCATCTAATAGAGATTCGAAAGCACAAGCAGAAATATCACGAGTATCAATAAAACTGGTTTTGGCATTTCCTGCTGGTAAGTATATTCCACCCAAATTTTTAATCGCCGCACCGTGAAATTTGATGAAGTTTTGCATAAACCAATTTGGGCGGAGGAAAGTATATGTAAATCTAGATTCTTCGATATAATTTTCCATTTTTCTCAATGGGGCTTCATCATTGTTCTCGACGCCCATAGCAGTCATAAAAACAATTTGCTTGACGTCTTTTAATTTTGCAGTATCTATAAATGATTTGAAATTTTGAATGAAAGAATCGGTATAATTTGGTAATAATGCGAAAAGTTTTTCGATACCTTCCAATGCTGGCGAATGGGTTTCTACTTTATCGAAATCAAGTTCAACTATATCAAGCTCGTCCCACCCCAATTCATTTGCTTTTTCGATATTTCTTAGACCGATTTTGAAGTCCATATCGGTCGCTTTCAACATATTAACCAAAACAGATGAAACTGTTCCTGAAGCTGCTGTTACCAAGATTTTTGACATACCGTGTTTCCTTATTTTTTGGGAAATGTAACATTTAATTTAGGTTTTAATTTCATAATTAATTAAATTTAATTGAATATAAATTTAATAAAAAAAATTAATTTAACATAGAGAAATTATTGTAATTCAGATGCTATTATTATTATCACAATTTAAAACAAATGGATGTTACGCATCAATGAAAAGTATGATAAGAATTTTGCTAATTTTTATTATTTGCACAATTGAATTGTTTGGCGGTAAAGAAGCAAACAATTGGGTATTTGGCAATGGTACAGGATTGACATTTAATGAATTACCTCCAAGGGCGATAATTAGCTCAATAAATACAATTGAAGGCTGTTCAGCAATATCAGATGCAAATGGCGAATTACTATTTTATACTGATGGTGTGCGGGTTTGGGATAAAAATAATAATCTTATGCCTCTCGGACAGGATTTAATCGGTCATAGCTCTGCAACGCAAAGCTCATTAATTATACCAATGCCGATGAGTAATAAAGATTATTATATTTTTACGCTTGAAGCATTAGAAAATGAGAATATTCGGCTCCACTATTCAATTGTAGATATGAATCTTAGGAATGGATTTGGTGATTTGAGTATTAAAAATATATTTTTAACTGATAATTTGACCGAAAAGCTTTGCGGAACGAGACATTCCAATGGAATTGATTATTGGGTTGTTGTGCATAAATGGGATAGCGATGAATTTTATTCCTATTTATTATCGAATTCTGGTTTGACCATAGTGCCAACTATCAGTAGAGTTGGAAGTAAGCATTCGGGCTCTAATTTAAATAAGCTCGGTTATATGAAGATTTCCCCGAACGGAGAAAAATTAGCATTATCTGTTTTTGATAGCAATTATATTGAATTATTCGATTTCGATAAATCATCGGGTCGAGTAAGTAACCCAATAAAAATTCGTTTATTTAACTTTAACGGAGTATATGGAATTGAGTTTTCACCAGATTCGAAAAAAATGTATATTTCAACGTCATTAGCCCCGTCTAATAT
Organism: Ignavibacteria bacterium; assembly: GCA_037441245.1. GTDB lineage: Bacteria > Bacteroidota > Ignavibacteria > Kapaibacteriales > UBA2268 > CALHGZ01. The sequence goes on along the minus strand of JBBISM010000143.1, from coordinate 3,228 downwards.
ATATCAGATAGATATAAGCTTATTTGATGAGAATTTTATTATAAATTCCCTCAAGAAGGTTAATACAGATATTCAATTTTTATTTGGGACATTGCAATTAGCAACTGATAATAAAATATACGTTGCAAATAAATTACGCTCGTATTTAAGTGCGATAGAAAATCCTGATTCATCAAATTGTAAATTTGTTTTAGATGCTGTGAATTTAAATGGGCAAACCTGCCAGATGGGGCTTCCTGCATTTGTATCAAATATATTCCAACGAGTCTCAATCACTGCAAATAGTCCATTATGCTTGGGGGATACTCTTTATTTAATGTGTAATAATTGCGATAATTACAGTGTTGAATGGTCTGGTCCAGCAAATTTTTTATCAAACCAAAAAAATCCCATAATAACAAATTTTAATAAAGAAAAAGAAGGTATTTATTATCTGAAATTGACTGATTATCAAGGGAACGAAACTATTTTAAGCATCAATATCGAGTTATTCAAAAATAACGTTGTTATACTTGATTCATCAAGTTTGGACTTAGGAAAAGTTTGTTTAGGAATGATTAAAAGCAATAATTTGGAATTTATTAATTACAGCAGAGATGCAATTAGAATTGAAAAAATATTAGTAAAAGGGAATAATAACGAATTATTTATCAGTAATTATGAGAATATTTTGTTAAAAGCTTTCGATACATTAAAAATGAATATGAATTACGAACCCAAGCAAGTTGGTCAATTAGTTGATACATTAGTATTTATTATTGATAAACCTTGTAAAGAGGTGGTTGAGTTTGTAATTTCAGCTTATGGTCTTGACTCTAAATCGCAAGTCGCTATTCCAGGTGACCTATATTTTAAAATTGGAGTCAAAGATACTTGTATTCCCGTTTATGCATACATTAATTGTTTCGAAGCAATTATGATTGATATTGATTATACAGCAACAATTGCTCTGAATCCCTATGTTTTCTATGTTACGAGGGTAGAAAAAGCTGATATAATTGAGAATTTTATATTAGATGGAACACAATATTTAAAAATAAGAGGAAAAGCTGAAAAACTTGATGAAAACAGTAGAATTCTTGCTCAATTGTGTGGCGATGCACTTTTAGGTGAAACCGATACTACAGGTATTTATTTACTCGATTTCCAATGGGAAAATGAGTTAATTGAAAATTCTACAAATGATGGATTTCTGCGTGTCGGCGAAGTATGCCAAACAAAATTAACTCGAATAAAAAAAATCAATAATACTGCATTATTTGTAAAAAACAATCTAGTTTCCGATATTATAGAGTTATTTCTTCGAACAAATGGCTCAACTCAAAACAAAATTACTGTTTATGATATAAAAGGCTCTATAATCTTTTCGGAAATATTTCATATAGACGACGCTAATTCCGAATTTGCATATTATTCATTCTCAACGAAGAATTTATCAAATGGTCTATACTATATTATACTTCAGTCGAATGCCCAGATTATCGTTCACAAACTATATATCATTAAGTAACATAAACTTACTGAAATGTAAAAAACAATAAAGATTATTCTAATTGCTATTTAGATTTTATTTGTTAATTTGTAATGTTTTCAAGAAAAAAACAAGGTGCAATAATGAAGACAGTATTACTCTTAGTAGCTTTTATCATTACATTTAATACATTAGCTTCACAACAGGAAGGATTCATAGAATCTGCATATAATGCGATTATCGAAAAGAATTATCCCCAAGCCATAACCAATTATACGAAATTAATTGAAAATCAGCCCAACTATGCACCTGCCTATTATGGTAGAGGTTTAGCATATTTCTATATGGATAACTTAGATAAAACTATGTCTGATTTTCAAATGGCGATTGATATAGATAAAAACTATAATGAAGCATATTACGGATTAGGAATTGTATATTCAAAAAAGAAAAATTCTAAGGAAGCAATCAATCATTTTACGACCGCAATTAGATTAAACAGTAATTATGCGCTGGCTTATTATGCACGGGGGATTGCTTACTATGAATTAGACGAACTTGATAATAGAGCTATAGAAATAGACCCAAACTATGGATTGGCGTATTATGGTAGAGCTGTTGTGCACAAATTACAGAATAGAAAATCATTAGCATTGGCTGATTTTGATAAATATCTGGAGTTGAATGGAAATCGTGATGGTTTAGCCGAAGAAGTTCAAAGATTAATTAAGGAAATTAAAGAGCTTAAGAGATAATAGATGCTTGTATATTATGTTTAAAGGAATGCTATGTATCACTGGAGAGTGCTTGTAAGTATCTTAGTTACTATAGGATGGTTATCTAATTTAACATATTCACAAGAGTTTGCTGGGGGGCGATTTTCAGGGAATTTTCAAATTGATGCCCAGACTTATAGCAAGGATTCTACCATAGGTGCTGTTGATGTACCAAAAGAGCAGTTGTTGTCGAATAGTTTTTTAAATCTACTTTATAATCATCAGGATTTTGAAATTGGCTTGCGATACGAAGCTTACTACAACCCGATTCTTGGATTTGATACAAGGTATGCTGGTAATGGAGTGCCTTATAGATATTTAACTTATCGTTCGGACTTATTTGATGTAACAGCTGGAGATTTTTACGAACAATTCGGAAGTGGTTTGATTTTTCGTGCTTATGAGGAACGCCAGCTTGGCTTTGACAATGCTGTTGATGGCTTGAGATTTAAGATGCGTCCTATTGATGGAATTGATTTTACTTTATTAATCGGTAAGCAAAGGACTTTTTGGTCGAAAGGTGATGGAATTGTTAGAGGTGGAAATATTAATTTCTCCTTGAATTCAATTTTGGATTTTTTACCAGACGAAACTTTATTTGATTTGTCTGGAAGTTTAATTAGTAAATATGAACCTGATATTTCGACAACATATAATTTGCCTGCCAATGTTTTGGCATACGCTTTGAATTTTGCTGTTAGTGGAAGTTTTTATTCATTAAGCACTGAATGGGCTTATAAGGTGAATGACCCCAACGCAACGAACAAGTATAATTATAACTCAGGAACGGGTCTAATTGTCAATGCTTCCTATTTTGAGGAAGGAATTGGTGTTTCTCTGAATTTTCACCGTGTTGACAATATGGATTTCAGAAGCAAGAGAAATGCTATCGGGAACGAATTGAACCTTAGCTTTATTCCACCACTAACGAAACAGCAAGTCTATCGTCTCGGGACGCTTTATCCTTATGCTTCTCAACCG
>JBBISM010000142.1:0-6878 GCA_037441245.1 Ignavibacteria bacterium | reverse complement strand
AAATATAACAATATTTTAATAAATAACAAATATTTCATGATATTTTTTAAAAAAATTTTAAATTTTATGGGTTTTTATTATTTCATGTAATTTACTGTATGATTAATTTTAATTTAATCAATGATAAGTTTAGATAATCAAACCTATATCTTTTCAATTTTGATTTTATGATAGAAATCAAAAATTTCAACATATTTATTACTTCACAGAAATAATTATTGCTTAAAAGTTAGATTTATATTATATTACATTGATTTTTTATAATGAATCATTTTGAAATAAATCAATTTTTCATCAAAGGGAGTATATATGATAGGAATTGTTGGCTATGGGGCATATATGCCCAAATACCGAATAAAAAGTTCTGTTATAGCAGAGCAATGGGGCAACGACCCAGTAGCAATTGAGCGTGGTTTGATGCTGAAAGAGAAAACTGTACCCGGTATGGATGAAGATACAATCACAATATCGGTACAAGCAGGAAAATATTCATTGAAGCGTGCAGGAATTGACCCACAAAAAATAGGCGCAGTTTATATTGGCTCAGAATCTCATCCTTATGCTGTCAAACCATCAGGAACAGTGCTAATAGATGCCCTCGGTATCGGTCCACACGTTCACGTCGCTGATTTCGAATTCGCTTGCAAAGCTGGCAGTGAAGCAATGTTCGTTGCATATAGCCACGTAAAATCAGGCAATATGGATTATGCAATGGGAATCGGAGCAGATACTTCTCAGGGCGCCCCATCAGATGCACTTGAGTATTCAGCTTCCGCTGGGGGTTCTGCTTTTATTTTTGGTCGGGAAAATGTTATAGCGAATCTACTTTTTACTCATTCTTTCACAAGCGACACACCTGACTTTTGGAGACGTGAATATATGCATTATCCAAGGCACGGCGGCAGATTCACTGGCGAACCAGCATATTTCAAACATATACTCGGTTGCGGAAGAGCTTTACTCGAAAAATCAGGTCTCAAGCCGAGCGATTTTGCTTATGCTGTATTTCATATGCCGAATGGTAAATTCCCATTGAAAGCAGGTACAACCCTTGGATTCACTAAAAGTCAAATGGAAACAGGTTTGGTCGTTACTGCAATGGGCAATACCTACTCAGGTTCGTCACCGACTGGTTTAACAGCAGTTCTCGATATTATAAAACCAGGCGAGAAAGTATTTATGGTATCTTTTGGCTCTGGTGCAGGTAGCGACGGATTTATTTTTGAAGCAACAGATAAAATTAACGAAGTTCAGGATTTGGCTCCTAAGACTTGGGAGCAATTGAACGGTCGTAAATTCTATCTCGATTATGGTAAATACACTGCATATCGCAGAAAAATAATGTTCAATGATATAGTTTAATTAGTTGGAGGAATAATGAGAGAAGTAGCAATAATAGGATTTGGTATGACACCTTTTGGCGAGCTTTGGGATCAGAGTATCCGCGATATGTTCTCCGAGGCAGCCTTAAAAGCAATAGATAATGCAAACATAAATAAAATAGATGCTCTCTATGTTGGAGCTATGTCCAGCGGTTTATATACAATGCAAGAACATTTGGGTTCTTTAATGTGTGATTATATCGGGCAACGAGGAGCTGCATCAGCACGAGTCGAATCAGCTTGTGCATCAGGTGGCACAGCAATGCGTCTTGCCTATCTCGAAGTTGCATCGGGTATGAGCGATATAGTATTAGCCGGAGGAGTTGAAAAGATGTGGGATGCAGATGATGGCTCCGCTATACTTGCAACCGCATCAGATCAGGAATATGAAGCATTCCAAGGTGTAACTTTTCCAGGGCTATATGCAATGATGGCTCGGTTATATATGCACCGATATGGCTTGACAAGGGAGGAATTGGCACAAATTCCAATTATTAATCATAGGCACGCCGTGAATAATCCAAATGCACAATATCCTTTCGAAATAACTTTGGATACAGTGCTTAAATCTTCGATGGTTGCCGACCCACTCAGACTGATGGATTGTTCTCCGATTACTGATGGAGCCGCTTGTGTAATTCTATGCCCATTGGAAATAGCACAAGATTTCACCGATAAGCCAGTCAAGGTTAAAGCTGTTGGAGCGGCAAGCGGAACTATAGCACTACACGACCACAAAGATATTGCTCGACTTGATGCTGTTCGATTAGCTGCCGAAAAAGCTTATAAAGCAAGTGGATTGTCTCCGCAGGATATAGATTTTGTCGAAGTTCATGATTGCTTTTCTATTGCACAGATTTTAGTAGCCGAAGAGCTTGGCTTTTTCAGTTATGGAGAAGGTGGCAAAGCTTTAGCTGAAGGTCAGGGTACTTACGGCGGAAAAATTGTTATCAATCCCAGTGGTGGTTTGAAGGCAAAAGGTCATCCTGTAGGAGCTACAGGTATTGCACAAATTATCGAAGCTGTCGAACAGCTATGTGGTAAAGCTGGAAAAAGGCAGGTTGAAAATGCTAAATTCGGTATGACCCAAAACATGGGTGGGTCTGGTGGTAGTTGTGTTGTTCATATTTTGGAGGCAGTATAATGGCAAATAGTCAAAGATATACAAGAGAAATTCCACATAGATATAGACTCGAAGCTCAAAAATTTTCAAGCGGATATGTTACCTTGCCCAGGAGATATGTTGAACCAGAAACCGGAAATCGAGAATTCGAAGAAGTAAAATTAAATGGGTTCGGAACGATACTGACTTATACAATCATTCACATATCTGCCGATGCATACGCTCTTCAAACACCATTTGCTGTTGCAATCATTGAGACAGACGAAGGGGCAAGATTGACTGCACAAGTTGTGGATTGTGGGTTCGACGAGATAAAAATTGGAGCAAGGGTCGAGCTTATCTTTAGAAAAATAGTTAACGAGGGGCATTCGGGTATTATCAATTATGGATATAAAGCCATATTGGTTTAAGATAAATTTTATAAATAAGGGAGAATGGGGCTGTCTCATAAGTCATTATCTTTTGGACAGACAAGAATGTCTGTTCTACTAAGTCCTTGAAATTTATGGTAGGTCAGACGTCCTCGTCTGACCATTTATACCAAAATTTTATCTTTTGAGACAGCCACTTAATTTTATTTTATATTTTCAAATCCTACTTTAGTTAAGATTTTTCGTATTTTCGGCTCGAACCATAATACGAAAAGAAAGCAGATAATACCTGCAAATATATCAACAACATAGTGATACCGTAAATAAACGGTAGAAAAAATTAAACTTGAGCCAACGACGAGAAAAAACCATCTGAAGTATGACTTATATTTAAATGCCAATGTCATATTCAAAAGTGTTATTAATGTATGTCCGCTTGGCATACAATCCCTATTTATCGTTTCAGAACTAATTGCAATATCTGGGAATATTGTTGCGTGGCTGTCTAAGAAATATCTTATATAATCAGTCAAGAATAAACCAGGCAATTCATCATTAATAGCGTAATAATCGTGTAATAAAAATCTTGGCCCAATTGCTGGCATAATAAAATAAAGTAAATATGAAAAATAATAACCAAAAAGTAAAAAAGAAGCAAATTCTTTGAAGCGTTCATTACTTTTTTTATAATGCAATTCAATGCCATGAATCAAAGGCATAAAAAGATACATTAAATAGCAAATTTGAAGCCATTCAGTTAATAATGGGAATGATATTTGATGCAAATATTCAGTTGGATTGACTCCAAATATGACATAATCCCATTTAGCTAATGTTTCATCATAAAAGTTGGGGTTAATTATTCTTAAATAGTATTGCACTTGTGTATAAATAATAAAAATTAATGGTACAATATATAACTTTCTTGAGAGATTAATGATTCTCCCAGAATTAAATTTAGCCTCAATAGCAGAAATAGCAAATACACCAATAGCAATTAATAAATTCTGAAGTAGTAAATCATCAGCATTGCCCATAACAGGATAAAGCAGAATTGCAAGAAAAGAATATAAAGCAATAATAATCAGGGTATAAATATCCGATGCCCAAAAAATCTCTTTGAAATTAATTTTCAATAGCGGTTTCAGTTTTTCATTCATCAATTTTTCTCCCGAGCATTTGAATTAATTCAAATAATCTTCTATAATCATTTATTGATAATTCTTCTGCACGTTTATCTAATAATTCATTGGTTTCAAATTTCCCCACAAAATTATAGAATTGTTCTTTATTGAGATTCTTCAGTTCAAGATAACGCTGAATAGAATTTTTTAACTTTTTCCTTCTTTGATTGAAGCAATATTTTGCAATTTCGATGATATCTTCTGAATTAGTCAATTCATCAGGTTTCTTATCTAATTTTAAAAGAATCGTTGAGGACTTAACTTTAGGAATTGGATAAAAACACCTTGGGGAAATATTGAACTTCAGTTCTGGTGTGGAATAAATCTGAGTAGCAATTGAGAGAATTCCATAATCTTTATTTCTAGGAATTGCAACTACTCTTTGGGCAACTTCACTTTGGACTGTTAGTACTGCACTATGAATTAGATTATTGTTTTTTAACAACCACTTGAAGATTTCACCAGTTATGAAATATGGTATATTGCCTATTACATCGAATGTTTTAACACCAAATCGGCTCGATAAATCAAACAAATTTACCTTCAAAATATCTTCATTTTTAAAAAAAATATTGGGATAATCTTTCGTACCAAATCTACTTTTTAAATAATTTATTGAGCGGGAATCTATATCAATTAAAATCACTCTATCAGTACGAGAAAGAAGAAATTCAGTAATTATTCCTTTGCCCGGACCAATTTCAAGTATGTATCTATCTTCGGAAAACTCTAATAAGTTTACAATTTTTTGTGCAATATTTTTATCTTTTAAGAAATTTTGTCCGAGCGACTTTTTGGGTCTATACATTATTTGTGATTATATATCATATTATTTATTTTTTTAAAAAATCATCAAAAGCTTTTGAGATTAATATTTGTGCATCTTCTAATGATTGTGAAACAATCTTGACATCTGATAAAGTTGCCATAAAACTTGTGTCCCCATCCCAACGTGGTACAACATGAAAATGCAAATGTTCGGGAACGCCAGCACCTGCACTACGTCCTAAATTTATACCAGCATTAAACCCGCTTGGGCAATAAACTTGTTTTAAAACTTCGATAGATTCACTGAGCGTAAACGTCAACTCAATCAGTTCTTCGCTTGTAAGATCTTTCAATTCTCCAATATGCTTATAAGGTGCGATTAGGATATGTCCATTATTATAAGGAAATTTGTTTAATATAACAAAACAGTGCTTTTTTCTGGTAACAATAAGTCTATCTTTATCTTCGCTTATTCTCTCGATAGCTTCACAAAGAAAACACCCTTTTTTCTTTTCGCCTTTTTGTTCATCTTTGAAAGTCTCGATGTATTTCGAGCGCCACGGTGTCCAAAGTATTTCCATTTTTCTGTGTATATTTTTAAAAATATAAAATTATCAAAAATCAATGATTTTTAAAAAGAAAAACGCCCCTTTGATTGCAAAAGGGCGTTATTAAGAACAATTTTCAAATATTTATAGCGAGAACCTAATATCCACACCGAATTGGATAGCATGAACGAACCAGTTCTCTACAGAAGAGAATTTAGTAACAGCATAATTGTAATAAAAAGCTGGAACTATAAAGTATCTTTTGCCAAGAATGATTTCATATTGTAAACCTGCTTTAAGACCTAACCGGAAACCTGCGGCTTCTGGAACATCCTTGTCATAAACTACAATTGTTCTGTCATTATCTTCGTAACGTACTATTTCTCCTTTATCTAAAGCTTCTTGATTTCTTTTGAATTGGACATAATTTGGTTCAAGTAATTGATATACTTGGGTCATATTTTTTGATAGAGGGAAGTCAAATGTTGGTCCAACGGTAACACCTAAATTATCAAGAAAATTAAATTTATAGCAAAACTCGGCTGTTAAAGTGCTAAAAGCAACTTCTATTGCGTGTCTGGTAGTTGATTCAACTGTTCGATAACCTGTTGGCTGAGATTGGTCCTCTACAAGAGATGGGTGTTTATCACCTTCTTTTTCGAAGTTTGCTGGCATAGTGTTATATAAAACTCTTGCAATAATAGATGACCTTGAATCCACTGCACTACCGAGCAGGTATTCAAATGAAAATCCTACATAAAATCCATTTGCAGTGCCATTGGTAAAGAAAGGACAAAGAGGATCATCAACAAATGATGCTATATCGGCTGTGTGCACCGCTCTATTATATCCCACAACTGGTCCCAGCAAAACAGGCACTCTTACTTGGACTGGTCTTAATGGGTCTGCTAAATCTTGGGCTTTTGCATCATTGAATTGCATTGCCAGTAGGATTATTGCAATAAGTGTAAATGTTTTTTTCATAATACGCCTCTGTTAGTTTTTGATGATTATTGTTTTGTTTTCTATATAATTTGTTGTTCTCAATATTAACAAATATATTCCACTTGAAAAATTATTAACTTCAAATATAAAAGAATATGTTCCTTTTTTCAAATATAAATTTTTATTTTTTAAAATTTTTCCCAAATAGTCGTACAATTCTATGTTCAGATTATCATCATTATTCATAATGATATTCAAATTAATGATGTCATCAGCAGGTATGGGTGTAATTTCAAAAATTGGTGCATTTCCAATCATTTTGATAATTCGTGAACTATGAATGCATACTTCAGAAATCTCGGTATTAAGAACAATATGCTGAGTTTCAAAGCATTCATCAATTGAAATTTTTACATATCCCCTATTTATTCGATTTTCTGATAATAAACCTGAAACAGGTACTTTCAATTTCCAAAGAACATTGTCATCTATTTTAATATAATTAACAGATTGAGATATGATTTTGTTACTTGTTTGGTAAAATGTCATTAAATGTT
>JBBISM010000141.1:0-7017 GCA_037441245.1 Ignavibacteria bacterium | reverse complement strand
TACCAAATAATAATCCCTTCCAGAATAGCTACGTTTGGTCTTGGGGACATCGCAATCCACAAGGATTAGTATTAGTTAATGGAATTCTTTACAGCTCGGAACATGGACCTGCAACCGATGATGAGTTAAATATTATATTTAAAGGTAGAAATTACGGTTGGCCCCAAGTGAATGGTTATTGCGATAAACCCGCCGAAGTGCAATTTTGTAAAGACTCGAACGTTGTCGAACCAATCCTTTCAATGACTCCCCAAAGAACCTACGCCGTTTGCGGAATTGACTACTACAATAATAACTTGATACCCGAATTTAAACATTCAATTCTTGTCACCTGCCTTAAAGATGCAAAGTTAGTCGTAGCGAAGCTAAATTCCGAAGGCAATACTGTTATTGAAGAATTAACCTATTTTGCCAATTCCTTCGGTAGATTACGGGATGTATGCGTTTCCCCCGATGGTAGAATCTTTATTGCTACAAGCAATAGGGATGGCAGGGGTAATCCACGACCAATTGATGACAGAATAATCGAAATAAAGCCAAAAACATCTACAATTAACTTTAAAAATGAGAATGGCAAAATTTTCAATATATTGACTAATCCAACTTTTGGACCCGTCAAATTCTTAATAGATTTTCTACCTGAAGAGTTCAAATTAAAAATAACAGATTTAAATGGCAATAATATCAGAGATTTATCATCAATTAGTAATAATGTGAATCAAATAATTTGGGATGGACTCAATAACGAAGGCATATCTGTACCATCTGGAATATACTTTTTGACATTAAACACTAAGAAAGAAAAATTTACCTTAAAATTTATCTTAATGCAATGATAAAAGATAAAACAATTATAATTATTATCCTTTTGTTCTATATTATTCTAATATCCTGCAATATAAGCAAAGAATAAATCGAAATTATCAGGATAAAAGGTTCAGACAGTATGCTCGCGTTGGTTGAGTATCTATCGCGCAATTTTATGCTTAGCGAACCTAATGTTTCAATATATTTAGAAGGTGGCGGAACTGCAATCGGCATTCAATCCCTTATAGATAAATCAGCTGATATTTGCATTGCTTCGCGTTCACTGCAATCTGATGAAATCAAATTACTTGCTGATAAGACTGGAACTATCGGATTATCATATTTAATTGCCAAAGATGCAATAGGTATATATTTACATCCCGCAAATGAAATTAAAACTTTGGCAATTAAACGATTACGTGATATTTATACAGGCAGAATTAAAAATTGGTCTGAAATTGGTGGTAAAGATGCTCCAATTAAACTTGTTGGTAGATCCCCAAACTCTGGTACTTACTTATATTTCAGTGAACATATTCTATTGGGCGAACCTTTTTATCATTCAATCCTGATAAAGCATAATACCCAATCAATTGTCGAAGAAGTGAGTAATAATCAAAATTCTATCGGATATGGATGTATTAGCCAGTACTATGGAATTTACCTTTGCAAAATTGAGGGTATCGAAGCAACCGAGGAAAATGTTAGAAATGACAAATATCCTATAACAAGATATTTGTATTTCTATATTTTGAATACTCCGACAGGTTCACTTAAAAAATTTATTGATTGGACTATAAGCCCTTTAGGTCAAAAATCAATTCGAGAAGCTAGATATATACCACTTTGGGATATTGAACAAAAAATCAAATATTAAATCGTATTCATTATTAATAGTCCTTAAATTTTATATATCTATGGTAATAAATAAGTTAACGAATTATATAAAATTTAACTTTAACTAAACTATGAATTGAAATTATAATAATAATTAAAACGCTTGATTTTTTTGAAATATTTTATTAATATTGTTGTAAGTTATAATTAATTTTTTATGAGAAATAATATTAATTGATATTTTAATTCATTAATTACTAAATAATTATTAAGGAAGATATGGAAAATACAAAGGTCTTAATCGCTGACGAGCATAAGCTCTTAGCTAAGATGTTCGAATTCTTCTTAAAAAACCAAAGTAGTTTTGATGTTATAGGAATAGCTTCAAACCTTGAACAACTTGTCGCTTATTCAGAAAAAGGAGAGATACTAATTGTATTACTAAATAATGATTTCCTTTGGACTCACGGCTTCGAGAATATCGCAAAGCTGAAAAGTTCTTATCCAAACACTAAATTCATAATTTATTCGAGTGAACTTGACGCTGTAACAATCAGGCGCTGCTTACAAATTCAAATTAACGGCTTTTTAACTATGAATGCCGATCTGAATGAATTAGCCGAAGCAGTTGCAAAAGTTTCTCGAGGCGACTTATTCCTCGATATTACGAGTTTGAATAATTTAGCACAAGAAATTGCTGCCGGCACTCTTAGAAATGATATTAGAAAAGGTCATACTGCCAGCGGCATATTAAAAGTTACAAAAAGAGAGAAACAGATACTCACTCTTATTGCACGTGAATATACAACGGCAACTGTTGCAAAACACCTTAATATCAGCCAAAGGACAGTTGATGCTCATAGAAGAAACATTATGCTCAAACTCGGTGTTAAAAATACAGCTGGCTTGATTAAGGTTGCTTTAGAAAGAAAACTGATAGATCCGAACCTTGTTTAATTATAAATTCTCTAGATACTTTCTATTCATCGGTTGTGGATTTATCATTCTTTCGGGTTTAAGAAGTTCGTTCAACTTGTCTTTAGTTAATAATTTTTTCTCTAAGACAAGCTCATAAACACTGATTTTACTTTCGGCTGCTTCTTTTGCTAAATCAGAGCAGATTTCGTACCCAAGTATTGGTGCTAGTGCTGTAATAATCCCTATACTATTTTCAACATATTGCCTACATTTATCTTCATTGGCTGTAATGCCGTCTATACATCTATATTTCAGAGTTTTCATTCCATTTTTAAGCATTTCAATTGACTCAAATAAACTTTGGGCTATAATCGGTTCCATCACATTTAATTGCAATTGACCTGCTTCGGCTGCAAGAGTTACAGCTAAATCATTAGAAATAACTTTAAAAGCAATTTGGTTGACCACTTCGGGTATGACTGGATTTACTTTCCCGGGCATAATTGATGAACCAGGTTGCATCTTGGGTAAATTTATCTCATTAAAACCTGCGGTTGGCCCAGAACTGAGCAATCTTAAATCATTACAAATTTTAGATAATTTTACACCTAATCTTTTTATCGCTGATGAATACATCACAAATGCACCAGTATCTTGCGTTGCTTCAACTAAATTATCAGCTATGGTAACAGGTAATCCAGTTATTTCTCTCAGGTGAGTAATAACTAATTCACAATATTTTGGATCTGCATTTATGCCAGTACCTATTGCAGTGCCACCTAAATTCATTTCTAAAAAAAGATCTGCATTCTGGTTTAAACGCTCGATTTCCTCTTCGAGAGTAACAGCAAATGCTTCAAACTCTTGACCAAGGGTCATTGGTACAGCATCTTGCAATTGAGTACGCCCCATCTTTATTATATTGGAAAATTCATTCGCTTTCCTCCTAAATGAAATAACCAATTCTCTCAAAACTGAAATGAGGGATTGGTTGCTATAATAAAAAGCTATTTTGAGAGCGCTCGGATACACATCGTTAGTTGATTGAGATAAATTAACATGATTATTGGGATGACAATATGGATAATCACCTTTTTCTCTACCCATAATTTCCAAAGCTCTATTAGCAATAACCTCATTCGCATTCATATTTGTTGAAGTTCCAGCCCCACCTTGAACCATATCTACAACAAAATGTGTATGCCACTTACCATCAATTATTTCATTGCAAGCTTTGAAAATCGCTTTTGCTATATCTTCAGATAAATTCCCAGTTTCAAAGTTTGCTTTGGCTGCTGCTAATTTAATTTGTGCAAGAGCTTTAATTAAATCTGGAAAATGACTAATAGAGACTCCTGAAATGTTAAAATTTTCTACAGCTCTTAATGTCTGGATTCCATAATAGAATTCGTATGGCACTTGACGCTCGCCGAGTAAGTCATGTTCTAGTCTTGTACGTCCTGATATATATTGAGCAGCAGCGTCAACCACTTGGTTGGTCGCCTGACGCATTCTCCTTGAAATAACCCTTGCTACACGTGAAAGGATTTTTATAACGGTTTGGGGATGTTTTTCCAGCAAAACATTAATATCTTGCCTACTTAATTTCAAAACAATTGTATCTTCTACTGCTTTAGCAGATGTAGAGTGCGGATATGAATCCATTAAAGCCCCTTCTCCAAGAAAATCGTACTTTGAAAAAAAAGTTAATTCCTTTTCTTCCCCAAATGGAGTTTGAATGAATAGTTTGACCCGCCCGCTGTATATTAGGAATAAATGTTTTCTCTCAGTGTTCTGTTCGAAAACGAATTCATTGCTACAATAATTCATTAGTTTCAGATTATCTATGATTAATAATCTTTCTTGACTATTCAAATCCCTGAATAATTCAATTTCCTGTAAAAATTTGTCAATATCTTCTATTTTCATATTATCTAAATTATTATGAATAAAATTTAATCAATAACTCCGGGAGTATTTCTTTCATTGAAAATACTAATAATTTCTTCGAGAGTTTTGCTTCCTAAATCTCCTTTTTTATGCTGTCTGAGTGAAATTGTATTGTTTTCAGATTCTTTTTGACCCAAAATTAGCAAATAGGGAATCTTCTTTTGCTCAGCTTCAGCAATTTTGCGATTTATTTTTTCGCTCCGCAAATCAATTTCAGTTCTAAATTTCAGATTTTCAAATTTAGATTTAATTTCTTGTGCATAAGAATGGTGATTTTCGCTAATTGGTAAAATAATAAGTTGCACTGGAGCAAGCCAAAATGGGAAATTACCGGCAAAATGTTCAATCAAAATAGATATAAACCTTTCCATCGAGCCGAATGGGGCGCGATGTATAATTATTGGTCTATGCTTTGCATTGTCGCCTCCGGTATATTCAAGTTGGAATCTTTCTGGCATAACATAATCAACCTGTACAGTGCCTAATTGCCATTTTCTGCCAATTGCATCTCGGACTATGAAATCAACCTTAGGACCATAGAATGAAGCCTCGCCTTCGGCTATTTTGTAATTTAGTCCCATGATATCTGCAACTTCTTTGATTTCTTGTTGGGCTTTTTCCCACATAATTGGATCGCCAGCAAATTTGTCAGGACTGTCATCTCTGAAAGAGAGTCGAGTGGAAACTTCCATATTAAAAGTATTAAAAACAAGCTGAGTCAAATCAATGGCATTGATTAACTCATCTTTTAATTGGGAGTGAGTGCAATATATATGAGCATCATCTTGAGTGAAACCTCTGACTCTTGTCAATCCAGTAAGCTCGCCAGATTGTTCATAGCGATAGACAGTGCCAAATTCAGCTAATCTCAATGGCAATTCTTTGTAACTTCTCGGTTTCGAAGAATATATTTGATGATGGTGCGGACAATTCATAGGTTTGAGCAAATACTCCTCGTCTTCTACGGTGATTGGGGCAAATTGAGAATCTGCATAATAAGGATAATGCCCTGATGTACGGTATAAATTCAAGTTGCCTATGTGTGGGGTTATTACTTCCTGATATCCTCTTTTGAAAAGTTCTGTCTTAAGGAAATTTTCTAAATTTCTCCTCAAAATTGTGCCTTTTGGTAGCCAGAGAGGCAATCCACCACCGACTGTAGGTGTAATTAAGAATAACTCCAATTCTTTGCCCAATTTACGATGGTCACGCTTTTTGGCTTCTTCGAGCATAACTAAATATTCATCGAGCATTTTCTTTTTAGGAAAGGTTATCCCATATACACGTGTCATCATCTTTCTATTTGAATCACCACGCCAATAAGCTCCAGCTACATTCAATAGCTTTATAGATTTGATTAATTTAGTATTTGGAATATGAGTGCCTCGACATAGGTCTATGAAATTACCTTGCCTATAAAACGTAATTTCGTCTTCTTTTAAATCTTGTAATAACTCAATTTTATATTCATCACCTGCATTTTTCCAAAATTCTATTGCTTCATCCCAGCTAATTTCAACACGTTGATAAACAGCGTCTTTTTGGGCGAGTTCATACATTTTATCTTCTATTTTTACCAAATCATCATAAGAAATTGTTGAATCATTCGGTAGGTCCACATCGTAATAAAATCCATTCTCAATAGCTGGTCCAATACCAAATTTTGTCCCGGGATATATCTCTTGTATTGCTTCCGCCATCAAGTGTGCAGATGAATGCCAAAATATCTTTTCACCTTCTTCATCGTCGAAAGTAACTATTCTTATATTTGCATCCTCATAAATTTTACGCGACAGATCGAACTTTTTCCCATTTACGAGAATGCCGAGTGCATTTCTGGCTAAGCTTTCCGAAATAGACTGTGCTATCTCCATGCCGGTCGAACCATCAGCATATTCACGTTCAGAGCCATCAGGAAATATTATCTTCATATCATAGCTTAAAAAAAGTTGAACATAGCAATTATCAATTAACGTATTAATTTATGATAAAGTGAAATATATTCAAAAATTATAAAAAAGTATGAAGGTGCATAAATATTAACACATTTGATTAAATTTGTATATTATAAATATTGCAAAAATAAGGTGAATAAATGAAAAATAATCTTATAATTACAGTAATCATTATATCAATCTTGAGCTATGCTAATTCTATGGGGCAAGATGATGAGCTATCCAGATTGGGCTTTGAAGAAATGCCAATTAAAGAAGAAAAACAACCATACTTTGGTATCGGAGCTGGTTTAACAGGTAGCTTTTTATTTATCAATCTCGATGACTTAAATAATCATATTAAAGGATTTGAACTCGATGGCACTTATAAATCACCCATATTTATTATCGGAGGCGAGGTAATGAGTGTTCCATTTATTTTGCAAAATACGAGGGTTAGCTTTTTCTGGTTAGGTTCTGCAACCGAATTAAAAAACGAAACTCAAAAGAAATATCTTGAATATTATATTTCTCTTTCGGGCTTCTCGTTTGATTATGTATATCTTCCATT